>CAZEBE010000001.1:0-32167 GCA_964510275.1 uncultured Gammaproteobacteria bacterium
AATAACAAATTGGACATTTCATAGTTATATATCATTACTTAAAGACTTAAAATTCGTCAATAGGTAAAATAACAATATTTAGTGGCTGTATTTTAATCCATTACACCACATCTTGTGTGTACCCTTATTGTAAACTAATAGTTAAAAAAAGGGAATAGTCGTATTTTCAGGAAAAAATAAGAATATTTTCATTGCCTGGTCGGCTGTGGATAAATGGTGGGGAATTTAAAAAACAATAACCATGCGGTTAAAAAAACACAAAGAAAATATTAACCAATTTTTACTAGGCTAAAAAAATTTACAAAAAAATTTAAAACAAAAAAAATAAGACCCCTTAAGGTCTTATCTTTAAAAGAGTTAATCAGCAAAAATTACATCATTTTCTTCCGAATAAAGGCTGGCACACTTAAATCATCTTCCTCATTACTATTTACCATTGGTTGCTCCATTTTCTTTTCAATTATTGGTTTAATTGGGGTGTTTTTAAAAACTGATAATTTTGTTTTTGTTTTATCAGCCCAAGAAGAATTAATTGGAGAAGCTTCTCGTTCGTTTTCTTCAATAAAAGAATTTGAAGTATAAGTTGTTTTAATTGGTTCAATCTTATTAACACTATTACTTCCCTTACCGTCAAAACCAGTGGCCACCACGGTAATTTTAATTTCGTCTTTAAGATTTTCATCAATAACAGCACCAAAAATAATTTTAGCTTCTTCGTCAGCGGCCGCGGTAATAACCTTAGCGGCTTCACTAACTTCACTCATTGATAAATCAACACCACCGGTAATTGTAAAGACGATCCCTCTTGCTCCGTCAATTGACATATCAAGTAAGCTAGAGTTAATAGCAGCCTTAGCTGCATCAATCGCTTTGTTTTCACCAGTTGCTTGACCAATACCCATTAAAGCAGAACCAGCGTTAGACATTACCGCTTTTACATCAGCAAAGTCGGCATTGATAATACCAGGAACCGTAATAATTTCGGCAATTCCCTGAACACCTTGACGAAGCACGTCGTCAGCAATATTAAAAGCTTCGAGTAATGAAGTTTTCTTATCAATTACTTGAAGTAATTTATCATTGGAAATAGTAATAATAGTATCTACTTTATCAGCTAACTCAGCGAAGGCTCTGTCAGCAATGTTCTTGCGTTGACCACCTTCAAAAGCAAACGGTTTGGTAACCACTGCCACTGTTAAAGCTCCAAGTTCGCGAGAAATCTTAGCAACTATTGGAGAAGCACCAGAACCAGTACCGCCACCCATACCACAAGTAATAAAGACCATGTCGCAACCCTTTAAGGCTTCACGAATTTCATTTTCTGATTCTTCGGCCGCTGCCTTTCCAAGTTCTGGATTCATTCCTGCCCCAAGTCCACGAGTAACTGTTTTACCAATGTGAATTTTTTCGCCAGCCTTGTTATAATGTAAAGCCTGAATATCAGTATTTACAGCCACAAATTCAACACCTTTAATACCACCATCAACCATACGGTTAATTGCACTACCTCCGCCACCACCAACGCCAACAACTTTTATTTTAGCGAAAGTTTCAATTTCTGGTTTTATTTCTGCCATATAACTATTTATAGATAGGAAATAAAAATAATTCCGGCTCTATATTCTAAATATAATTTATTATTTTGGAATGATGTGTTGAAAGAAATTTTTAGCTTTACCAAAAACACCTTCTAAATTTTTACGAATGTTATTGTTACCACGAACTTCTGAACTATTATGATTACCCCAAATAACCAAGCCTAGAGATGTTAAAAATTCTGGGGTTTTAACTTTATCAATTACTACATTAACGTTACGAGAAACACCCATGCAAGCTGGCAATCTTAGTTTTTTCTTAGCCAGGTCGACTAAACCATTTAACTCTGCACCGCTACCAACAAAAACGATACCAGCAGGAAGCATTCCTGACCTATCAACTTTTTTAAACTCGGCGTCTATTTTTTCTAAAATTTCCTCCACTCGAGCTTCAATAATTTCTGCTACGTAATGTTTAGAGACGGTTTCAATATCATCATTTACATCTTCTTCTTTAACTAACTCCGTAACATCAACCTCCTCTTCGCGATCGATTACATCAGGATTACAACTGCCAAATTCTCTTTTTATCCTTTCTGCTAATTTAATCGGGCAACGAAGGCCAATGGCAATATCAGCGGTTATATGTTCAGAACCAATTGGTAAAATAGCGGTGTGTAACAAATTTCTTTCTTCATAAATAGCTACTGAAGTGGTAGAAGAACCGATATTAATTAAAGCAACACCTAATTCTTTTTGTTTAGGAGTGAGCACCGATTCAGCAGCAGCAAGCGGCGCTAAAACCAAGTCTTCAATTTCAAGTCCCGTACGATAAATAGCTTTGGTTAAATTTTTGATTTGAGTAGATAGTCCTTGAATAATTAGAGTTTCGACTTCTAAACGAATTCCAGACATTCCGATTGGATCTTTAATATCAGTTTGATTATCAACGGCAAATTTAACAGGAATAACATGTAAAATTTCGTAATTAACTGGAACAGCAAGTGCCCGAGCGGCTTCAATAGCACGATTAACATCCGCTTCATTTATCTCTCCATCACTCTTAGAAACAGCCACCACGCCTTTACTGCGTTCACATTTTACATGAGGATCATTAATGCTTACCCAAACGTTAGTAATTGGTACACCAATTAAACGTTCGGCCTTTTCAAGACAAGCGGAAATAGAAGAAGTGGTTTCTTCAATACTGCTTACCACGCCTTTATTAACCCCAGCGGTTGGCGAAGAAACGGCGCCGATAATCTGTAACTCTTCCCCAGAAGGAGTTTCTATTTTTTGACCAATCACCAATCTAATAGCGGTTGAGCCAACGTCTAAACCAGCGATAATTTCATCTCTCATAAATAATTATAGATAAGTCTTTTAGGCAACATCAAAAAACTAATTTTAACAATCTCTGCCAAGCCAAAAAGAGCTTTACTTGTTCAAATTTATTATACTAGATTTTGATTTTTTTAACAACCAATTTTATAAAGAAAAAAGATTTAAATACCAACCGGCAATTTCTTGTCCAAAGAATAATGAGATTATTCCGCCAAGAGCTAAAAACACCCCTAAAGGTAACTTACTACCCCATTTTTTATTACCCATTAAAAGCAGCCCCAAACTAACAATGGCGCCAATAAAATAAGCACTTAAAATGGCCACTGATAACTCTAAAACGTTAGTAAAAATTGCTCCCAAAAAAGCTCCCAACCAAATATCTCCTTCACCCAAGCCTTTGCCCTTGGTTATAAGATATTGTGCCCCAAAGAAAACGACTGATAGAGCTATTGTAACCACCAAAGAAAACAGATAATAACCAAAAATAAATAAATTAGAGATGACTCCTAAAATAACAATTACAGATCCGCCCCATAAAAGAGTTGAAACCGGGATGAGATACCAGCGGAAATCAAAGATAAAAACTAAAACTAAAATTGAAATTATAATAAAACTCTTAATCAGGATTAATGGCGATGGACCAAAAAATAAAAAAGCCACATAAAAAAACAGTCCCGTTATAAGTTCAACTAGTGGATATTGCCAAGAAATCTTTTCAGAACAAGATCGGCACTTACCTTTTAAAATTAAAAAACTAAGAAGTGGAATGTTGTCATACCATTTAATTTTGTTTAAACATTTGGGGCAATAGGAACGTCCTAAAATGGTTTCTTCTTTGTATAGTCGCCAAGCTAAACAATTTATAAAACTACCAATTAACATCCCAAAAATCAAAAAAATAACTGGGCCAAAAAATAAATAATCGTTCATATAATTATTTTAATAATAATTCTGTTTTAGTTAAGCGTAAGTTAACTTGCTCTTTATAAAAATTTAATCTCTTTTTTTGATCAGCATTTATGTATTTATTATTTGAATCTGGCAATAAACGACTAGCCCGCTCAAACTTTACCAGCGCTTCCTTGTAATTATGGGTAAACATCAAAGAGTCCCCCCAGGCTAAATAAATTTTAGGTAGTTCCGGACTTAATAAGGCTAACTCATTAAATAATTGGTTGGCACGCTGATTATCAGACATTCCCAAAATAAAAGCTTTAATAAATTTATTTTCAAAATTAGTGTCGGTTATTCTTTTTTCTGTTTCCAATAAATACTGCGAGATAACAAAAATTGCCGAGCGACTAGAAATTATTGGTAACTTTTCTAAAAGATGCAAAGAAATGCCCTGATCATAATAAGTTAAAAATATTTCATTGGGCTGAGTTTCTTTAATATAATCCTTAAAAACCAAAGCGGTAAAATACTGAGAATTATTTATCTCTACCAACGCTTTATTATAATAATAATCCGCCTCTATTTTTTTTAATTCTACCCAAGAGCCATAAAAAAATAAAATCGCCGTACCAATTATTAAAATAATTCTTCCTAAATCAAAATTTCTTTTTTCATTTTTTACCAAAAATATTTCCTGCCCGCTGATTACAAAAGTCAAAGCAACGATAAACCAAAAATAAATATTAGTTATTGTAACTGAAAAATTAAACAACAAAGAACTTAAATAAGCTGCCAAGGATAACCCCAAAAAAGATGGAAAATCCCCATATTTCCTATCTTTAAGAGCTTTAGTTAAATTATTAAAAATCCAATAAAAGAAATAAACAAAAAAAACAAAACCAATAAGACCACTGGTTAACAAAATATCTAAGATTAAATTATGGGCACGATCGCTATAAGTATTTGGTCGAGCATAAAGTGCAAAATCAGTTTTATAATAACCAACATAAGCCTCCTTTTGATTTTCTAAACCATAACCCAGCCAAGGTTTTTTTAAAAAAGCTTGCCAACCAGTTTGATAAAGATTTAGACGAACGGCTAAACTTCCTTTTTTTATATCGGTAAATTCGGCTAAGCGAGTTTGATTACTATGAGTTAAAAAAGCTAAAAAGCCAATCAAAACAACAAGAATCACCCCACTAATTAACAAAATCTTTTTAACAGATAGTAGTCTTTTTTTATTTAAAAACCAAACTAACCACCCCATTAAAACAGCTAAAAAAATAAAAAAAGTCGCCCGACTTCCAGTTAAAATTAAGGTTATAAATTGAAAAACAAACACCACTAACCAACAATAGGCTGCCCTTTTTTTAGACGCCCAGACTAGATAAAGACTTAGTGGCAAAACTAAGACAAGCCAACAAGCTAAGTAATTAGGCTGTCCAAAAGAAGAAACAACGCGACCCGTAAGTGTTGCTGGCTCCGACCAGGAAACAAAATCAAAGCCTAAGATTTGGAAAATGGCATAAATAGATACTAACAGACCAGATAAGGAGCTAATTTTTATAAAACTATTTATCTTTAAAGTTTTTTTCTCGGCCGGATAACTGCCTAAATGAATAATAAGTAAAAACGCCCACAAACCATAAAAAAGCCAAGAAACCAGACCCTCTTCACGATCGTAAGAACCGAACCAGGAAGTAGCAATATCAACCGAAAAAAATAGAGAGAAGATTAAAAAAACAAATAACAACACCAGTGGAAGTAATCTTCTCCAACTATTTTTAACTACTAACAACCTTAAACCAACCAAACGCCAAACAACAGCAAACAGCAACAGTAGAGTAAAGACTTTGAAAATAACTATTTTACTTAAATCAATACTAATTGGATAAAAATAATTAAAAAACAAAGGGGTTATTCCTAAAACGATAAAAATTGCCAAATCAGCCAGCCAATTAGCATCTAAGTTTAAAATATTTTTTTTCATATTAGAATTATACCACAGATTAAAAAGGACTCCCATTAACCGGAAGTCCTTTTATAATCAACTTAAAAAGTGTTATTTTCTTTTTTGCCACTCCTGGAAATAAACCAATAAAGGACTGGCCATAAATAAAGAAGAATAGGCTCCGCAGAAAACACCAATCATCAGAGCTAAAACGAAATCGCGAATTGAAGCGCCGCCAAATACTAATACTGCTAGCAGGGATAGCAATACTGTTAAAGTGGTGTTGATAGAACGCACAAAAGTCTGATTTAAACTATGATTAACAGTGTCAGCAAAAGAAGAATTGCTTTTTGGTAAGTTCTCACGAGTTCTATCAAAAACAATAATGGTATCATGCACACTATAACCCAAAACTGTAAGCAAGGCGACAACAAACGGAGTATTAACTTCAACGCCGTAAAAATGACCCAAAATAGCAAAGACACCAGAAGTAATAACAATGTCATGAACCAAGGCAATAATAGCAATGGTACCGTATTTCCAAGAAGCAACCGGCTTTGAAACCTTATTAAAGGCTAAAGAGATATAAAGAATAATAATTAGTAGCACTAGAAACATAACTGAAAAAGATTTGCTTCTAAGTTCTGCTCCAACTGAAGTTCCAATTGATTCAAAACGAATTTCTGTTAGACCAGTCTTTGCTTTTTCCATTTTACTTAACGCCTCAATAACTGCTAAATGTTTTTCTTGTGAGGTTTCTTGAAAACGTAGAATAACAGAATCACTGCCAGTTGGTTGAATGACCAAACTACTAACCCCTGCCCCGCTTAAACTATTTTGCACCTCAGTTACTGTTGGTTGTCCGCCAGCCATTTTTACTTCCAGTAAACTACCGCCAGTAAAATCTAATCCGGCTTTTAAGCCCCAAATTGCTAGAGCAGCCACAGAGACTATCACCATCGCAGCGGAGATTATTAGCCAAAGTTTTTTAAATCTAATAATGTGATAATTAACCATAAAGTTATAATAAAAATTGACCCTTATTTATTAATCTTTTTAACACCTAACCACCAAGGATGATGAGATAAAAATTTACCAACAAAAACCCTCATCAAACTACTAGTAATAACAATGCTGCTCAACATAGAAATAGCGACCCCTAAGAATAAAGTAGCCCCAAAACCCTTAACCAATCCGGTGCCAAAACTCATTAAAACGAAACAGGCTAAAATAGTAGTAGTATTACCATCACGAATTGATGGCCAAGCACGTTTGAAACCTTCATCAAGAGCAATATCAAGTGGCTTACCAGCATTAAGCTCTTCTTTCATACGTTCAAAAATCAAGATATTAGCATCAACTGCCATACCGATTGATAAAATGAAACCAGTGATACCCGCTAAAGTTAAAGTAACTGAAGTGTGAGCATAATAACCCAAGAAGATAAACACTACCAAGAACATACCAGCCGATAAAATACCGTCAAAAATTTTAAGTTCCCTAAAGACTGAAACAAATAAAGCAAATAATGATAATAAGAATACCCAAGTCATCCACCAAGGCATAATCTTAAATATTGCCAAAACGGCGGTTACATAAATAGCTAAACAAATAACAGAAATAAGACCAGGAAGACGGTAATAGAGAATCATAAACAAAGCAACTAATAAGAAGCCAACTAAACCAGCTTTAAAACTATTATCAATAGACTGCTGACCTAAACTAGCCTCAACCGTTTGTTGACCGACTAAAGTAATCGGCACTGGAAGAGCACCAGTATTAAGTCTCTGAACTAATAATTTAGCTTCGGTAACGGTAAATCTTCCAGAAATAACCGCTTTACCATCAGGAATTCTTTCGTTAACTGTTGGAGCGCTAATAGTATAACCATCAAGCACAATGGCCACTGGCTTATTAACGTTGCGTTCTGTAATATCGGCAAACATTTTAGCACCTTTTTCATCAAAATTTAGAGCTACTTGAGGCGTACCATCATTAGGATCAAAACTTAAAGTAGCTGTTTTTAAATTTTTACCAGTAAGTTCAGTATTAACCCAAGATTGTTCAATTGTAGCCGTAGTTGAAGTTCCGGAAACAGGGACAACGTTGTTAGTTGTCTCTTTAAATTCTAATAATGGAGTTTCGCCAATCATCTTAATCGCCTCATTAACATTCTTAACACCGGCGAGTTCAACGATAACACGATAATCACCACTCATACTGCGATTAACTTGAATTACCGGTTCGGCCACACCAGTAGAATTAACACGGCGTTCAATAACATCACGAACGCCTTCAAGTGAAGAGGTTCTGTCGGCTTCGGGAATATTTTTTACATCAGCCTCATAAGTAAGCTGAGTTCCTCCCTGTAAATCTAACCCTAAAACAAAAGGGATTTCTTTAGCTTGTGGCAAAACTACAATACTGTTAGTTTTATTAGCTACGTAGTTAACAAACCGATTGTAATAATTGCCAGCACTTCCCAAGAAAGAAATGAAAGCAAAAATCACGATGAGTAAAATTGTGATTCTTAAATGAGCCTTTTTTGAAGAAAATAAGCTCTTTGACTGATTTTTCATATAGATTTTTAGATTAAAAAGCGAAACGAAAGAATTACGACGTTTTGCTTTTAAAGCTTAGAATAATCTTTATAAAAAATCAATGGTCTAAAAGTAAAAATTGTTAACATCTGGACAAATTTGCCGCTTTTAACTATAATTAAGCCAATAACTCATTAAATATTAAAATATGCCACTAATACCAACCGTAATTGAAAAGGAAGGACAAATGGAGCGAGCTTATGACATCTACTCTCGCCTTTTAAAGGACCGCATTATCTTTTTAGGTGAAGCAATTGATGATCATGTTGCTAATATTATTATTGCTCAGTTACTATTCTTAGATGCCGAAGATAAAACTAAAGATATTAAATTTTATATTAATTCCCCAGGAGGATCAGTCAGTGCTGGTCTAGCAATTTATGACACTATGCAATATATTAAAGCTGATGTATCTACAATTTGTGTAGGCATGGCCGCCTCAATGGCTTCGGTTTTATTATCAGCCGGCGCTAAAGGAAAAAGAATGGCACTACCAAATAGCGAAGTAATGATTCATCAAGTAATGGGAGGGGCCGAAGGACAAGCTTCAGATATCAAGATTCAAGCGGAACACATTTTACAAACTAAAAAGAAGCTAAACAAAATTTTAGCCTTACACACCGGTCAGAAAGCAGAAAAAATTGAAACCGATAGCGATCGCGATAACTGGATGCTGGCCGAAGATGCTAAAAAATATGGTTTAATTGATATCGTTTTAAAGAATCAATAGAAACTAAAAAAGACTTACTAAATTTTTTACTAGTAAGTCTTTTTTTAATTAAGGGATCTTATTTTATAATCAAGGTTTTAATCATTAAATGAAATAGGGTTACCCCATCAGTGTCATTTGTTAGAGGAGAACAAGAAAAATTATAAATTTTAGAAAAATCTTTATTAAAAATATAGGCAGCCAACTCGTCTTGTGAATAAATACCCTGCCAACTATCACCTAAAACTTCTTCCCCTGGAGTTAAACCAGAAAACTGTTCAGTAAACCAAGCCCGAGGACTAATTTTACCAGGATTATCTTGATAGGTAACTTGAATAAAAGCCTTATCAGAGTTAACAAAAATAATTGTATTATTAATATCACTTCTGGTTATTTCCCAAAATGAAGGGTAAATAACCGTTGTTTTGTCATCAATTTTATAACTTAACATTTGCGAAGTGGTCGTTGCTTTCATGTTGGCAGACAAGGGGTCGTAACCACTTTTAAGTTCCGCTAAATCTAAATAACCATCAGCATCTGTATCGGCTTTATTTGGATCAGTGCCAGTTATTTTTTCTTCATCATCGGTTAAACCATCAGCATCAGAGTCGGTAGTGGAAACCGTTTTTGGTTCTAAAATAACAGGGGTTTCTTCAGGAAATAATTCCGAAGAAGTAGCGGCAGTATTCGTTGATGTGGCAATTAGTGGCGTCTCGGTAGCAATTGTTTGTGGAGGCAATAAAACCTCTTCTGTTTTAGAAGTAATTACTTCAGGGGCCGTTACCACCTGATTATTATTAGTACCTAGAGCGGGTTCTTTTAATAATGGTTTTATAAAATAAGAATAGCCAAAATAGAAAAGAAGAATAATTAAAATAAAACCGCCACCAATAATAAGCAATCCAACTTTTTGATGATTTACAGCACTAGGGTTATTTAAAGACGAGTTATTTTTAACAGCGGTACCACTAGAAAAAGTCTGGCCAGAAAAACGATGTGCTCCTGGCATATTGTGAGTAACAAAATCTTTATTAACCTGATCGGTTGTGTCGTTAATTGAAGTAGGTTTTTTTTTAGAACTATTAAACATAAATCATTAAAAAAATAATCAGACTGACTAAAATAAGCAATCCGCCAGTGAGCCAACTAAAAACTCGGACATCAGCAGATTCTTGCCCCCGAGGCATAACGTGAAGATTTAAAAAAACCTTTCGCCCTGATTTTTTAGTAGAAAAAATACTACTAGTTTTAGTTCTGTTAATATCTAAATTTTTATTCATACTAATAAAGAGACTAGCTACTAATTTACAGCATCAATTAACTTACCGGTTCCTAGTGGATTATAACCTCCTTTAACCTCTGAGCCATCATCATAACTATCGCCATCGGTATCAATTTTATTAGGATCGGTTCTATAAATTTTTACTTCATCATAATCAGGTAGAGTATCATCGTCAGTATCAACTTTACCTGGGTTGGTATTGTAAATTTTTACTTCATCAGCATCGGACAATCCGTCACCATCAGTATCGGTCATGATAACATTTGTTCCTAAAACATTTTCTTCTTCATCAGTTAAACCATCGCCATCGGTATCAACTAAATTACTTACCGGAGGGGTAGTTGTTGCCAAAGGAGTTGAAGTTACGACCGTTATTTCTTGGCTAACAGGAATAACTGGTTCTACCGGCTCTGTGACAGTCACCACCGCTTCTTGGTTGGTTGTAACAACAGCCGTTGTCTTAGTTTCAATTACTTCAGCTGGAGCCTGGTTAGCAATAAATTTGATGTAAACTAGATAACCCAAACTAGCTAACAAAATTATAAATAAAATTATTAAACCAATTTTTAAAATTTTACTCTTAGAGGGACTAGCTGCGCCATCACTAGCCGACAAACCAGCTTTTTGAGTTTCAATTTCCGTGGGAGCTGGCGAGCTAACAGAATTAGCTGGGCTTTGATTGTAATAGCCGGAAAAACTTTTAGCCTCCGTCACCGGCTTATCAGTTTCAGCAAAAATGTCGTCAACCGACGGTGTTGTTGGAGCTGATTGATTTGCTTGTAAATCATTAAACATAAATTTTTATTTATTTTTTTATACGATAAATATATATACCATTTTTTTCATTAACCACTTCCGCCTCCTGAGAAGGACTGATTAAAAGTTTTATTTTTTCTTCTTCTGTCATTTCTCGGGCAGTATTTATTTCTGATATTACTTCTGATTCGTCATCATTGCTTAAAGGTTTAGTTGTCGAATCGTTTTTCAAACTAACAAAAACAATGATAAAAATAATAATTATCAAAACAATTGAAAGGGCGATGATAATTTTTTTTCTATTACTTAATTGTATCATATAAAAAGATTAAATTTAAATTAACACCTACTTAAATATTTCTGCCGTTGAAAAAGAGTAGCGACAATAGATGGTTTTAGCATCTTCAACACCGCTTGTTTCATTGGCGGCCCAAATTTGATTATATGGTAAAGAATTACCCCTTACCGGCCCCTTGTTACCCAAAGACTGAGCCGTTGGCCAAGCATCATCATTATAATCGTTTAAATTCCAACCTGTTAAATTTATATAATTCTTTTCTTCAGTACAACGCCAATTATTTGTTGAGTCTGTATTCATTGAAAATGTTTTAGAACCTGTTTTATTCTTACAACCATAAACATTTAAAGTGGCCGACAAACCGTGTAAATTATTAGAAGCTCCAGGATCATCATCAGCTTGAATAGCAAAGACGTTAACGCCCTTTTGCAAAGTAACATTAAATTTTTGAATTTTAGTCCAGTCATGCCCACTAGCAACCTCAACCTCATTAAAATAGGTTAAATGCTTATTGTCAGCAGACACTTGAACATCAGCCCCTGATAAACAGCAGGAACCGTTGACGCACTCTTCATCTTCAGAACAGTCACCACAAGAGCCACCGCAACCATCATCACCGCAAATATTAACCTCACAACTAGGAACACAAACACAAGCACCACAATCAGAGCTGCAATTTTTACAAGTTTCCATCTCCACTAAAGAACCCTGAGGATTTATAATTTTATTTTGACAATAACCATCGCCACAATAACCACCACCTTCAACAGCTGATTTAAAGACACAGCTATTACTATTTAAAATAGGATAAGGCGATTTAACGTTTAAACCAGTAGTACAAGCATACTGTATAGCTGGATTTGTAGAAACTGCTGTAGTTGAAGCCCAAACACCATCGGCACCATCACAAGATTCCATTCCGTTATTATAAAGTCCGCCCTGCCCTTCAGAATTTGGTATCTGTTTCACGCCATCACCACAAAAAGTATTAACCTTTAAAGCAAAACTTTTTTCAGTGAGCGATCCATATTCATTAGCAACCGTTATTTTAACAATTGAACTAGTAGCAATCGACCCCTTAATAGTGTCTGCTTTTAAATAAACATCTTCGGCTGATGAACTTTTATCAACATAAAGATTGTTAATACTACTTACAGAATAAGACAAATTATAATTACCACTTTTCTGCTTACCCAAGAAACAGGAATTTCCAGAAATTGGATAAGAAGCTCCCAGGCGAGCCGTTGTATCACATTGAAAATCCAACAAAGGCTTCTCCATTTTTATGGTTATATTTACCATCACTGAAGAAGTAATATTGTCAGCGGTGGCGGTAATGAGCAAAGGAATAACAACATCTTGTTTTATTTCTACAGAGTCAGGAATTCTAAAAGAAAAATCAATCTTGCTTTTGTTCAAGCCAACCGAAGTTTCTGTTGCTTTTGCTACCGCTTCTTTTATTAAAGAAGAAAAATTAGAATTAGAAGAGGTAACTTTAAAAGATGGTTTTGAATTACTACCCTCAACAATAAAACTATATTTTAACGGAATAATTGGATCAACAAAATAAGTAATATCTTCAGCTTCTATACGAGGTTTGCCCGCTTCACTGATATTTAAAGTTAATTTGGTGGTTGTCGCTGCCCCACGACTATCAGTTAAAACCAAGTTCATATCATACAAACCCGGCTTTCCAGCCTTAGGAGCATAAATTCTTTTTTGATTAGGATCGCCAGTATCTTGTAAAACCGGGATTAAGCTATTACCATATCGCCAATCACCGCTAATCCAAGGAGCGGTAGATAAAGCATTTAAACTCCAAGAAACAAGATCACCCTCAGCGTCTTTAATTTTTACATAACCGTTAAATTCTTTGCCAGATTCGCCGCCAGTATAAGAACTTTCTACATAAGGAGCTGTATTAGAATTATAACCAGCACTGTTATTTACCGAGCACATATGGGTACTAATTTTTTCATCCGCAGTATCATAACCCAGAAGACCAGTTTCAAAAACAGAACAAAGTGAGTAATTAACCCCGTTTTTAGTAGCGGTGTAATTAAAAGCATAACTTCCAGCCGGTAACGACAGGTTAGAATTTACAAAAGATTTAGTTTTATCATTCCAGCAAGTAACTGGATCATGTCCGCTGCAAAAACCCAAAGAGTTAATCGGGTCGAGTAAAGTTTGTCCTAAACCAAGTTGAGGAGTTAAGGTTTCTTTCCAGCTAGGCCAGACCGATAAACTACTACCCAAAATATAAGTCCCGAATTGTAAACTAGGATAAGTACCATTTGCTTGTTTAAAATTTTCAATTGCTTTACCAAATTGATTTAATTTTCCTAGACGATTAACATCGCGAGTTACTCGAGCTTTCAAACTGTCACAAAATAAATTTAAAGGACAATCACTATCAATTAAACAAGCTTTAATGGTTGATGGTTGGCACTTGGTGTTAGAACAAGTATAATCTTTTGGGCAATCAGAGTCTGTCTGACAATTTAGTTTAGAAATAGAACAACGACCAGATTCAGTGAGATTGTTGTTAAATTTCCAATGAGAAACTAATTGTCCCAGAATATCCAGAGTCTTTTCCTCTGATTCTTGATTGTAAGAAATTAAATAAACATTGGTATATATTTTGGTAGAATTATTTCTAACTGAACATTGACCACTCCACTCTTTTCCACCTTCTACCCAACGGCACTTGTTCGCATTAACCATTGTCGAGCATTTTGAAGTAGAACAATATGGAGTATTTCCCGTACCATAAGAAATTGCACCAAAAAACTCTTCGGCATAAGTATTGGGATTTAAAAATAAATCTAAATTACAATTAACCGCACCTGTTATTTTATCAACGGCTATTTTTACTTTACATTCCCGTCCTAAGGCGGCATCTGACAAGCTAAGTGGTTTATACCAATTACCCGAATCAATATTAGCCGCGTTTACAAAAACCGTTCGCCCATCGCGAATTGCTTCATAGCCGTCCACAATTAAACTTTGTGGTGAGCCTTTATACCCCTGATTAGTATACCAAGTTTCAATATTATCATGATGAACATTAGGCAAAATACGAACAGCAATCGCGTCTGATTGACTGGCCGCTTCAACTTGATTTAAAAGAGCAAAAACAGCGCCAACTATTATCAGGGTGCTAATTTTTTTCCAATTAGTGGTTGTAACACGCATGGCTTTATATCTTAAAAAATTAATTAATATATTTTAATAATCTTACTCCTGCAAAACAGCGGCTGTAATAGTAGTAGAAGCTTCATCCGAGGTTTCACTAATATTTCCACTCTCATCAATCGCCGCTAAATAAAAATAATGTTTACCAACGCGATAATCACTTTGGTTAAAAGTTAAGCTAGTGGCTTTATTTGGAGAATCAACTGAATCAGAGGCTCTTTTTCCGTCTAAAAATCCGTGAAATAAACGATAATAAAGAGCGTCATCAGTGTTAGCTTTCCATTTTATAGCTAAAGTACTGCTTGTTGTTTCAATACTTAAACCCGTTGGTTTTGCTGGAGCGATAGTGTCCGTTGGGGTAATTTCGGCCCCGCCAGACAAAGGACTTTCGGCTTTTTTATTAGTCAAGGATGAAACTTTAAAATAATATTTTTTATCTTTAATTAAACTGGTTATCTTTAAAGAACAGTTATACTTATCAAGAGATTTAGAACAAACCGCCGAATCATTAACTGAAACCGGAATAATTTCCGAACCAGCCTGACCGCCGCTTAATCCATAGTAAATTTTAAATGATTCTAAAGTTGTTGGGTTTACAATTGGAGCATACCAGCTTAAAAGTACTGAATCGCCAGTGCCGGTGTTTCTTACTTCAATGATTTCTCCTGATTGAGGAATTGCTTCTCGGAAAAAATAGGATTCTTTAAGAACATTCCAAATACAAGTACCACCAATTCCACAAACAGCCCCCTGTTCGCTACAAGGATTGCCTGAATTACTACAAACCAAATTTCCTGAAGAACCTAAAATTAAAGCTGGGTCAGCCACTGCTGGTAAATCGTCGACTGTTCCTTTGTTTCCCGCGTCACGACAATAATAAAATTTATAATTATAATTTATACAACCAGAAATAGCATTACCTAAACTATCGACACACTTGTCAGACCAGGGACTCCATTTTCCATTTGTTACCATTGGCCAAGGGTTGGCACAAAGAAACACGTAAGCATTGGAGGTACCGCTAAGACCATTACCACGGAAACTAAAATTACTAAAGCCAGACATGTTAACCGAAGCAGTTATTTTTGTGCTCTTATCAGTAACACCAGAAACCGCACCGACTACAATTTCATTATTTTTTAAACCAGAAATATTCATTTTATCAACAACCGAAGAGTCGTCTATTTTAAAGTTCCAATTCCAGCCATAGCCAGAAACTGGTTGTATTAATTGGCCATCAGCACTATAAGCCCAGGCCGAAACGGCTCGGTCACTATCAGCTTTTGTATCAAATAATTTACTATTAGCAACATCATCGGTGACGTCGTTGTCGGCTGTATTAATTAAGAAAGAATCTGGCTCCAAAACAACATCATCTAAAACACAAACACCACCACCTTCACTCTCAACGGCTAAAGTTGTAAAACCAAACGTATAAGAATTTTTAAATTTAATGCCGTTAAATTCTGGGTTGGTAATATGACCAAATATGGTCGAACCGTTCATTCCAACTTTTTTAAGGCTGGTTACCCCATAATTACTATCTAAATTTTCATCACCCTTTACAACTACAAAATAATTGGTTTGAGCATCTAATAATTTTTGAGGACTAAGATAAATTATTGTTGAAGTAGCCTTATTTGTATAACCAGTTTTTGTTTCAGTTGTTGCTGGCAACACACAATATAGTTTATCCGCTGAAGGAGTGGCGGCAATTGCATTATTATTTACCGAGCCACTAAATAAATACTTAAAGTTATTTAGTATTGTTTGATATACTCTAGCGATAAAATTAATTTTCTTTGGTCTGAAATCATTTAGAGACAGCGTTGTTCCATCAGGACAAACATCGGTGTTATAAGTTTTTTCTTCTAACAGTAAAATATTGGAAGATAGCGTAGCAAGATTCATCTCTTGATCAAACTTAATCTTAATCTGTGCGTTACGACAAACTTTCTGGGCATTATTTTTAGGGTCAGTAGAAACAACCTTTGGTCTTCCGTAACAACAGGTATCATCACCGCAGCCTTGACCACCACCACATTGAGAATCTAAAGAGCAGCCACAGAATAAACCACGGCCATTTCCAGAACAACTTCCTTTATCTTTTAGACAAGTTAAATCTCCGTTTTTTTCACCTGGTTTACAACAGCAAAAACCACAATCTTTCAGATCTGGACCTTCTCCCTTATCAGACAAACAACTATAAGGGTTTCCACAAAGACTAGTATTACAAATAGTAGCTTCATCGGAAGCACAACTACTATTAGGTGAAACATCTAAAGAGCCACATTGATTTTGACAATTATTAAAGCCAATGATTTGTCCAGTGGTGCTAGCGACATTTCCGCACTCTTTAGTGTCCTGATCACAATTATAATAAGCACAATATTTTACTCCTTCCAAATTAAACTTCTCTGTTCCATCAGTACACTTATCATTTTTTTCATCATAACAACAATTATTTTGAGCGGAGCATTTGGTTTTGTCTTTACCAATTAAATCACAGATTGTTTTAGAATTAGCTGCACAGTCTGTAACACAGGTAGAGGTGGCTAAAAATTGTCCAGTAGAGGTAGCTGTCTGATTACAAATAGCTTTATTACCAGCATCACAATCATAATAGGCACATTTTCCGTTAAGTAAATTACCATTACCTCCCTGACAAACTCCTTTAGCCTCGTCAAAACAACATTGATTTTTATGGTCGCCACAACTAGTTTCATCTAAAGCAGCACAATCAACACAAACACCACCCGATTTAGAGGTGTCACAAATTTTTCCACTAGTGGTGTCGCAGTTACAAGCAGCATCATGATCTGCTTGAGTAGTACCAACCGCTGAACAACCAGAACAAGAACCATAGCCAGAACCATCATTGGAAGTGTCGCTACCACAAGTACCAGCACATTTAAGCGGTGCACAACAATCTCTAGCGTCCTTACCAATTTCACAACAACATTCACAAGTGTCTTTTGGTGCCTCTAAACAAGAAAATTTATTTCCATTTTTCCCGCAAGAAGCGTTGCCACCACAAATCTTTTTTGATTCACAGATACCATAATCATCATTAGAGTTGGAATCTTCATTACAAGCAAACTCAGGTGCACAAGGATCACATAAAACTGGAATTCTATCAACACAATAACCACTGCCGATATTTATATAATTATTCGGACAAGAAGTGTTTACTTTAAGCTGTTTAACAAAATAAGTTTTGCCACTGGTTTTATCATCATAAGCACGACAACTGGTAACTCCTTTGTAATTAATAACTACATCTTTGTTATCAATTTTAGAAGTCAAAGAATAAGAAACTTCTTTTTCTAAAATGCATTTTTTAGTCTGACAAACATCTTTAGTTGCATTATAAGTACAATTCTTATCATCTTCTTTACAATACCCTAAAGCTCCACAGGCCGAAGTAGCGCTGCCGCAATCAGCCGTAATTCTTGGGGAAACAGCATTAAAAGGTGAACATTTTCCTGGAGAGTTTGGACAAAATTGACCAGTCTGACAACCATTATAAAAAGTTGCCATTGCTAAACAGCTATCAAATTTATTATCCGAATTGCCGGATAAAATAGTATTAAATTTAGATTCATAAACTGAATTAGGAACATCAAAATAGCAAGATAATAAAGACGCAGCGCAAGAACCGGTTTTATAAGTATTGTTTGGACAGCAAACAGGACTAGAAGCCGAACAATCGGAATTGTTAATACATTTACCAACGATAAAGTTGACTTCGTTTCCTGATTCTCCACTCTTCATAACCCTAACTGGACCAGTTATAGCTGAAACGCCATCACTGTTTACCGGCACAACGGTTTCTAGTTTATCAGCTAAATCGTCTTTAGTTATCTTTGAAGAAGTGCTGATTTCTCGATTAAAAACAACTGAAGCATAACTATCAGCCTTACCAAAATATTCCCCCCATAAAGTAACTTTATCACCAACTTGTCCACGGACAGGATCGATTTTACAAATACTAGTTTTTAAATTTTGCGTTGGATCAAATTTAAAATTATTATTTGGAAAAAGTAAATCTGTGTTTATAACAACCTCTCCTAAATTAACTTTAATTTTATAATTTTTATTAACTAATCCTTCTGGGACTTTAACAATAATCTGACTGTCGCTCCAAGCGGAATTAGTACAAACTTCCGGAAAATCATAGGAAGCTTCTTTGTCGTCAAACAACACTTGACGACTACCACGAGCACTGCCAAAACCTTTGCCGGAAATAGTAACATACTGCCCAGTGTTTCCCGATGTGGGATAAAAAGAAGAAATGTAAGGGCCTGCTTCAGCTTCCCTTTCTTTTACAAACATCAAAGAATTACTTTTTTGATTGATACCAGCTAAAGATCTTTCTACAAAAGTTGTCGTTCTTCCAGGGATAATACTAGGAGCCAAAGTTTGCCCTGATAAATTGTCAGTTGAAAAAACAGAATCAATTCCTTTGTAAGGATTATTATATTCTCCAAAGTAAGCAGTGCTATTTCTTAGATTAACCCCCTGATAACCAACTTTATCCCCTAAAGCTCCTTTAGTAGGGTCAATCAAACAAAGACCGGGACGATAAATTTCGTTCTTAACAAAATCAGCTACTTTAGGGCCACTATCATTATTAGTGGTGTCAAAATTTTCTTCAAAATTACCCTCACGTTTAACCTTTATCGGTCCGGTGGCTGCCCCACTAGGAACCGCTACCGTTATTTGACGATCAGTCCAAGAACTAACACAATTAGCATTTAAAAGTTTGGGGAAATTAGCTAGCTGAGACTGTGACTCATTCGCCCCTAAAAAAGTAACTTGTCCGGTATTTAAAACTTTAGTAACTGTAAAATCATCAATATACAAATCTGTTCCGGTTTTGGTGGAATTATAACCAACAGACAAACCAAGTTCAATCATTTTTTGTCCACTAGCATTAAGCCACGTGTCCATTTCTGGAGTATATTTAAAAGTATAAGAATACAAAGTCCAATCAGAAGTTGAGCTGATTGGTATTGAGGTTAAATTAAGAGCTCCATAACATTTCTTTTGATAAGGGGTGTTCATGCAACAAGTATTTGCCTGTTCGGAACAAGTTTTTCCCATACCGCAAGGATCTACTCCAGCAGCAGGGGTTGGGACTACTTTTGAGCCATCCCAAGTATAACCAGATTTTAAAGCAGCATAATAGTTATAAGCCACACACTGAGAACCCCAACCTAAATTAGAAGCAATTTGAACAGCAACATTAGCCGTTGTTTTTCCTTTATAGTAGAACTGAATAGAATAGGTTTCACCAATTTTAAAGTTAAGCGGTGCTAAATTATAGGTCAATTTAGCCCACATTACATTGTGAGAATTTCCCCAAACTAAAATTTCACCTTGTCTGTAAACAGCAGGGCCGCTTCGGTGAGCATCGTCTGTTCCTGAAAAATTACAAGTGTTATCAGTCGCTTTCCAGGTACAATTACTTAAATCATCACAAGTCGCTTTATTACAAATACCTGGATAATCTTGATTGGCGTCTTGATGAATTCTAACGCTCTGCTTCCCTGATCTAAATTCATTTTGAACAATGCCAACACTAGAGTGTTTTTGTGAGGCAATTGTCCAATCGGTTGGCACTTTACCAATAGCCCCTCTTTCAAAATCAATATTTGTTAAGAAACTTTCAAAAACACTAGAGCTAGTTCCAAAATTATAACCGTAAATGGTTATTAGATTATTAGCACCACCGTTTGGTGTTGCGGTATCACACTTAGCACCACCTAAACAATCAGAGTCTAAATTACAACCACGGTTTTTATCATTAGCACAAAAACCTCCAGCCGGGCTAATGCCAGTAATAACTGGAGCGCCAACACAAGTGCAGGAATCTGGATTACATTTTAAATAAGGTCCACACAAATTATTATCAACAGAACATTTTCCTCCATCAGGATTAGCGTTACAAGATTCTCCTAAACTAGATTTTGGTTTACACAAACAACTATTTTCGTCACAAGTATAATCATCACCGCATAAATCATTGTCAGCCTGACATTTAGCAACAACCGTGTCACCATCACAACTTGTTTTCTCATCAACATCTGGCAAACAAGTTGAACCTAAGCAGGGGCCCCAAGTATCAACGTTACAAGTTTTAGCACCACCACAACCACAGGAAATACTAGCACCATTAGTACAGCTGTTAGAGCTTGGATCCCCGCCAGTAACACCCAAAACTTTATTGATAACAAAATAAACAACCCCCCAAGCTGACAAAATTATAAGCAAACCAATTACACCGTTTTTTATAATTTTTTTAGCTTGATCGATTTTATCTTCGCTACCACCAGAGGTCATATATACAAAACCGCCCCATAAAATTAAACAGACTGCTAACAAGCCCAAAAAACCCATTAAAAGGTTAATGATATTTTTAATTATCGTAACTGGACTATTAGCCCCCAAATTCAAAGGATTACTACTGGCCGAATCAATACCCGTGTCTACAGCCAAAGACTGAGAAGCAAACAAAAAGACCGATCCAATAATTAAAGTTAAGATTAAAAAACCTTTGAGTTTATTAGACATACTTATATCAAGAATTAATTAACACAATTACCGTCAGAATTTAAGGAATTTGTTCCCGTGCCAGAACAACAAGAAGGGTTCTCTTCGCTTAAATTAACACAACCAGGACCAATACTAGGTTTAAAACAATTTTGATAAATGTTTTTTACACCAGAACCAATTTGAGAAACATAGGTAACTGCTTCAAAAAAATCTGAATGTAAAATTTTAATCGAGGTGTAATCGGGCTCACCATCAGGAGTGCCCTGTTCTTTATTTTCACTCTCCATCCAATAACCTAAAGGCTTATCCGTTAAACTGCGCAAATTAACTAATTTATGTTCTACGCTGGTCAAATCATTTTTCATTTCCAAACTACCAGTCCTTAAAGAGCTATTCATCATCAAATCATTAAAATCAATTATCACCGGACTAGTTAATCTAACACCAACTTCTTTTAGATAAGGCGAAGTTAAAGATATCGTCGGTGGTATTAAATTAATCTCGTTACTAACCCAAAAAGAAAATTCAAAACCATCGCGTTTGGTTAAATCATTATCACCTTCAATAAAATAGGGGTAAACCGCTGTTATTGGGCCTTCCGCTTGATTATCGCGATTACCGTCTAAAGAGTTAAAAGCTAAATCAACAACACCATCTAATTGCAAAGAATTAGCTGCAGGATAATTCATTCCTTTAGCAACATCGCGACAAACGCCAGCGACACACTCAGAGTAAGGAGCAAGACTACTACAATCAGTCACTGATGAACAAGTTTTTAATTTAGCTGCGTTTATTTTGAGAGCTAAATTACTACCAGCTGGTAAACAATACATTTTTTCACCACAACTATTTACTCCACATTCCTTGTCAGAAATAAATTCTAAAGTGCGGTAAGCGTTAGTTAAAGAAAATTTACCAGAAACATAATCACCAACACAAACCGTCGCTTCGCAATTATAAGACAAACAATCACTGGCCGCACTACAAGCTTCTCCGTTTGTTTTAGCGGTTCTACTAGCGTTTACTAAACGAATATAGGATTTGAGTTCATCAGAACTGCCGGACAAAACCATAGGATTAACTGCTTCATTAAAAGTAACTTGAACAACTGAATTCATTGGCTTATCCTTCAAGCCTTTTATTTCATAAAGGTCACTCTTGTCAGTTCCACCAGAAAATTTAGTAATTGTCAGTCCGTTTCCGGTTGAAGAAATATTTAAACTATTACCCGAAACTCCTGTCTGTTTTGAAAATAAATTTAAGGTGTTGCCGTTACCAAAAACATTAATATTATAATTACTACTTAAAGCTGCTTTCATGTTAGCAGTCATAAGTTCGCTTGAACAAACAGCGGGAACTAAAATTTCGTTACCCGCACCAGATTTAGAGCCAACAAAAATATAAGTATCAGAACCAATGGTTAAAGTTTGAGCAGGCGCTGCAGGCTTAATTCTTACCGTCCAAAGATTTCCTTGATTTACAACAGCTGGAAGTGTAACTGAAAAATAACCATCAAAATTTGCTACCCCATCAATAATATCACTAGCTCCCAATAAATTATCGCCACTAAACAATTTTAATTTGCCATTGTCTATCTGAAGTTTAAAGTAAGTAACAGTTCCTGAATAATTAGGATTTATTATTAACTCAATTTTTTCAGAAGTTCCAATCTTAACAACACTAATTATACTGGCAGCTGTTTTTATTTTAGGGCAATCAGAAACCACTATTTGTGCTTTAGCCGCTTTAGCTTCAGAGCCAACACTAAAAGTGTCGGCCAAATTATCTATTGGCGGAAAAATATTTCCTAATAAAACTTGAGGGGGGGTTAAATCCAACTTGTCATTAGTTTCAAAAGTCCATTCTAAAAAATCAGAAGAACAGGTTTTAAATAAAGCCTCTCCACCAGCTTTTTTTAATTCATTGGTTAAGCGAACCGCATATTCAACATTACCACTAGCACTTCCTAAATAACCAACTGGCATTAGAACTAAAGTTTTATTTCCAGCTGGCACTGATACTTCAATGTTAGTAATGTTATCAGCACAACCAGCGGAGACACAGGAGTTGCCATCGGCTGTTTTATAAACCTGAATATTTGTCGGATTAAGTAAATTACAATTTGGCGTATTGTCGCAAGCACAGGCGTTTTTAGTGTTTCTATTTATACAAACCGTATCCAATTGAAAAGCCTCTTTTGAAGTAACTAAGATGCTTGAATTACGAGCCACATCTTTAGTTCCGGGAGCTGGAAAAACAGATTCAATTGAACAAGAACCTAAAGTTCCTAAACTTAAATTTTTAAAATTAGCTGTACTAGCCGGCAAAGAAAGGGCTGTTGAATTTTTATCAGTGAAAAGAGATAAGACATAAGAAGAAATTCCCCAGGCTGATAAAATAATAACCACTCCGATAACCGCATTTTTAAGAACCTGCTTAGCTTTCTTTATTTTATCCTCACTACCACCAGAAGTTGTCCACAAGAAACCGCCATACATAATAGTAATTACCAAAATAAGACCAAGCAAACTAAAGACCACCTGAATTATTCTTATAATTATAGTGACTGGAGAAGAAGCGCTTAAAGATAAATTATCTTCTACAACAGCCGTTCCCAAATCAGTGGCTTCAATGGCTAAGCTACTTTTAGCTAGCAAAAAAGTGGCCAAAAATACCACAAGAGGTAGGCCAATTTTTTTCAAAAAAGAGGTTGGACATTTTTTCATTTTTTTATAATAATCTTACTTATTATGTTATAATAATTATAACAGAAATTGTTAAAAAAGAAAAAGATATGACCATTGATCGTATTGTCAAAAAATTTAAAGAAAACCATCCACAAATTGATGCCGAAATTCTTTGGTTAGCTTTTGATTTTGCCGATAACGCTCATCGTAATCAAATTAGAAAAAATGGTGAACCATATATCAATCACCCCCTACACACCGCTTACTTACTAACGGAAATGAAAGCTGATTTAGCTACGGTTACAGCTGGCTTATTACACGATGTTCCCGAGGACACTGAATACACCATCGAAGAAGTAGAAAAAAATTTTGGCAGTGACGTAGCTAATTTAGTTAGAGGAGTTACAAAATTAGGAAAACTAAAATATCGCGGCATTGAACGTTATCGTGAAAATCTTAAAAAAATGTTTTTGGCAATGACTGGCGACATTAGAATTGTTTTTATTAAGTTTTGTGACAGACTGCACAATCTTAGAACGCTAGAGTCATTACCAGAAGACAAACGCCGTCGCATTGCCAAAGAAACTTTAGAAATTTATGCTCCAATCGCTGGAATGCTTGGTATTTGGCGTCTAAAATGGCAAATGGAAGATTTGTGTTTTAAATTTTTATACCCTGAAGAATTTAATAGCTTAGAGCAAGAATATGAAGTTGAGAAAAAAGCAGAAAGAAATCTATTTTTCCAAAAAGTAAAAAACATTTTAGCGCCACGCCTTGAAGATGCCAAAATCAATTACGACATCGAAGTTCGTTTTAAACATCTATATAGTATTTGGCAAAAGATGCAAAATAAGAATCGCCGCTTTGATGAAATTTATGATGTGTTTGCCTTGCGTTTAATTGTTGATGATATAAATGACTGCTATAAAGTATTAGGAATAATTCATACTCTTTGGAAACCTAAACCGAATCGCTTTAAAGATTATATTGCCGTACCTAAACCAAACGGTTATCAATCATTACATACCACTGTTTTTGGCCCCGAAGGAAAAGCTGTTGAATTTCAAATCAGAACGCTCGAGATGCATGAAGAATCTGTTTATGGTATCGCCGCTCACTGGTATTACAAAGCTCAAAATAATCGAGAATTTGAAAGGCAACCTAAATGGCTTCAAGAAATTGCTGATGTACAAAAAGAAATTACTAACACTTCAGAATTCATCAACAACGTTCAGCTTAATGTTTTTCGTGATCGAATTTTTGTTTTTTCACCACGAGGCGATGTTTTTGAATTGCCAGAAGGATCGACTCCAATTGATTTTGCCTATGCGGTTCACAGCAATGTTGGTAATCACGCCTCTGGAGCGATGATTAACGATCGTTTAGGAAAGCTTGATCAAGAACTTAAAAACGGTGATTTAGTCGAAATTATTCTAGAAAAAAGCCGTCAACACCCCAGCAAAGACTGGCTAAAATTTGCCAAGACCAAAAGGGCGCGTGACCATATTAAACAGTATGCTAAAAAATCAACACTCGAAAGCATTAAAAGATTTATCCCAGGAATAAACAATAAATAAAAAAAGAACTCTAATAGAGTTCTTTTTTATAGATTATCTTCTCATTTCTTCTTCTGGTAACTTACCAGTCTTTCTTAAGAAATCTTTTTCTTTTTTAATCTTGATACTGGTTAGAGCATACTTCTTTTGTTGACGCTTAGTTTTTTTAGGAACTAAGTGTTGTTTCTCACGAGCCTTTTCTAAACGTTTACCGTTCTTCAAAGCCTTTTTGAATTTTCGTAAGAAGCTTTCAAAACTCTCTCCAGACTTTCTTTTAAAATCAGCCATAAATAACACCCACCTTTCTAATTATTTTCTTATCTAATTTTTCTTTTATCTTTTTCTGGGCCACAATTTCCTGAACGCCCGATTCCATATCTCTCATTAAAATTGTTTCATCCATTACTTCTTTCTTGCCCAATACTAAAGTTATTTTAGCTTTCAGCGCATTAGCTTCTTCAATCTGAGTTCTTAAACTATCAACTGAAAATGATTGTCTAACATTAAAACCAGCAGTTCGAAGTTCTTCAAAAAGAAGCAAAGCTTTAGTCTTAGCCTGTTCGCCAATTTGAGCGATATAAATCAATTCTTCTTCGTCGCAGTAAGTAGCGATGGAATTTTTTTCCTTAAGCTTCATCATTATTCGTTCCAATCCAATTGCCAAACCAACGCTTGGAGTAGGTTTGCCACCCAAACTCTCAACTAAAGAATCACATCTACCACCACCAGCCAAGGCTAGTTTATTATTAGCCACACCATCATCACCAACTGGCCAGAATTCAAAAACCGTATCATTATAATAACTAAGACCTCTAACTAAATAGGAATTAAAGTTATAAGGAATACCAAGTTCATCTAAATATTCCAAAACCTTACCAAAGTGTTCACGACTAGCTACTGATAAATAATCGGCAATTTGTGGAGCTCCTTCTCTAATCTTAACACAAGAATCTTCACGACAATCAAGTAATGCCAAAGAATTTTTACCTAAATTCTTTTTACAATAATTACACAACTTAGATCTTCGTCCACGTTCTTTATAAAAAGCTAGTAATTTACTATTAAATTCTTTGCGAGATTCAGTATCCCCTAAACTATTAATTTGTAGTTGAACATTTACCCCTAATTCTTTAAAAAATCTATAAGCCGTGTTTATTAAAACCGCTTCTGACATCGGTTTTCTCTCACCAATAATTTCTAAATCAAATTGAGTAGATTCTCGATATCTTCCGTTTTGCATTTTTTCTTGACGAAAAACTTGCCCTACAGAAAATAAACGAACCGGCTGAGCAAGTTCATCCATTTTATTTTCAATATAAGCACGGATCATGCCCTGAGTAAGTTCTGGACGTAAAACAGCTTTTTCGCCACGTTCAAAATCAACAAAATAAAATTCCTTATCAGAGCTTTTTCTAGTAGATTTCTTATATAGATTAAAATCTTCAATGAGTGGGGTGCGAATTGCTGAAAAACCAAAAATACGAGCCAGCTCCCAAGCTTTAGTTTGCGCTAAATCCCAATTTAAAAAATCAGTTGTTGTATAATCTTTTAAACCTAAAAGACGAGCCACCGCTTTGGCGCTTTTTCTTTCAATTCGCTTAACTCCAGCAACTTCTTTAGCAACAGAAGAAACTGGTTTTTTAATTGAAGCCGTAGTTTTTTGCTTTGGCATATTAATATTTTGGTAAATTATTTTTTGTAAACACTTTAGCTTTACTAATCGGTAAACCACGCAGCCAAACGCGTCCAGTGATAAAACTCTTATTAACCGCTCCAAAAAAACGAGAATCCTGAGAAGCATCACGATTATCTCCTAAAACAAAGTACTCATCCGCTTTTAAATCAACCTTGTTTTCATTATTAGCCTCTGTTACCTCATTGGTATCCAAATAAGGTTCATTTAAAACAAAACCGTCTGGATGTTCAGTGTTGTATACATAAACATGATTATTCTTAATTTGTACACTTTCACCAGGTAAACCAATTATCCTCTTGATAAAATGCTCCTGTGGGTCTCGTGGATAACGAAAAACCACCACTTCCCCTCTTTGCGGAACATTAAACCGATAATTAAGTTCATCAATAATCAAATATTCAAAATTATGAAAATTAGGTTCCATTGATGTCCCCTTTACGTAAAAGGGTTGAATTAAAAAATAGCGAACCGGAACAATAATTACCAAAGCAATGGCCGCTAATTTAATTAACTCTCGCAAAAATAAAAAAATCTTCTTAAACATAAAAAATACTAATTGTAGTGTAATTTTACCAAAATTAAAGATGATAATTTCACTAAACTGTTGTCTATTCTAACATTAAAAATAAAAAAAAGCAAACCCCTAAACTTAAGGGTGTTTCATGTATATTTTTTATTTAATATTAGTAAATAAACATTGCATCACCATAAGAAAAAAAGCGATATCCATCCTTTACGGCTGCTTGATAGGCCTGTTCTATCAGTTTTTTACCAGCTAAAGCGGAAACTAACATCAATAAAGTCGATTTTGGCAAGTGAAAATTAGTAATTAAAGCACTAACCACGGCAAATTTGTATCCAGGATAAATAAAAATATTAGTCCAATTAGAGTATTTATCAGGACAACCTGCTTTTCCCCAAGATTCTAAGGTTCTAGCACTAGTTGTTCCAACGGCAATAATTCGCTGCCCATTAGACTTAGCCTTCTTTAATCTTTTTATTGTCGCAATACCTATCTCGGCAAACTCCGAATGCATTTTATGTTCTAAAATATTCTCTGTTTTAACTGGCGAAAATGTTCCAAGGCCAACATGAAGGGTAACTCTTTCAATAACAACCCCCTTGTCTTTTATTTTTTTAAGCAGTCGAGGTGTAAAATGCAGACCGGCTGTTGGCGCGGCCACCGATCCAACCTTATCGCTAGCAGCATAAACGGTTTGATAGTTTCTTTTATCTTCTTTTTGATCTTTTGGTCTTTTGATATATGGCGGGAGTGGTAAATGTCCAATTCTAGAGACTGCTGCAAAAAAAGCCACTCCTGTTTTATTAAATTCTACTTGCCAAGTTCCGTCCTGATTATTTTCTCGAACCACAGCTTCAAAATGTGGGGCGAGTTCAATGACTAAACCAATACTAACCCGTCCACCAAGTAAACACTCCCAAGTATTCTCAGTAATTTTTTTATGTAAAAAAACTTCCACCGCGCCACCAGTATTTTTTTTACGACCAAATAAGCGGGCCGGAAAAACCTTAGAATCATTAACGACGAGAACATCACCCTTCTTAAGATAATCAACGATATCTGAAAACTTTTTATGTTCTAACTTTTTTTTAGTCTTATTTACAATTAAAAGCCGCGCGGCATCACGTGGATTTATGGGTTCTTGAGCAATTAATTCGTTTGGCAGATTATAATCGAAGTCACTTAAACTATATTTCATAATTACTTACTGACATTATCTAGACCTAAATGTTTATAAGCACTTTCTGTAACAACACGTCCACGAGGCGAGCGATCTAAAAAACCTAGTTGCAATAAATACGGTTCATAAACATTTAAAATAGTATCAATATCTTCTCCGGTCGCTGCTGATAAAGTGTTAAGTCCAACGGGACCACCTTTAAATTTATTAATAATTGTTAAAAGTAATTTACGGTCAACATGATCAAGTCCCAAAACATCAACCTCCATCATATTAAAAGCTTCCTCACAAATTTTTAAATCAATATAACCAGTGCCTTTCACCTGAGAATAATCACGAACTCTTTTAAGTAAGCGATTAGCAATTCGCGGTGTCTTTCGAGCCCGAGTCGCAATTAAATTAGCCGCTCCCCGATCTAATTCAACATTTAAAAGTTTAGCACTACGTCTAATAATTCTTTCCATTTCGCTAAGTTCATAAAAATCTAAATGATGAATGTGTCCAAAACGATCACGAAGCGGAGCTGAAAGTAAACTCGCCATCGTCGTCGCTCCGATAATTGTAAAGCGTGGTAAATCCAAACGAAGGGTTCTGGCACTTGGACCTTTGCCCATCACAATATCCAAAGCAAAATCTTCCATGGCTGGGTATAAAATTTCTTCAATGTTTTTATTCAAACGATGAATTTCGTCAATAAATAAAATATCACCTTCTTCTAAATTGGAAAGAATTGCGGCGAGGTCACCACTTTTTTCAATCGCTGGACCAGAGGTTACTTTAATATTTGCCCCCACTTCATTAGCAATCACATGGGCTAAAGTAGTTTTTCCTAAACCGGGCGCACCATATAATAAAACATGCTCCATCGCTTCAACTCTTTTTTTGGCCGCCGAAATAGCAATTTCTAAATTAGCTTTTACTTTTTCCTGCCCCACATACTCGCTCAGTGTTTTTGGACGCAGAGAAAAATCAAAGGCCTCTTCGCTTTTTTGTTCTTTTGGACTAATAATTCTGTCTTCGTTTTCCATAAAATTATTAATAACTAAATTGGTCCCAAGTTTTTTGACCATCGCCAGTTATGTCATACTTTTCTCCTAAATATTTAGAGCTAGCTCGACAGACAACATTAAGCCAAGCTTTTATTCTAGCAAAAACCTCTCTTCTTTGCATACTACTAATATCTTTATACTTATGCAAATCCGCCTTACAGCCCAAAGTTTCCATGCCAATCGATTTAGATAAATACAAAGCCCTAGGCAAATGAAATTCTTGAGTGATTATTAAAGCTTGATTAATATTAAAAATATTTTTAGCACGATAGACCGAATCATAAGTGTCAAAACCAGCGTGATCTAAAAAAATATCAGCCGGTCTAACACCCTCTTTAAGTAAGTACTCTCGGCCGGCGTTTACTTCGTCATAATTTGTTTGTCCATGATCTCCAGAAATTAGTATCTTCGTAATTTTCCCTTGTTTATAAATATTGACCGCTGTTTGTAATCTGTCTGCATAAACGTCGCTAACCTTATCAGCACCAATAACTCTGGCACCCAAAACAATCCCCACTGGGTAAGAATCAACACTCTTATCACAATCAATGGCAATATCATTAGCACTATAACCTACTAATAAATTAATAAACCAGATTACCCAAAGACCAATAATAAAGAGATATAAAAAATAGCGCAACTTAAACCAGGTTAAATTCATAAAATTATTTTAATAACGCCACTGACAAATATCACGGAAGTCGCAATATTTACAAAGTTCAGATGGATTAGGTGGAAAATTACCTTTTTTAATTTCAGCAATTTCATCTAAAACCTCCTGACGTAATTTTTCAACATCCTTATCTTTAGCTTCAAAAGATGTTTTATAAGTTCCCTCTAAATAATAATAACTTAATTTAGAAACTTTTATCTTTAAAAATTCTTCTAAAAATATTTTATATAAAATTAACTGTCGCTTATCAGCATACTCTAACTTTTCTTTAGGGTTTCCAGTTTTATAATCAATAATCTCTAACGTGCCATCTGACAGTTTATCAACCCTATCAATTGCTCCTTTAATTATGCCGTCGCCAACTTTAAAAGTAAAATTCTTTTCTAAAAAAATAATTTCTGGCAGTCCGTCAGTTTGTAAATTAGACCAAAAAGTTTTCAAAATCTTCTGACCTTTTTGATAATATTTTTCACGATTCTCTTTATCACTATAACCATCTGATTGCCAATGTTTTTTGTATAACTCTAAAAGTTTTTCTTCATCTAGTTTGGTTTCTTTTTTGCCAAATAAAGAATCCTGCAAATTACTAGATTCAAATGGTTCTAAAAAATCATGAAGGACGTTATGTAAAACACGACCAAAAATTAATGAGGCTTTATCAGATGGGGCGGGAATTTTGAGCACAAAAGCAAATTTATACTGTAGCGGACAAGTTGAAAAAGCCGCCAGTTGTGAGAAAGAAAATTTATCAGGTAATACCAATTTCTCTGGCTTCTCTGGTTCTTTTTGATCTAGTCTTTCAAGATCACGAATAAGTTCTAATTTGTTTGAAAAATCTTGATCAGCGCCAACTTCAAAAACATCCAATTTCATCTCAGAGATAAATGGCGATGGTTTTTTCTCACGTGCCCCACCGTAATCTTTAGCGCCAGTAATAAATAATTCTTCTTTGGCTCTGGTAATAGCCACATAAAACAAACGACGTTCTTCTTCAATGTGAGCATCTTTACCACCAGTAATTTTTTCTTTCACTAAATTATCGGGAATACTAATTTTTTCTGAGCGCGAAATAGTAGGAAACTTTTTGTCCACTATATTCACTAGAAAAACATATTTAAATTCTAAACCTTTAGCCGCATGCACGGTCATAATCTTAACCGTGTCATTATCAGAAAAATCTAAACGTAGCGCGCCCACTTCTCCGGCCTCTAGTTCTAAATCCATCAGTTGCATAAAATCACTGAGTCGTGAGGCTGGCAATGTATCTTCAAACTTTTTTATTTTTTGATAGAACTGATTGAGGTATGAAAAAATTTCTTGATCCCTGTCAAAATCATATGAAGCAACTAAGCCAGAATCATAAGCAAAACGTAAAAATATTTTAGAAGGTTCTGAGTCGGCAACTAATTTAGAATGTTTATCTAAAAGTTCTAATAGTTTATCAATATTATTTCGTCCGTTTTCTGAAATATTAGGAATCGCTGAAATATTTTTTAAGGCTTCAAATAAGGACCAAACTTTATGCTTGGCAAATTTATTAATGGTTATAATATCTAAATGACTAACTTTAAAAGCGGCCATATTTAATACACGGAATAAGGCCGATGATTCGTGATAATTATCTAGAAGACGAAGATAAGCTAAACAATCTAAAATTATTTCTTTAAAATATAAACCTTTA
>CAZEBE010000002.1:0-24567 GCA_964510275.1 uncultured Gammaproteobacteria bacterium
AGTTATTTTAAAATCTTAAATAAATAAGATAGATAAAATAACTTTTGATTAATTACTTAGTAACAATTACTTTAGCGGCTCTTATAAGTCGGCCATTTAATTTATAACCGGACATAATTTCTCGAGATACCGTCTCCCCTTCACCCTCGAGTGCCTCCATAGTATTATGATCAAATTTCTCACCGACGGTTTTTATTTCTTCGACACCGCGAGCCGATAGAACATCGGTAAACTGTTTCAAAACATATTTAACTCCAGTTACCCAAGCACTATTTTCTTCTTCGGCAGGCAAACCGTTAAGTGACATTTTTAAATGATCATAAACTGGAATAATATCTTCAAGTAAATCAGAGATGGCGTATTTAGCAAACTCAGTTTTATCGGCGGCGGTTTTTTTCAATAAATTTTGGTAGTCTGCCAGAGCCAATTTATATTTATGCTCCCAGTTTTCTATATTAATATTTTCTAAAATTTTTAGAGTCGCCTTTTTAACATAAGGACAAGTATTCTCGCGTTTTTCAACTTCCATTAGCTTTACCCAGGCAAATTCTTCATATTTATCACCCAATTTGAGGTCTCCACTGAAACTAGTAATTAGAAAACGAGTCATCAAAATATTATCTACAAACCCTGAATCAAATAAGCTACTATTTTCTATTTTTAAGTTTAATTCTTTTTTGATTTTAGTTTCTAAGGTTTGTTCTGGACTTATTCCCTCTTTAATAATCCCTGATAAAGCTAGCCATAAATCGCTATCTTTTTCTCGAACAAGTAATAACTCTTGCCGGTCGTTTACTATATAGCCATTTACGGCCGCAATTAAATTTTTTTCTTCCATATATTATTCAAACTTACTTTTTATATAATTTATTAAAGCTAAATTATGAGAATAATCCATTCGGACTGGACCAATGATGCCAAAAATTCCTGATTTTTTATCTTTTTTGTACTTAACCAAAACAGTGCTTAAGAAAGCGCCAAAAGGATTTTTGGAACCGATTAAAACATGACAACCATCATCAATTTTCTCAAAAATATCATCAATAATTTCCTCCATATGATCGATAACCACGGAAACATCATAAACTATTTCTGATTGCTTAAATTCTGGCTGAGAAAATAAATTAGAAAGACCGGTGTAATACAAATCATTTTTATGAAAAGCCCAGAAAACAGCACCATTGGATAATTCAGCAATTTTTTTGGCTGTTTGTTTGGCCCCCACTTCTTCAAAGGTAAATAAATTATCAAGGACTGCTAATTCATTTTCTTTCAAACTATTCTTCTCTTTTTCAATTTCTTCGAGCTCCAACTCATAAGCTAGTTCGGTTGGAATTCGTCCGGCTGAAGTATGGGGTTGTATAATATACCCATCCTCTTCAAGTTCTACCATTTCATTTCTTATGGTGGCCGGTGAAACACCAAGCTTACACTTTTCTACTAAAACGCCAGAAGAAATAGGCCCAGCATTTTTAATATACTCTCTAATTAAGGTTCGTAAGATAATTTTTTTGCGGTCTGAAATCATATATTTATCATTTCAAATAAATTATATAAAAAATTAGCACTCGTGTCAATAGAGTGCTAATAAAGGCAAGGGAGCTTATTTTTAATCCAAATAAACCTCTGTTGAAGTGGCCTCAGGAACGACTAGTGGTGGTGTTATTGCTTTATCTCGACCACCAAAATGCCACTGCATAATTTCTCGTGCCATTGGCACTGCCACCGTACTACCCTCACGACCTTCTTCTACTAAAATAGTGATAACTACCTGAGGATTATCATAAGGAGCAAAACCGGTAAACCAAGCATGAGGGGCTTTTTTACTTGACCACTGAGCGGTACCGGTTTTACCCGCCATTTCTACTGGGACAATCTGCAAACTACGAGCCGAACCGGCTAAAACAGTTTGCCTCATCCCTTCTCTAACAATCTTAATATTAGCCGCGTCAATAAAATTTTCTCTAATTATTTTTGGAGCAATTTCTCGCACAATATTATTATTAGAATCCAAGACAGCACTAACTAAATGCGGTTCAAATAGTTTGCCTCCATTAGCGACCGCCGCCGTAAAATTAGCCACTTGAAGAGGGGTAACTAAAACATCTCCTTGTCCAATAGCAAAATGATAGGTGTCGCCAATATACCATCTTTCACCCTTCGTTTTTTTCTTCCAATCGGCCGTTGGCACAAAGCCAGTCGCTTCGTTGGGTAAGTCGACTCCTGTTTTTGAACCAATACCAAATAATTTAGCATATTTACCCAGCCTCTCAACACCTAAACCAACAAAGTCTTGATAACCACCGCCAATATAGTAGAAGAAGGTGTTTACCGACTCAGCAATAGCTTTTCGAACATTAGTTGTACCGTGACCACCAGCTTTCCAATCAGGAAAGGTCCATTGCCCAATATGTAAACCACCAGTTGATAAAAAGCTGGTTGTTTCGTTAATAACTTTTTCTTGTAAAGCCGCTGATGCTACCACTAATTTAAAAGTTGAACCACTAGGAAACTCTCCGGAAACAGCCCGATTAAACAGCGGCTGATTAGGGTCTTTTAAATAATCTTGATAAGACTCTTGCCTAATTCCTTTAGCAAACAAATTATTATCATATCCAGGAACAGACACCAAAGATAAAATTTCGCCCGTCTGCGGATTCATAATAATAACCGAAGCTCGGTTTAAATTTAATTTTTTTAAATAATTATCAACCACTGCTTCCGTTTTTTGCTGTAAATCAGCATCAATTGCTAAACGTAAATTAGCTCCATCCTGAGCAGGGACCTCATTAACAATTTTTTTCTGACGACCCAAAGCATCTACTTCGATATTTTTTTTACCAGGAACACCCTTTAAATTTTTCTCCCAAAAATTTTCCAGTCCATTTTTACCAATATAATCAATGACCGAATAATCATCGCTCATTTTTTTAAATTCACTCTCAGAAATTTTTCCAGTATACCCTAATAGATGAGAAAAACTAAGCGCTCTTTCACCGGTTTTTTCATCTAAGACTGGGAATAAATATTCACGTCTAATTTTATTGGCCAAGAAAACTCCTGGTAAGTTGTTTAGTTTTAAAGATAAAAATATTGCTCGGTCATAATCAATATTTTCAGCAACAAACAGGGGCTGATAGGATTCCAAGGAACCAATCATAATTTGGTCCAATAAATTCTTAATTTTAAAATAAGAGGCTGTGTCAGACACTAGAGAAAGATTACCTAAACTTTCAACATCTTTAGTAACAACCTTTTTATTTAAAGTTAAATTTGGGTCATCTAAAATACCAGCAATTTCTCTGATTAAATTATCCCGATCCAACTCATTTTTAGGTAAATCAATTGGTCTTAAATATAAAACAAAATTAGCTGTATTGCGTACTAGCGGCTTTAAACTACGATCATAAATTATGCCGCGTCGTGGCTCAATCGTTTCAACTCGCAAACGATTCCCTTCTGCTAAAGAATAATAATAACTTCCTTTAGCTAATTGTAACCAGGCAGCACGAGACATTAAAACCAAAAAAAGGGTTAACAAAAAAAATCTAATATAGAACACTTTAGAAAAATTGAAAGTACGGCCAACTATTTCTTTATCACTTGCGTCTGATAAAAAAGCATGTTCTGTCCAATCAGAATAATAAGAAGCGTCCTTAAGTTGCCCATAACTAAACTTACCTTCGCGAATTACAAAAGGGTCAGAGTGCTCATTCTCCAGGCCAGATAGAAATCTTTTTTTGTTTGATTGTCCGGCGTTTTTTTTCATAACTTTATTAACTCTTTTATATCATACCCTTAAAAAGACTGAAAATCAAACTTTTATAAAAATATAAATTACTTAAAATTAGTCAAAAAACAGCCATTATTTCTTTAAGAAATTTTCATCTAACTTATTGTATAATGTAATTAGTTTTAAAATTATCAGAATAATTGCCAGTCTATGAAAATTCTTATCATCGAAGACGATTGTTTAATCGCCAAATCATTAAACGATTTTTTAAAAAACAATAACTATGTTACTGACCTGGCTTATGATGGTGAGGTTGGTCTTAGTCTAGCCTTAAACAATGACTACGATTTAATTATTAGTGATTATTTACTGCCAAAAATAAATGGACAAGAAATAATCAACCACTTAAGAAAAAATGGTAACAACACTCCGATTCTCGCCATTTCCGTCTGTGACAAAACCCAGAATAAAATAAATTTGCTTGATAAGGGCGCGGACGATTATTTAGTTAAACCATTTTTCTTTTCCGAATTACAAGCTAGAATTATTGCCCTTTTGCGTCGCAAAAAACCATTGGAACAAAAAAGATTATCTTATTCTGATTTAGAGCTGGATTTAATGAGTCACGAAGCAATTCGTGCTGAAAAAAAGATATATTTAACCACTAAAGAATTTTTACTATTAAAGCTTTTAATGGAAAACCCTAAAATAATTTTTGACCGACAATCAATCAATGAAAGAGCCTGGGATGAAGCCCAACAACATTTCTCTAATGTTACCGAGTCTTATATTTTAAAACTAAGACACAAAATTGATTTTAAACAACCGTTTTTAGTTAAAACGGTTATTGGTCGCGGTTATAAATTAGATGATGATGACGGCTAGTTAGCTTCTATGGTTTTTAATAAATTGTTTTTATCCTGCTCATCAGACATAATTTCTGCTTGTCCATAATCTTTAATAACAATAGGAATATATTCTATATTAGTTAGTTCTTTTTCATTAAAATAAACTTTTGCCACTAACCCAATACCAGTTTCTTTAGACCACATTTGATCAAAAACTAGATTACCCAAAGAATAAATAATTGTTTTACCTTGATAAGTTTCAACTTTTTGCGGCCAATGAGGATGGGTGCCGACTACTAAATCAGCTCCGTTATCAATAGCTAAATGGGCAAATTCAATCTGAGAACGATTCGGTTGATAAGTATATTCTGTGCCGGCGTGCATTAACACAATTACGACATCTGCTTGTTGTTTAGCCAGAGAAATATCATCTTCTATAGAATCATAAATATTAGCAATTAGTTTTGACTGCTCATAAGTATAGGCCAGAAAAGCAAAGTTAATACCATTACTTTCTCTTATAACAAGGTTGTGTTCATAGGGCCCAACATAATCAATACCAGCCGTATTTAAAACCTGGTAAGTGTCCAACAACCCCTTCTTTCCTTGATTCAAAATATGATTATTAGCCAAAGACAAAACATCAAAACCAGCTAAAGTCAGAGTTTTAACGCTTTTTGGATTAGCTTTAAAAGAAAAAGAACCGGTTAAAACTTTATAATCATTAGCTATTAAAAATGGTGACTCTAAATTGGCAATTGCCAAATCAGCCTCACTAAACAGAGAGGAAATTTTTTCTAGTGGCCAATTATAATTCTGATATTTTTCCATCTTGGAATTAACCGTTCTTGATAGCATAATGTCGCCACCAAAAATCAAAATATTTTGATTCTTAACCGCTGGAGGTACTAATGACTCTAAATTAACCATTGAATTTTTTGATGGAAAAATAATTTGTCCGGTTTTTTCGGTTAACTTAACAAAGGGCCAAAACAAAAAAATAGCGATGATAAAAAATATTATCAGATGAAGCCAGTTGGTTTTTAGAAATTGCCAAAGTTTAAACATATTTATTTTTAACGGCAGATTAAACCTTTTCTAAGAATTTTCAAATCACCTTCCATTAAACTGATAAAGGTTACCCCGCTTTCAACATCGTAAGCACCAACGTTGTGAGCGGCGTTAAGTGGCATTAAATTAGCCCCACTTGATTGACGCATTAACTCCCCAATATAAGGCATAATAAGTTCTTCGTAATAGACATATGGCTGTTTAGTGTCTTTAAGTTCTTTGCTTAAACTCAAAACTTTCTCCGTGTCTAAATTGGCGTCAGGAACTAATCCTTGAGCTGATTGATATTTGAGATTATATTTTTGGGCCAGATAACCAAAAGCGTGATGACCACTAGAAATAAATTCTCGAAACTCACAATCTTTAAGTCCAGCCAAATAGTCGTTATCTAGTTTCAATAGTTTTTGTTTGTAATCACTTGCGTTTCGGTCATAATAATCAGAATTTTTAGGATCAACTGTTTTATAAGCTGCCGTAATATTATCAACCATCAAACTAGCTTTAGAAAAGTCCAACCAAACATGAGGGTCTAAATCAGCATCATTTAAATTATCCGCCACTGCTAAAATTTTAGTTTTCGGAGTTAGAGTTTCAGAAAACTCTGGAGCCCAGGGTTCAACTAAGGAAGAAGTATAAAAAAACAAAGCTGATTTAGCGATTCTTTCTTTGTCTATTTCAGTTGGTAAATAAGCATGAGCCTCACTGCCAGCTGGCAGAAGCAAGAAGACATTAGCCTTGTCACCGCCAACCACTTTAGCAAAGTCATAAACCGGAAATAAAGTGGTACTTACCAGCAAACGGCCGTTTTCATCTAAAAAAGGTGAGGTGTCAATAATTTTATCTTGTGGGCCTTTTTTAAGAATAAAAAGAAATAATAAAATCATCACAAACATCAAAAAACTGAGAAAAAATATTTTTTTATTACTTAACTTCATATGTTTTTAATAAATTGTTATAACCACAATCTCAGCTGGATTAAAGGTTCGAACTGGCGGCCCCCAAGAGCCAAGACCAGAGCTAGTATAAATATTGAAATCGCCTTCCGTGTGTAAACCATGCTGATATTTTCCATAAAAGGCGTGTGTCAAAAGCGACAAAGGAAACATCTGTCCGTTATGACTATGCCCTGACAATTGCAAACCAATATTTAAGTGTTTGGCCCAAGCAATATCCTTAGGAACGTGTTTTAACAGCAATCTAGCCTGCCCAGAATAGTTTTGCAAATTAGCAACAAACAAATTTGTATCTTCTTTGTTTAATTCATGAACATCTAAGCCAATTATTTCTAGACCATCTATAACAATCGACTCATCTTTTAAGAAAATAATATTAGTTTCTTCTAATATAGCGGCCACTTTATCTAATCCCAAATGATTATCATGATTACCAGGTATAAAAATAACTCCTTTTTTGGCTTTTAACTCACGAAGTTCAGGGGCAAAAAGATCTAAATTGTTTTCCGTGCCATCAAAAAGATCCCCAGTGATTACGACCAGGTCCGGATCTAAAGCATTTACTCGAGCAATTTGACGCTTTAGAAAACCAACTCCATAAACGCCACCTAAATGAACGTCAGATAGTTGAACAATTTTTTTTCCTTGCCAGACTGGTGGCAGCCCCATCATTTTAACGGAAATATTTTTAATACGAGGAAAGCCAGCACTGCAAAGACCAATGGCAAACAATAAAACAGCCAAAATAAAAGAAACTCGGACAAAAATTTTTAAATTTATTTTAAAACGACACAATTTAACAATTTGCAGACCAATAGCAAAAATAGTTAAATAAAATAATAGCCCCAGAACTAAAGAAAAAAAGACATACAAACAATAAACAGTAGAAGTGGCAAAAACCCTAGACAGTGTCATTAAAAAAACAAAGCTAAAGCAAGAAACAATTAAGCCAAGCAGAATTAAAACTTTTCCTAATTTACTAGGGTTTAACAAAATTAGAAAAAAATAATAGACCGAATAAACGGTAATCGACAACAGGATTGGAGCAATTACAAAAAAAGGGACGCCCATAAAATTATAAGTTAGGTTAGGGTTAACTTTACTATATTATAGCATTTAAAGCTTAAAATTATGAAATTATTAATAATTGACGACGAAAAAGACTTAATAGAAATTTTAGCAGCTGATTTGGAAAAACAAGGTTTTACTATAGATTGCGCTCTAAGCGGCCAGGAAGGTTTAGATTTATTAGCAAAAAACGTCTACGATTTGCTTATTTTAGACTTAACTCTACCAGACATGGATGGTTTACAGGTTTGCCAAAACATTAGAAGCAGCGGACAATCCTTACCAATTTTAATACTTAGCGCCGATAATAGAGTCGAGAAAAAAATACATCTCCTTAATTCTGGGGTCGATGATTATCTAACTAAACCTTTTTCTATTTTAGAAATCATAGCCCGAATAAACACCCTACTCCGTCGTCCAAAAAATATTATTAGTCCTATTATAAAAATAAAAGATTTAGAGCTCGACAAACAAAAACAAACCATAAAGAAATCCGGGAAAGAAATATGCTTAACAAAGAAAGAGTTTTTAATTTTAGAATATTTAATGAGCTATCCTGGCATAATTGTTTCCCGAAATGAACTAATGGAACATGTTTGGAATTCAAAAGCCAACTTCTTTTCTAAAACAATTGAAATGCACATGACTAATTTAAGGAAGAAGCTAACTTCGAAAAAAAACGGAGCTTTGATAAAAACTATTTCCGGACGTGGCTATAGATTTGGATAAAGGTCGAATTAAATATAAATAAAAAAATTGGTAAATTATGAAAGAACTAATAAAAGAAATCTTGGTTAATCGCAATAGTCGCAATAATAAATTTTTAACATCTTTTATTGCAATTACTTTTAATGCTGGTCAACCTTGGGGTTAAAAAACCGACCCCTCTATTTTTAAACCAAGTAGAGGGGTTAATCTCTAAATTTTGTGAAAAAAACTATTATAAAGATTTTAAATCATTTAATAAAAGATCGAAACGAAAATGAAAATAAAATTCATCAACGATATATTTTAGATATAATGCTAAGGGCTGTTATTATTTTAATATCTCTGGGCGTGGCAATAATCGCTTACCGCCTACTGTTTTCTAATTCAATAAACTACAGGAACGGTTCACTATCTTTACTTCTTGTTCTTGGTGTTTTAGTTTTGTTCATTATTCTTAAACTAATTGCTCGCCATGGTTACAGTCAGTTAGTTTCGTATACTTTAATAAACTTATTATTTCTGCTGGCAACTTACATGGGCTATAAGTGGGGCGTTGATTTACCAGCAGAAATTTTGTTCTATGTTTTAACAATTGTAATCTCTGGTGTTTTAATCGGATCAAAATTAGCCTTCTTAAATACACTCCTGATATCAATTACACTCTTTGTTGTCGGTGAGCTTCAAAAAAGTAAAATTATCGAAACTGATCGCTCTTGGATAAACACTCCTTGGGGTGAGTCCGATATTATAGTCACTTCTTTTATTCTCCTAATAATCGCTACTGTTCTTTGGCTGTTTAACCGTGAGCTAAAAAAATCAGAAAAAGAACTAAAAAATGAGCGAGATTTTTTAGAAATAAAAATTGCTGAGAAAACTAAAGAACTAAGAATCTCCCAAGCTAAAGAGCTTAATCAAATTTATCGTTTCGCTGAGTTTGGCAAATTATCAGGTGGCTTATTCCATGACTTAATTAACCCCTTAACCGTTTTAATGTTAAATATCAATAAGGTAAAAATTGACAACGAGAACAAGCCAAACTTTAGCTTAATAAAAGCCGAAATAAATCAAGCGATAAAGTCTTCGGAAAAAATGAAAAATTATATTATTTCTGTTCGTAAACAAATAAACTTTCAAGACCAAAAAGAACGCTTTTCTTTAAATAAAGAAATTGAAGACTCTATTATGATTTTGGATTATAAGATTAAAAACAACAAGGCTGAGGTTATTTTCATGGCCGATGAAAATATTTACATCTATGGTGACCCTATAAAATTTAACCAAATCATTACTAACTTATTATCTAACGCTCTTGATGCAGATTGTAAAAAGCCCCATAAAGAAATAATTATCGAAATAATAAAGATTGATAATCGGATTGAAATTAAAGTTAATGACAACGGACAAGGGATAGAAGAAAAAATAATAAGTCACATATTTGAACCATTTTTTACCACTAAACAAAATGGGGATAATTTAGGATTAGGGCTGTCACTGATTAAAGAAATTATTGAAAATAGTTTTTCAGGAACAATCTCAGTCTTAAGCACCCCTCAAAACGGAACAACTTTTACCATTATTTTACCTCTATAATATATGAACAAGAAAATACAAAGTATAATTTGCGAACAAAAAAAACTCTCCCCAAAATCAAAAAAACTTTTAGTTTTCGGTTTAAAACTCCTCGAAATTAAAGAAATAAAAAACAAAGAAACAAAAACTTTGGCTGATTGGTTATTTTTACAAAATGACGGTTTTTGGATTTTTAATAAAAAGGTTTCTTTTAATTTTATAGTTATTGCCGCCTTATTTAAACATTACCCGCAAAAGTTTTCCGGACAAGATTTAGCAAAAATATTAAAATTTTTAACCGACCACGAAAAAGAACCGGGCGGACCATATGTTAATGAAAAGAATAAATTAGATTTAACAACTAATTTAGCCATTGCTTATTTTCTATCTTTAAACAAGGTGAGGTTGCCTCAGTTAGAAAAATTTATTAAACAAAGAAAGGGGAAAAATGAAACCATTTTAGATCTTTATCTGATAAAAAAAATAAATCAAAAAACCCATAATAAAGCCACTATTTCAAGATCTTCAAGTAAAAAAGATGAATTTATTTTAAGAGAGATAATTAAAGCCGCTAAACAACGCTTTGCTGGCCTGGACGACGATTTGAGAAAAATTGCCTTATCAGAGATTAAAAAGACCATAAAGAAGAATCATGACAAACAAATGACTCTTATTTCTTATTACTTTCAATTAGCTTTAGGCAGAAAAGGACAAATGATTACCAGTGACTTTATTATTCTAGCCGGGTTAGCCAATGTCTTTTATTGGACCGCTTTTATTATTTACGATGATTTTTGGGATGAAGACGAAAAAGCAATTCCTCAAATTTTACCAGCCGCTAATTTATACGCTCGGCATTATATAGACTTTTATACTCATCTTTTTCCAGAGAATAATGAGTTTAGAAATTTTTTCAATAACCTAATGGATAAGTTAGATACTGCCAACACCTGGGAGACAGTTTATTGTCGTACAAAGGTTATTGATTCAAAATTTATTATTCCAGAGAAATTACCAAATTTTAAAAACTATGATTTAAAGTTTTATCCAGCCTCCGGACAAATCTTAGGGCCAATCGCGCTCATGCTTAAGAGTGGTTTTAATTTGAATTCTCCCGAAGTAAGCGGAGTTACTATATTTTTCAAAAACTATTTAATTGCCATGCAAATAAACGACGATGCTCACGACTGGTTAGAAGACATGAAACGAGGTCATCTAAGTACTGTTGTTGTAATGCTTATACAAGATTGGCAACAAAAATATCCCCAGCGCCAAGAAATTGATTTAATAAACGACTTAGAAAAACTACAAGAATTATTTTGGTTTAACACTGTTAAAAACGCCAGCGAACTTACCCTGCTCTATACCAAAAGAGCAGGCGCGGCCCTAAATAATCTATCTTTCTTAGAAGACCGCGCCCCATTAGAGCATTATATAAATATCACCAAAAACACTGCCTTAAAGGCTTTAAGTGAACAACAAAAGAGTTTAAACTTCTTAAAAGAATTTAATTAAAAAAATCTCGGTTTAATCCGAGATTTTTTTTATCTTACTTAGCAATAAAGTTAATTTTTTTAAATCCTGAATGCTTAAATCGCTAAAAACTTGCCCCGCACTTATCAAATAAGACCTTCTAAAATCATCAAATTTCTTCTTTGATAAATCGGTTAGCTTTATATAAACACTGCGACGGTCAGTTATATTTTCCTCCCTCTTAACCAACCCCTTGATAACTAAAGCATTAATAAACTGCGTCACTGCCCCCGGGGTAACTCTTAAAAACTTAGCAATTTCTTTTACTGAAGCCAGGCCTTCTTTTTTAAAAACAAAAAATAAAATCATCAACTGCTGTCTGCCTAAAACAAAATTACCAAAAGGAAAGTTTTGATTGGCGTGCATGCTTTGAGCCGCCTCCATAAAACGCTCTATTAAAATTTGCAACAATTCTTGTCGGTTGTCATTCATATTATTCATGTCTTAACGCTTCAATAGGGTCCATTTTTGCAGCACCTAGCGCTGGTAAAACGCCAAAAGAAATACCAATTACAGCAGAAACACCAAAACCAATTGCCACCGCATACCAGGGCAGCTGGAAGGTCCAGTTTAAACCACTGCTTACTGCCACAATAGTTACAATCCAGCTTAAAAAGGCACCAAAACTAATACCGATTGCCCCACCAAGCAAGGTAACTAAAACCGATTCAATTAAAAATTCTTGAAGGATATTAGCGTTTTTAGCGCCCAGAGCTTTTCTTAAACCAATTTCTGAAGTGCGTTCAGTTACCACCACATACATAATATTCATAATTCCTACTCCGCCAACAATTAAAGAAATAGTGGCAATGGCAATTAGTAAAATTGTGATGCTGTTAAAAATAGTATTAAAAATATCCATCACCTGAGCTTGGGTGGTAACAATAAAATCATCCTTATCGGGATTAGTGATATTGTGATTATCTCTCATGGCTCTAGCAATATCTTCAGCGGTTAAATCACTAAGTGCTAAATCTTCAATTTGAACTACTGCTTCTGACAGATAATTAACACCGAGTAATTTCTTTTGAGCAGTGTTAAGAGGAATACAAATATAATCATCAATTCCGCCACCAAGCGCAGAAGAAGTATCATAAACACCAATAACTAAAAAATTTAGCGAACCAATTTTAACTAATTTTCCCAGTGGATCATCTTGTTTAAATAATTCTTTAGAAATTTTACTACCTAAAATCGCCACTTGTGCTCCACCGGCATCTTCAGCTGATGTAAAAAAGCGACCGGACTTAAGTGGCGTCTTATCAATTTCAAAGCGAGAAGCGGAGGCACCAAAATAAGCTATTGTTTTTTGGTTACTGCGATAACTAGCCACCGCTTGACCAATTATCATGCCATAACTATTTACAACATTAGGTAGCTTATTAACACTCTCCAAGTCTCTAATTTTAAAACTACTAATTACCACGCCAGAATTAACGCTGCCAGAAGAAGCTGACATGATATTTTTATTAGACGATGGCACTTTGGTGTTAATATACAAAGTGTTAGTGCCAAAGGTGGCCATCTCTTTATCAATCAAGGCCCTAAAACCAGCCCCAGCGGATAACACTAAAATAACAGTGGCAATACCAATCATAATACCCAAGGTAGTCAGAATAGTTCTGCCCTTGTTAGCGAGTAAAGCGGTGATTGATTGTTTTAAAGCATTAAACATAATTACTCGTATCTTAAAGCATCAATTGGATCTAGCTTAGCGGCTTTAATTGCCGGAAATAAACCAAAAGCAATTCCAGTTAAAATAGAAACTCCTACAGATAGAACAATAGAAATTGGCGAAACGATAAATTCCCAATCATAACCCAATTGAATCATCAGCAGTGAAATTAAATAGGAAACCAAAACGCCAATAATAATTCCAATAATACCACCTAACCCAGTAAGCAAACTAGCTTCAAGTAAAAACTGATTACGAATAGCTTTAGCAGTGGCACCAACGGCTTTTCTAAGTCCAATTTCTCTGGTGCGTTCCGCGACTGTTACCATCATAATATTTAAAATACCAATACCACCAACGACCAGTGAAATGGCTGCCATTGATACTAAAAATAAACTAAGAGCGTCAGTTATAGTTGATAACATTTTTAAAGCATCATCAGTGCGGCGAACAGTAAAATCAATATTAATATCATCCAAAATGCGATGTTGTTGTTTTAAAATAGCATTAATATCGGCCACGGTTTGTTCGGAATTAGCAGCATCATCAACTTTGACATAAATAAATTGCAAATGATGAATACCTAGGACTTGTTGTTGACCAACCACAAGTGGCATAAAAATAAGCTCATCTTGATTTTGAAAAGCTGACCTGCCACGCTCGGCAATTACACCAATAACTCTAAGCGGAACACCGCCGACATTATCGCCAACCGAACTTTTAACTTTAATTACCTGACCAATCGGATTAACCCCAGAATCTTCAAAAAGTTTTTTCGAAATTTCCGAACCAATAACGACTACGTTAGCACCACCTGAACTTTCAGCCGCACTAAAAAATTGTCCTGCTGCCATCGTAAAATCAGTGGTTTTAGGATAGTCACTATCGGTGGCCATAAAAGTAGTGTCAACATTTTTATTACCATAGGTAATTGTGGCTGAGCCTCTGGCGTTAGCATTTACAGTTAACGCATGTGGTACACGTCCTTTATCTCTTAAAGCGTCGGCATCACTTTCCACCAAACTAGTAATTACCAATCCCGGAATTGGAGCGCCACTATCAGCCACTCTCCCCGGTTGAATAACAACTAAATTACTACCCAGTTTAGTAACCTGACTCAAAATTAAACTTTGAGCACCAGCACCAAGTGAAATAATAATAATTACCCCAGCTACACCAATAGTAATTCCTAAAATCGTTAAAGCCGTCCTCCCTTTTCGAGTACGTAAGTTCTTGAGTACTAATTTTATAACAGATAGAAAATTCACAAGGTTAAATTATTTAATCAGGTCTTTATCAGCTTCAGCAATAGTGCGATGATGAACTAATTCATCGGATAAAATAAGTCCGTCCTTGATTCTAATAATTCTTTTAGCATGATTAGCTGTATCGGTTTCATGGGTTACTAAAATAATAGTGCGCCCCTGATTATTAAGTTGCTGTAATAAAAACATCACCGTGTTGCCAGACTTAGAATCCAGATTTCCCGTTGGTTCATCAGCAAAGATAACCGCTGGGTCACAAACTAAAGCTCTAGCAATGGCCACGCGTTGTTTTTCACCACCAGAAATTTGATTAGTATAATAATTCAAACGATGAGACAGGCCAACAGCCTCTAAAGATTTTTTAGCCATTTCGTCGTGATTTTTTTTCTTACTATAGATCAAGGGTAATTTTACATTATCTAAAACAGTGGTTCGAGGTAGCAAATTAAAGGACTGAAAAACAAAACCAATTTCTTTATTTCGAAGTTCTGCTAAATAATTATCATCGAACTGATTAATATCTTTACCTTTAAATTCATAGACACCGGAACTTGGACGATCTAGGAAACTTAAAATATGCATCAGGGTTGATTTACCAGAACCCGATGGTCCCATAATCGCCACAAACTCCCCTTCCTCAATTTTAAAATCAACGCCCTTAAGAACTGAAGTGACAATATCTCCAGTTACATAATCTTTTTTTAGATTATTAATATTTATCAAATTCATAATTACTTAATTAAAGTAACAATTTCTTGCCCCGCACTAAGACCGCTTAAAATTTCTACTTGTCCACCGTCAGCTTGTAAACCGGTTTCTACTTTTTGTTCGTGATAAGTTTTTAGTTTAGAATCGTCGATTACTCTAACATATTGCTCACCATTTTTATTGATAATAGCACTACTAGAAACAGAAACAGCATTTTCACGAGTGGCTACCAAAATTGTCATGTTAACGGTCATACCTGGTTTAATCTCTGGAATGTTTGGCAGACTAGCTTTTACTAAATAATTAACGACACCAGAAATAACAGTTGAGGCTGGGTCAATCGTCATTATTTGACCAGCAAAATGTTTATCTGGACCAAGAGAGTCAAAAGTATAATCTACTGACTGACCAATTAATAAAGAAGCGACATTAGCTTCACTAACGTAAGCTTCAGCGTGCAAAGCGTTAACATTTTGTAGTACAAACACTGGTTGCATGGCAGTTGCTTGTTGTCCGACCTTAGTATTTACTTGAGTAATTGTGCCGTCAGCTGGAGCTTTAAGTACGGTGTTGTTTAAATTAGCCTGAGCGGCTTCAACAGAACCTTGAGCAGACAAGAGTTGTGCTTTAGCCGCATCAATATCAGCTGGTTGCGCTTTAGCCTTTTGTTGATTTAAAGTAGCCTCAGATTGTTGCAAGGCAGCCTTAGTAGAATTAATTTGATTTTGAGCGGAATTAATTTGTGAGGTGGCTGATAATTTACTATTAGTTAAAGCATTAGTAGCAGTGGTAATAGCATCGGTTAGAGCCTGTCTTGAAGAATTGATTGTGGTAATCCCCGATGTTTCTACTGATAACTGAGTATTAATAGTTGTTTTATAAGCATCTAATTCTGTTTGAGTAAGATTTGAAGAAACAACGGAATTTTGCAAAGCGGTATAACAATAATTTAAAGAGTTAATATTTTGGTTTAAAACTTCAATCGCATCACTAACTGCCTGGTAAATATTAGCATCACTTTTATATGCTTGGGCGGCAGATAAACTTAGATTAGCTCTATCAAGTAAAGGTTGCACTTTGGCATTAGACATTTTAAAGTTATTTAAACTAGAAAAATCGGCTGCTCCAAAAGTATCTTTTAAATCATCATCATCTAAAATTCTTTTTTGTTTATCTAAATCTCCTTTGACGGTCGATAATTGATTAGCAATAACTACTAAAATAGCCGAGCGTTTATTATCAGAGGTAGTAGTTGGAGATTGTAAATCATCTAAAGTTGTCTGAGCCTGACTAATAGTGGCTGCAGTTGAGCTTTTAACAATTTCTAACTGACTAAGCGCATTAGTATAAGCGACACGAGCGGAATCAACTGCTTTTTGAGAAACATTGATTTGTTCATTGGTAGCTCCAGCCACAACTTTACGATAATTAGCACCTGCTTGAGCCAATTGACCGTTGGCGCTAGTTAAAGCTGCCTTAGCGTTAGCCTGACTTAAAACAGCCAGCGTGTCTCCAGCCTTAACTTGACTGCCAGTTACCACTGCTACCTGCTCCACAACACCACCAACTTGAAAACTGAGACTTAAATTGGTTTCACTGACAACCTGTCCAGTTGATAAAACGGTTTGTTCTAAGTTTTGGGCTGAAACTTTAGCTGTTTGAATGTTGGCTGCGTTAGTTTTTGGTTTTGTTTGATTATACCAAATTCCCGCTGCAATAATTAAAAGGATAATGGTCCAAATAATTCTTTTTTTAGTAAAAAATTTTCTCATAATTATAAAAAATATTAATAATCTAACTAATTATTAGTTTAGCTTCTAAACTAAATTGTGTCAAACTTAAACAGTTTAAAAAAGGATCCAAAAATGAATCTAAAATTGTATAAAAAAATAATGCTAATTTTAGCATTATTTTTTATGTGCTCGGGGGCCAGGATTCGAACCTGGATCGACGGCTTCAAAGGCCGCTGTCCTACCATTAGACGATCCCCGAATTAAAAAGCAGTTTTTAAACTGCCTTTATATTATGGCATTTTAGACAACAAGTCAAACAATTTAAATCTTAGCGTATTTTCGAGCCGCAAGCAAACTGGCCACCAAAGTAATAACAAAAACGGCTATAAACTGCAACCCAAAAATAACTATAAAATTGTCAACATAATAAGTTAAGATGTTAACACTATAATCTGTAAAAAATACCTCTAAATATGGCTGTAAAATTGTTAAAAACGGATAAAAAGAAGCAATGATAATAATAACGGACACTAAAGCATAAACAAAAGCGGAAAAGAGATAAGGAGTATAAATAAAAAAGTTAGAAGCACCAACTAATCTTTCAATTTCGATTTCCTGGCGATGGGTATAAATGGCCACGCGAATGGCGTTGTAAACAACCAGTAAACTAGTTAAAACAAAAATAATAATTAAAAATAAGCCAATCTCGTTAATGCGTGAAGTAATAAAATTTATCTTTTCCAAAATAGCAGAATTATCTGAAAAATCGCGAGACTCAATAGCATCGCTTTCTAAAGTTTTAAGTGAAGTAATTAACCCCGCCGAATTATCAAAATCACGAGGAACAATAATAAGTGATGGCGACAGAGGATTTTTACCTAACTCTTTTAGAGCGTTTAAGATTTCTGGGTTATTTTTATTATTACTTCTGAAGTTGTCCAGGGCTGTTGCCTTAGAAATAAAAGTAACATCTTTCACGTCGTTCATTGCTTCTACTTTTTGTCTAACGTCTAAAATCATGGCCTCTGAAGCATCAGCCTTAAAATATAAGCTAATATTTATTTTATCTTTAACCGCCGTAACTGCATTTTGACTAATTAGCTTAACTGTAAACAACATGTTCATTGAAAATAGAGCTAAAATCAAAATTGTAATCGTTACAATTGATAGCCAAATATTACGAACGATATCCTGAAAACTAAATTTGATGATACGAAAAAAAGAAAGCATAAAAAATTAAAGTAAATATTTACCATGCTCTTTGTCACTAATGATAATTCCCTTATCCATAGTGACTACCCGTCTATCTAAACGATTAACAATGTCTTTGTTATGAGTTACTAAAATAACCGTGGTACCAAATTTATTAATTCGAAGCAATAAATCAATAATTTCATCGGCGTTAATCGCATCTAAATTTCCAGTCGGCTCGTCGGCAAGTAATATTTTTGGTTGATGAACTAAGGCTCGGGCAATCGCAGCTCGTTGCTGTTCACCACCAGAAACTTCGCGAGGATATCTATCGCCTTTGTCTTCAAGGCCCACTATTTTTAAAACACTAGGAACAATTCTTTTTATTTTTGAAGATGAGGCGCCGCAAACCTCTAAAGCAAAGGAAATATTTTCTCTTAAAGTTTTTTTGGGCAACAATTTAAAATCTTGAAAAATAACTCCAATTTGACGGCGTAAAAACGGCACATCGTGGCGAGAAATTTTTGTTATATCCCAGTCACCAACAACCACCTTGCCTTCATCAACCCGCTCTTCACCAATTAAAACTTTAACTAGAGTAGTTTTACCAGCTCCAGACTGACCAACAATTGAAACAAACTCACCAACTTTAATATTAAGATTTATATTGCGTAAAATCTTAATTTTATTAGCGTATGATTTTGAAACTTCTTCAAATTTTATCATATTCTATTTTTTTAAAAGCTGTAATCCGTAATTTATTAATTTTTCATTATCGGAAAAATTATTATTTTTATTGTCTGAACCAAAATTGACAATAATTAAATTTCCTAAAGCGGTTTTTATTCTGGTCATTAAACAATATCTTGCTTCATTTAAATATCCTGTTTTAGAGCCGATAATATTGTATTTATTGCCTGAAATCAACTGATTAGTGTTAGTTAAATTATGCTTCTCTTTAGTGTTGATAGTTGAGAAAGAATATTTATAAGTAGTACTTATTTTTTGAATCAAAGGGTTGGCAAAAGCTTCTTTAGTTATTATAGCATAGTCTAGAGGAGAACTCATATTATTTTCTGATAGTCCCGTTGGTTCAATAAAAAAAGTTGAAGTAGCTCCCCATTCTTGAGCTTTACTATTCATTCTTGCAATAAATTCATCACGAGTAAGTCCGCTATTTCTCACCAAGGATTCCACTGCATTATTAGCCGAGCCAACAAGTGCTGAATATAATAAATTTTCGAGCGTCATGGTTTCACCATCTTTAACTTTTAACTTAGCCGACTCTCCAGGTTTACAATATTTATAATTATAATCCTCATCTTGTTTTAAATAAGTAACCACGGTTGATAATGTTGGCTTAGTATCTAAAAAAACTTGGGCGGCAACAATCTTGGTTAAACTTGCTAGCGGAGATACTTTTTCCCCATTTTTATTCCATAAAACCTTGGAGTCGGCTTCACGCATTACAACCGCCGACCAAGCTGAGATTGTTGGTTCAGTGGCCACTGATAATTCTTTATTTAAATCTCGACCAACCGATTTTAAAACTTCAATCCTAACATTAATTGTTCCCGCTGAAGTGGCGGCAATTTTTTTAAAAGCTACTTTGTCTAAATCAACCACGCGATCGGGATGAGTCTTTCTTTCTGGTCCATAATCATTAACAGTAACATCAACGTATTTTCCATTAGCTAAATTATAAACTCGCAAAACACTACCCTTGCCAAAGTCTGGAGAAGCAGTAAATAAACCTTTTTTATAATTATACCAACTCGCCTTACCCACTGTTAAAACTTCATTATGAGAAAAAACAGCCAAACGAACTGAGGAAAAAGGAATTTCCACCTTTACTTTATTAGTCTTAGGATTATCAACTGTCGGTAATGGCTTCCAAACTTTTTTTGTTGTATCAAAAAATAAAACTTTTTTATAATTATTATCTTTTTTATTATAAGAAATTTCTACGGAATAAGTTTTTCCCTTTCCCAGTTTTTCATTAACTAAATGAAAAGTCGGAGTTAGCGCTGAATAATCCAAAGGCGGATTAGTTACTTCATTTTGAACAGCAATGTAAATCGGATATTTAGCAACCACATCTAAAACACTAGCGGCCGATACAGACTGAAAACAAATAAAATTTAATAACAAAGAAATTATAATTACTGAAAAAATATTCTTTTTCATAGAATTGTTTGACATAAATGAATGATTAAACTTATACTTTAACTATTGCCGAGATAGCTCAGTTGGTAGAGCAGCACACTCGTAACGTGCAGGTCGTGGGTTCGATCCCCATTCTCGGCTCCATACAAAAACCAAGCCCTATTTTCATGCTTGGTTTTTTATTTAACAAAATAATGAACCCATCTAAGCCAGTTGGCGATGCGACTATTTTCTGTTTTTGTTGAACTAGCAACTTCAACAGATTTTTGACGATTTACGACCACCACATCTTCATTTGGCTTTTTAAGACCTAAGTTAAGACGCGCTTGTTCTTCAAGGGAAATATCTGACTGTAAATAATCAATCATTTCTTTAAGCTCTTGACTTCTGTTGCGGTAAGCTTCGTTATCCTTTTTCATATCAGCAATTTCTTGCTCAATCATTTTTCGCTGACTAACACTACGGAGCAAAGGAAAGGAAATGGCTACAATTATAAGTAAAAAAACAATAGCCAAAAAACGCTGGCTCATTAAAAAACGTTGCCAAAACGGTTGATTACTTTGTCTTCTGTCGGCCGGACTTAAGCCATAAGAACGATTTATCATGGGGATAATAAAAAAATAAAATTGCTATTTATAATAATAGCAAAATAATAGAAAAAGTTCTAACTTAATCTCGTCTTTCTTTTGGAGTAACCCAAAAACCCATATATTTACCAAGCGCTAAACGAATTTGAGCATCAAGGCAAGGAATGGCACCAAAAATAATAATTGAGACTGGAACAAATAACCACTCTACAATCATGGAAACATTCTTCCAGGCTGAATATTTTTTAGGTCGTTTAGGAAGTAGTAGATTAGAAATAATAGCAGACAAAATCATACCGATCATTGCCATGTTCATTAAAGTAGATGAGATTGCTGGCAAGTTTCCTGACAAAACCGTGGAATTAAAACGGTCACCACCAAGCAACATCGGCAACCAACCAATACCAGCAATTATAAGGGCGCTGGTTGCCCAAGAATGAAAACCGTAAACCTGAATCAGTACTTGATTAAAAATCTTTTTACTACTAGTACCTGGTCCTTTTTTCATTTTTAAATAGTTGAATAAAAGGTAGGCCACGTTTTCCGCTCCCCAAGCCCAACGACGTTGTTGCTTATACAAACTGACAGCTGTCTTTGAAAAACTAACATCAGTAGTTACATCCATTGAAACCATGATATACAAAGGCTCTACTCGATAATTTCCTTTATAATGAATTAAGCAATGAAAAAAAATACGAGAGTCTTCGCTAACCATTTTTGTTGACCAAAAACCAATATCAACTAAAGCTTGCCAGGTCATGGAATGTGAAGAATAAGTTACTAACTTTTCTTGGCGAATCTGCATCATCATTTGCCAAAAAGTATTAGAGGCTGACACTACTCTTGAAAAAAACGGTGCTGACCAAAGATTATTATGATAGATTGGTACTGGTTGATAAGAGGAGTGATAAGGACTAGAAACCGTTAAAAACTTATAAGACAAAGCAAAAAAATATCCTGGACGAACAATGGTGTCAATATCAAAGACGGACACTAAAATTTTATCATACGGAATATTTTCTTTATCAATTATTTCCGCTTTAATTTGTTTGCCACACCAAGCCTGATTAGCTCCCTTACCTTTTATCTCGCCTTCTATTCCATCTGGATGAAAAGTAATTATAAAACGACCAAACTTTGAGGCAAATTCATTTCTAATTGCCTCGGCTTTTAAGTGAGCTGATTCACCAGCTCGCTCTTCCATAGCCACTGCAATTATCATTTGGCTGGTAGGAAAACCATCAGTTAAAATTGAATTTAGAGCTGACCTAATAATTTCTAAATCTTCATTATAAGTCGGTAAAATAACTAATTGATATAAGTCACCGCTCTGCCAACCCTTTTTTGCCAAACAATCAACGGGCAAGTCTTTGTCATTCGCCGATAGAGCTAAACATTTTTCTTGCCAATTTATTTTGGAATTTCGTTGTACCTTATTATAAGACGAAATCATATACATTGCCATATAAATAACCTGGAGCAACCAGTAAACATCAAAGGCAATTAAAAAATAAGCCACCCAAACTGGCTTGAAACAAGACAATAAAACTAAAATAAGAAGGGTGCCAACCGAAGCAACGGCGGGAATCATTTCAAAACCACGGTAAAGCTTATAATCAGAACCGTTTAACTCTGTAGCCTTGCCAATTTTTAGATAATCTGTCATTTGTCGTTAACTTATAATGTTTAAATCGCGTTCCTACTTTTTAGCTCAAAAAAACATTTTGCGCAAGCGTTAACATCAATTAAGGCATCGTGAGCGTCAGGAAAGCCAATTCCAAACAAACAGTTGTGTAGTTCATCTAAATTTGGCCATTTATAGCGTCCATAAGCGTTAGGGATACGACAAAAATCAACACTACTCTTCATCGTGCATATTTTTTGAGCAGTATCTAAAACGTTCCACATTCCTAAACGATAAAATTCCGCACTAATAATCTTGTCATCGAAATCAATATTGTGTGCCACGATATAATCCGCTTTTTTTACATCTTCTGAAAAATGTTTTAAGGCCTCCTCCAGATCAATTCCTTCTGACTCTGCCCGTTCTTGAGTAACACGATGAATACGAGCAACCTCTTCAGGAATCACAAAATCTTTTGGTTTTATAACATAACTGTAACTCTCCCAAGAATTACCTTCAGCGTCATAAATACTCCAAGCGATTTGCACAAGTCGTGGCCAGTTGTTAGAATCACTTGCTGGCGCTCTATAATCACGCGGCAGCCCTGTTGTTTCCGTGTCAAAAAATAAATACATAAAAATTAAAAGTCAGAAATTATTTCGGAGGGTCAAATAAAATACGACGTTATTAGTTTTGTCTGCTTAAATCAATTTCTTCTCCTTCATCCCAATCATCCCCACTCGGCCAATTATTTAAAACACTACTATCTATTTCTGTCTCCACTGGGGCTTCTATTTCTTCAATTTTTTGTGGTTTAATTTTATCTGGCTGTCCTTTAAAGTTAAGCGGTTGAATTTTAGTTATATCACCTAAAGAAAAAGTGCTTGTCGGTTTTTCAGAAATTTCAAAAGCTTCCATGGCTGACGGTCTAAATGGTTGCGGAGCACTTGGTCTAGAAAAATTGGTTGGCTTTTTGCTTACCGGATTTATTGGGGCAACTGGTTTTACATAATCATTTTTAGGATGAACTGGTTTGGGTGGCACTATAATAGGTGGCGTAACCACAACTGGATTCTTTATTACTGGCGGTGGGGTAACTTTTGCGGTAGGGGCGACTGGGGCAGTTTTTACTCCCTGTCTAGCCTCCATCTCCAATTTTCTTTCTTCCTTTTTTTTACTTAAACAATTTTTACAAAAAACTGGACGAATTCCATCAGGTTCAAACGGGGTAAAGGTTACATTACCACACAAAGCACAGTTGGTTTTATAACCTTCACCGGCCTGTGGCTCATATTTTCTAGCGCCAGAAACAGCACCGTCAGAGCTATAAGAATTATTAGAGGTGTTCGAAGGGGTGCTAGAAGCACTACTAATACCAGCACTTTCCATTGAGCTCTCATGCCAATTCATAATTCTTTCCTCAACAACTGCTTTTGGTGTAGCATATTTTTCTCGAGAAGCCCGAATAGCTCTTTCTTCTTGATGGGTTTTTTCTTCTTCAGTTAGTGGTGGCAATCCTTTAGCTGAAAATGGTTGTGAGGCAACACCATCAATCATCAGTTTTAAATACATCTCATACTTTGGCAGATTAACTAAATCTTCTTCATTAAAAACCGGCATAAACTCTTTAGCTAATTCTTCCGCATCAGAAGCGCCAACCCTAAAAGCAATCATCGTGCCCACATTACCAAAAACTGCTGGCTTAACTTTCTCTGTTAGTTGTTCAATATATTGATGGGCCAAAATTAAATCTAGACGATATTTTCTAGCTTCAGATAAAATATTAGCAAAAGAATCGGTGGAAAAGTTTTGAAATTCATCAATATACAAATAAAAATCTTTACGTTCTTTCTCGGGAATATCAACGCGACTCATCGCCGCTAGCTGAATTTTGGTAATCATCATCGCCCCAAGTAAAGCAGAATTATCTTCACCAATACGCCCCTTAGATAAATTCATGATTAAAATCTTGGAGCCATCCATAATTTCACGTAAATCAATGGCTGATTTTACCTGACCAACAATATTTCTCATCAAAGCACTGGATAAAAATTGTCCAACTTTGTTTTGAATAGGAGATACCGCCTCAGAAGCAAACTTATCAGCATAACCAGCAAATTCTTTTTCCCAAAAAG
>CAZEBE010000003.1:0-230 GCA_964510275.1 uncultured Gammaproteobacteria bacterium
TTCCCTGCAAGAGGTAAGTATTACAAGAATAATTAACAATAACATTTTTTTCATGCTTTCTATTTTTTAAATTTGATTAATTACTAAAAACACTTTTATTAAATGATCTTGGTAATTAATCAAATTTAAAAAATAATTAGTCACAATTCCGTCACAATTTCCCATTTTAAGGAGCATTTATTCCGTGATATATAACAAAAATAGGCTAATTTTAGCCTATTTTTTAAGTG
>CAZEBE010000003.1:246-20935 GCA_964510275.1 uncultured Gammaproteobacteria bacterium
ACCACTATGCGAACTCTCCAGTTCTATTATTTAATTTTTGCTACTTTTGAATAAATCCACAGATCATCAATAATTTCTTGTAATTTCAAAAAATCTTTTTTACTACCATATCTTAATTTAAACGTTCCCAAAGGATTTGCTTTAAATTTACCAACTTTCTGTTTTAAAACTATTGTTTTTTGAAATTGTTCTAATGGAATTCCAGACGCCTTAGACCAAATAGACTTAACCTCATCCTCATTTAAATCTGGGTAAATGAATAATTGCCCCCTTAATCTACTCCAATCTATTTTTAAAACTTTTTTTAAAAACAAACTAAAAAAAGAAATGATTTTTAAATCAGAATTAGTTAATTCAATAGAGTAAGTAAGTCTTGTCTCGCTTCTGTAATCACGACGGGCTTTTGTTCCCTCACAAGCATACAAAGCAGCCCCCACTAATTTTAATTCTTTGATAGTCATACTCGCTATTATAGCGAGTATTTTTTTCTCAGTCAATTACTTGTTTAATTGTCTTCCAACTAAACTCTTAAGTCCTTCAACTACTGCACCAGTATCATCAGTATAATCATCATATGGTCTAGCACCAATAATTAATTCATCATTGATGAACACGGTTGGAGCACCATAGACGGAAAACTTCTGAGCATCCGTAGCTACCTGTAACATTATTCCTTGTTTTTCTACATCGGTCAAGCATCTATTAAATTTATCTTCATCTAAGCCAATTTGTTTAGCCCAGCCATTTATTCCTTCCATGTTTAAGTTGCCAGATTTAACCGCCCTAAAAACACCCTCTCTCATCTCCTCCCATTTATCCTGTTCCAAGGCGCATTCAATAGACATGGCCGCCTCAAGCGACATCGTTTTTTGACGAGTAGTATAAGGCCGAACCGCAACGACAATCTTATCATCAAACTCAGTTTCTAACTTTTTAATATTCTCGGCATTATCGGCGGAAAAAATATTAGAATAATCTTCGTAGACAACTATTTTAACAGTTGCTCTAGTCGAACCCATGACTTTTTCATCAGTTGAAATAGTTGGTTGAGTAGCTGGTGCGAAACTATCCGCCTTTGCTTCTTGGTTTACAACAATCTCATCTTCTGACCAAACTAATTTAATAATTAAGAATACCGAAAATAAAGCGATTAAAATAGCAATCAGGGATAAATAAGATTTTTTATTTGTCATCTTCATATAAAATTAGTTTTATTTATTTTAATTTTATCTTCAACCAGCATAGCTGCTTTAAATAATTTACTCTCAGAATTTCGAGGAGCAATTAACTGTCCAGCGATTGGTAACATCACGCCGTCTCTTTCAACTAACCCCGTTGGAATTGAAATGGCCTGAAGACCAGCTAAACTAGCCCCTGTTACATAAATATCTTCTAAATACATTGCCAGTGGGTCATTATTTTTTTCACCAATTTTAAAAGCTGGATGTGGTGCTGTTGGAGTAAGTAATAAATCAAAATCGGCAAATGCTTTAGCAAAATCCTGACAAATTAAAGTACGCACTGCCTGAGCTTTTTTGTAATAGGCATCAAAGTAACCAGCTGATAATGCAAAAGTACCAAGCATGATACGACGTTTTGCTTCAGGACCAAACCCCTGCCCGCGACTCTTCTTATAAAATTCTTGTAAGTCTTTGGCTTCTTTAGCATTAAAACCCCAAGCAATCCCATCAAAACGAGCTAAGTTAGAACTTACTTCTGATGGTGTTAAAATATAATAAACTGGAATACCATAATCAGTATAAGGCAAAGATACTTCACCAAAAGTAGCACCCGCTTTTTCAAGTTCCGCTTTAACGTTATCAATTGATTTTTTTATTTCAGGATCTAAACCATCGACGAAATATTCGCTCGGTAAACCAATGCGTAAACCTTTAACATTTAAATTTAAATCTACCTGACGCTCTCCAGAATAAGTAGTAGCATCAAGTTCATCAGCTCCAGCAATTACTTGATAAACAATCGCAGCATCGGCAACGGTTTTAGTAAGCGGTCCAATTACATCAGTAGAAGATGTCATTGATAATAAACCAGAACGAGACACCGCCCCGTAAGCAGACTTATAACCAACTACACCACAAAAGGCCGCTGGATAACGAATTGAACCACCGGTGTCTGAACCAATGGCAAAGATACATAAATCAGCCGCCACAGCTGCTCCGCTGCCACCAGAAGAACCACCTGGCACACGACTTAAATCCCAAGGATTGCTCGTTGGTCCATAAGCGGAATTTTCGGTTGAAGCTCCGTGAGCAAATTCATCCAAATTAGTCTTCCCTAATAATATCGCGCCGGCTTCTTTTAATTTTTTAATAATTGTTGCGTCGTATGGCGCAATATAATTTTCTAAAATTTTTGAAGCTGCGGTAACTCTAATACCACTAGCCATTATATTATCCTTACATAAATAAGGAATACCAAGTAAAGGCAAACGCTCGCCAGCTTGCAGACGTTTATCAGCCGCTAAAGCTTCTTCTCTAGCAGTTTCTGTACACAAAGTTAGCACGGCATTTAAACGCTTATTAGTCGCTTCTATTTGTTTTAGACAAGCATCCGTTAATTGTAAGGCGGTAATTTCACCTCTATCTAATTTAGCTCTGGCTTCTTTAATATTTAATCTATTTAGTTCCATAATAATTTTGTTTAAAGCACTCTTTTTACCTTAACCTGACCACCGATGTTTTCTCCTTGAGACAGAGCATTTTTAACCTCATCTTCATTCCAAGGTTTAACCTCATCTTCTCGCCAAGCATTAACTAGGCCTCCGGTTTGCGAAGTAATTAAAACATCAGCAGTATCAACTTCGGTTAACTTATCAACATAATCTAAAACCGCTGACAACTGCTCGCCATACTTTGTTTCCTCTTCAGTTGTTAGTTCTAAACGAGCTAAATTAGCAATGTGTTTTATTTGTTCATTTGATAACATAATTTTTATTTTAAACCAGGCATTTTAGCACCGCCTAAATAGGCAAGCATAGCCCCGCCGGCAGTCGAAACAAAATCAACATACTCTTCCATTTTTGTTTGTTTTAGAGCCTCAACGGTTTCGCCGCCACCAATTAAACCATAAGCCTTACCAGTGGAACGGGAGGCAATGGCGATAGCAATAGCAATTGTTCCATGTTTATAAGAATCTTCTTCGAATTTACCCAAGGGGCCGTTCCAAACAATAGTCTGAGCGGTTTTAATATAATCAGAAAACATTTTAATTGTTTCCGGGCCGATATCAAAAATGGCGTCACTTTTATTTATCTCGTCTAACTTTTTTATCTTCGGTTTTTTGTTTTTACCACAAACAACTACATCAACCGGCAACACAATTTTATTGGCTAATTTTTGATTTTTGAAAAAACCTTTTATATATATTTCACTATCCTCATCCACTAAAGATTTACCTAATTCTAATTTTAAATGTTTAAAAAAGTTATTAGCCAATCCGCCACCAAGTAATATTTTATCAGCCGAATCGTATATTTTTGAAATAATTGGCGCCTTAGTACTAATTTTTGCCCCGCCCATAACAACGATTAGCGGCTTAACTGGTTTTAATATTTTATCTAAATTTTTTACTTCACTAACTAATTGTAAGCCGTAATAAGTTGGTAATAATTTTTTAATCGCACTAACTGAAGCCTGTTTGCGATGACAAACCGAAAAAGCCTCATTAACATAAATATCACCATACCCCGCCAAACGTTTAGCAAATTTCAAATCATCTTTGAGTTCACCTTCGTTAAATCTAAGGTTTTCTAAAAAAACTAAATCGCCAGCTTTCATCTTTAATATTGCCTCATCCGCTTTATAACCAACGGTTTCCGGCACAAAATCAACAGTTTTTTTAAGAATCTGTGCTAAACGGCGAGCGACTGGTTTAAGTGATAAACTAGGAACGACTTTCGAGCCAGGATCACCTAAATGAGCCATTAAGATTACCTTAGCGCCCGCCGAGAGCAAAAAATTGATCGTTGGTAGTGCCGCTTTAATTCGATAATCATCCTTAACTTTACCCTCCTGAACAGGAACGTTAAAATCGACCCGCACTAGAACTTTTTTATTTTTTAAATTTTTTATTTTTAGAATTGAATCCAACTTCATAAAATTTATATTATTTAGCTTCGCCCAAAGTTATATTCACTTCTCCGATAATTCCCGCACGATCATATGTAACATTAATCGTTTCGCCAGCCACATAAGAAGAAATTGTTTCAGCTAAATCATTATTTTGATCCAGTTCTTGATTATTGATTCTGGTAATTACATCCCCTTCAAGCAAACCAGCTTTATCAGCCGCACCACCAGAAATAATCGCTAGATTTTTATCCTCTCCATAAAGCCAAGCTCCTTTATCAACCTTTAAAGCGGTTGCCTTAACAACTGAAAGATTTAAATAATTAACTCCCAAAGATGGAAAAACTGATTTTGATTTAGCAATGAAGGCGCGCCACGCTGGTAAAAAAGTATAATTAGGGCGAACAGCATAATCACTATCAACCCAACCAACAAAATCTCCTCCCAAATTAAACACCAGAGCGTTCTTAAATTCACTACCGATATTGTCTGCTAAAACAAGACTAACATCCGGGCGATCACTGTGTAAAATAAGATTTGGATGTTTTTTGGTAACAATTGAACTAAGCAAGGCTTTACCGTCAGCTGATAATAAGATAACTGACATTCCTGGTTTTAAATTATAGGCACCGGCAATTTGTCTAACCGGCAAATTAACAGCCCCTTTTAAACGAACCAAATAAACAAAACCGTCGCCGGTAATTTTTACCGAAAAAGCTTTATCCAAAGAATAAACTTTTTTATCATAAGAAATAACTGAATAATTTTTAATTACTTCCTGCGCGTTAGTTTCTTTTAAACCATTTAGAAGCGCCCAACCATCATTAGATAAAATTAAACCAAAAGCATCAGCTTGTTCTAAGGCATAATAATTGTCACTGCTATTTTTTTTAAAAGCGGAAACTAAAACTGGTTGCAGTGACGAAGCAGTTTCTTCAATTTTAACATCTTGATTTACCACCACCTTTTTAGCGTCGCGAATTACTAAATTAGCTCGGTCATAAACGGAATTAGCAAGATCCAATTCTTTGGAATTAATCAAAGACTCTAAATTCCTACCTAAATATGAGCTAGCAATTACTGAAGCTAAAACACCAGATACCGCGCCAAAAGTTAAAGCAAGAACAATAACGATAAAATTATTAGTTGGTTTTTTCATATTAATTGAGCCAGCGAGCCGTAAGCAGTAAAATCGCTAAACCGGCGTAACTTATTATAAGATATAATTTAATTTTTTTTGGAGTTAGAGCTTTTTGTAAATGTAGTCTAGTTATATTAACAAATAAATAATAAACAATACCAACTGACAAAGCAGAGATATTATAACTTAAAGGTAAAAAAATAAAGACTAGCGTCATTTCGGCAATAAGCAAGGTGTTTATCACTGAGAATTGCCATACCGCTTTATTGCCAAAGTTTTCCGGATCGATGTTTAAATTTAGATAAGTAATACCAAAGACAACGCTACTAAAAATTAAAAACATCGGCCAAACTGTTAAATTAAGTAATGACTGCAAACCAAACAAATCAGCAGCTAAAAAAAAGATGATTAGAAAACCGCCGTAAGCGTTAATCACGCTACTATCATTTTCGTTGTATAAATCCGTTCGGTGCCAAAAATAATATAAACTCTTAAAATAATTAAAAATAAAAATCAACAAGACGACAAATAACACCTGAACCAATATCCAGTTAGCTTGTAGTGAAGCATAAACCGTAATTGATAATAAAAAACTAAGCGGCAAAATAGCTAACAACCACCAAGGAGTACGACGTTCTGGGGTTTTAATAAAAAAGGTTGAAATTAGGATTAAAACAGCCGACAATCCCAAAGATAAGTAAAAGAAACCTGGCCAAATAAAATATAACTGGGCTAATAACCAGAGAATAATTGGCAATAAAATGACGGCTAAACGTGAAAATTTCATACCTACTTAATTAATTGATTACTTCTGATTCTTTAGTCGATGAAGCGATAACGGCTTCCGTACTACTGGAAACAGTTGGCGGAGTTACTGGGGTAACTTCAAAATCTTTATCCAAGTTAGGTAATAAGTCAATGGTCTTAATCAGACTTAAATTATCACCCGCACTTTTTAAATCATTTATTTTCAAAAATTTATTAGAAAAAGTATAAAGAGCATCGTCTATATAAAGACTGCGTTTAACTGAATTATCATAATAACTAATATTAGACCAATAATCCTGATTACTATAATTACCACCATCGCTATGATCAATGCGACCTCGCAACTTAATTTTATTATCAATAATATTAAACACTAAAGCTCCACCAAATTCCACTCGGTTACCATACTGTCCACCTCTAAAAACCACTGGAATGGAAACTAAATTTTTAGCACTAGAGGCCAAAAAAGCCTTGTGATCATAAAGAGCAATTGAATCACTATATTTATCACCTGTGACAAAACTATCTAATTCTTTGGGGGCACTAGGGTTGGTAACATCAAATAGTCCCAATTTTAAACTCTTGTTAATCACCAAACCAGTATCACTTACTTCCGTATCACGACCAAAACCTAAAAGAAGATTGTCAGTATAAGGATGTAAATAAGTAGAGTATCCAGGAATTTTTAGTTCTCCCAAAACTTTTGGAGCTCGCGGATCTTTAAGGTCAATCGCAAATAAAGGGTCGGTTTGTTTATAGGTTACCAGATAAGCTCGGTCACCAATAAATCTGGTTGAATAAATTCTCTCGCCAACGGCCAAATTTTCTAAGTAACCAACGGTTTGTAATTTATCATCTAAAACATAAACGTTGTTATAAGAATCTTTATTAGCCAACTCTAGTCTGGACCAAGATTGATTTTTAGTAGTGGCAATTCTAAAATAACCATTATTTTCATCCATTGAAAATTGATTTAAAACGTGTCCAGAAACCTGCCCCTTAGCTTTATAAGTTAATTGTTGGCCACTAAAAGCAATTTTATGAATTACCGTTTTTTCCATTTCTTTAGCTTTTTCATCGAGCGTTTTTTTGAGAGTAGTATCAATTTCAGTTTGCAAAGCAGTTCTTTCCCCAGTACTTAGACCAAATAAATAAGCTTGTACTAAATTATAAATTTTATTTTTCTTTTCGTCATCAGATAAAATAAAATCATCAGCGACTTCAATCTTAGAAATTTTATTTTGATTATCAGCTGACAAGCGGCTCTTAATTAAACCAATAGTTACATCACGTTCAATATCATACTCATTTAAATACTCAGTGTAGGTGATATAGATATTGTTTGGTGAAACGTATAGGTTTTGACCACCAGAGAGTAAAAAGATGCTACCACTTATTGCCTCGCTGGCGTTTTTGATATTAACGGCCGTTATGGAAGTAAAATTATAAGACTGATAAGGAATGTCAAAATAGAAAACATTTGGAGCGTAGCATTTAGCCGATAAGCCACATTTTTCTGACAACACCAGGCCACCATCTAAAACTCGCGGTAAGGTTGGCTCTCCCTCCAAATAAGCCTGATTATTGTTGGTAATAAAATATAGATAATCACCGACAACTCTTGAGTCGCTATAACTACCTTCTAAATTTAAATCTCTAACTTGCTTAGGATTTTTAGGGTCAGAAATGTCAAAAACTTTTAAATACGTAAAAGAATTTTGTCTTTTAAAGGTTTTGTAAGTAGCATCTTTATAAATTTGATTATCATAACCAAAGACAACTAAACGGTCACCACTGATATAGAACTCTTGAGGGCGAGATTTAAAAGTAATCTTTGTCACTACTGAAGCAGCTCCAGCAGGAACAGCCTTAATAATATAAAGATCATTATAGTCTAATAGATAGACATAATTACCATTAGTCTTAATAATATCCGCCTCATCAACTCCAGCCACCTGAATATTGGTTGAAGAATAATCACCAGTAACCGCACCGGCTTCATTTCTTGAAATGCTATTACCTTTAGAAACAACGCCAGGAGAAGAAGATAAATATTCTTTGGTATCAATTGAGTTGTTATTATGTTTAGCCAAAAAAGACTGTAACTCTTCCAGACTATTAAACTTTTTAATCTCGCCCGATGATTGTTCGGTGCTATTTACTGTCTCTACTGTAGTAGTGGTGGTAGTGGTGTTTTGAGGAGCTGGATTAACAACCGTTTTCTTTTTTTGCCACGGCAAAGTACAACCAGCTAGCGATAGAGGAATAATTATTGACAAAAATAACAATATATAACTTTTTTTACGCATAAAGTCAAAATAAAAACCTAATTTTACGCTACTATTATAACACTAAAACACCCCTTGAACAATCAATATATTTTAACCCCTACCCCGATAGTAACTCGTTCAAAAAGATAAGCTGCCTCCTTAGATCCTAATCTAATACAGCCATGAGAAACTGGGGTTCCTAAATGATTAGCCCCTTCTTGATAACCATTAGGCCAAATTGGTAATTCATGAAGCCCAATACTGCCAGTAATCCCCATCCAATTAGGCATCCAAAGCCCATACGCCTTAGACCAGGCTTTTTTAATTTTATTTTTAATAGTAAATTCGCCCTTAGGGGTTGGCATACTTGTTTTACCAGTTGAGACTTTAAACTCCCGCCACTCCACACCACTCACAAAATAATAAAGACGTTGTTTTTTTAAGTTAATTTCAATTCTCTGTTCCAGTTTTTTAGTTGAGGATGATAAAGGATTATAAGCCCAATCAAGTTCTCGCAAGTCCTTAAAACCATCAGCATCAGAATCGGGGTTGCTTAAATCAGTACCAAATTTAAGCTCCATTTCATCAGTTAAACCATCACCATCGGTATCAATTGGCGTAGCGGCCAAAACCGGGGCGGCAATAAAAAATAAAGAAACAAAAAGAATAATAACTAATTTATTTTTCATAACTTAACGTTTAGTAAATTCGCAACCGCAAAATTTTTGACGATAAAAATCCGAGGCTTTAGCCAGCTCTTGAGATTTTTGATAAAGACCATTTGCCTGAAAATCTCTATCTAAAAAAACTGTATTATTTTTAAGGGCCTCTTCTTGAGAAATTTCTCGCAGAGCCTTGGTATCTTTAAAAGGTGAGACCAATAAACTGGTTGAAAAATAATCAAAATGTTTTTCTTTAGAGAGCCAAGCAGTTTTTGCTAAACGGTCACGATAGCAAACCAAGCAACGGGCACCGCGTTCTGGATCATTTTCACCGCCAGCAATCTTATTAAGCCAAGCTTCATGATTATATGGTTCAACAATTAAAGGGATTTTGTTTTGTTCTGCCACAACTTTAACCCACTTAAGACGAGCTTCATATTCACTAAGTGAACACAAATTAGAATTATAAAAATAGAGAGTGACTGCGAATTCTGGAATTAAAATTTCTTTTACCAAATAAGCACTACATGGAGCACAACAGACGTGAAGTAATAACTTAGCTTTTTTTCGAGAGGGTGCTAAATAAGAAAAAGACACAACAATAGTAAACATCACCACCACAATTATTATTAGTGCTAAAATTTTACCCTGACTCTGTAAGAATAAACCAGATAAACCAAAAACTGCCGACAAGAAATAAAAGACTAAAACCGTTTGTTTTTGACTTAAACCAAGAGCTAATAGTTTATGATGTAAATGTTTCTTGTCAGCCGTTCTAAAAGGATTTTTTCCCGAAAGAAGGCGACGGATAATTGTCCAAGCAACATCTAAAATAGGAATGCCCATCACTAGCAAAGCAATGGCGATTTTACCACCAGAAATAATAGCCAGAACGCCTAAAGAAAAACCTAAAAATAATGAGCCGCCCTCCCCCAAAAAAATTGAAGCTGGGTTCCAATTGTAAAATAAAAATCCCAAAATAGCCCCTAATAAAATAAGTGAAGCAAAAGCAATATCTGGTTGATAATATTTAGTCGTTAAAGTAAATAAAAAAATTACTAAAGCTCCAATGCCGGAAACACCGCCGACTAAACCGTCCACTCCATCAAGTAGTTTAGTGGTATACATCATGCCCATAAGCCAGGCTGCAATAAAAATTGGCGACAACCAAGCAACATCAAAGTAACCGCCAAAAGGATTAGATAATTTAGCAATTTCAACACCGCCTAATAAAACCGCGGCAATTGCCAGAATCGGAAAAATTATCTGCTTCTTCGGACTGAAATTATATTTGTCATCAAGGGTACCACCAATTATTAAAATAAGTCCGCCAAAGAAAAAACTAAGCCAATGATGAAGTTCTAGGTTGCCCACAGTAAGCTGAGAATAATTTAAAAAAATAACCGCAAAGAAAACTAAAAAAATAACCACCCCACCTAAAAGAGGTGTTGGTTTTTGATGAATTTTTCTAGCAAAGTCCGGCCTGTCAAGAATACCAAACTTAAGCGCCGCTAATTTAGCTAGTGGTGTTAAAGCTAAAGACAGAACCAAGGATAACATAAAAAATCCTAAAAAAACCATAATTTTATAAAAATATTTATAATTCCCGCCCCTTACTAAAGCCAACCGAACCATCACTACCAATAAAAATCGTATCCCGACGCTTTAATTTGCCAGCTAAAAATAAATTAGCAATTTCATCTTCAACTTTTTCTTGAAGTAAACGACGCAACGGACGAGCACCAAATTTAGGATCATAACCAGCATGAGCTAAAATAGCGACCCCGTCTTTATCCGCCTGAAAAAGAATTCCTTTTTCTGCTAAATTTTTCTTAATCTTCTTTAACATCAAAGTTGCAATCACGACAATGTTTTCTTCGGTGAGCGGTTTAAAAACAACAATGCCGTCGAAACGATTGATGAGTTCCGGACGCATATATTTATTAAGCTGATTATCAATTAACTCTTGCTTGATAATACTAACATCCACGCCACGTTTCATGTTGTCCTGAATAACAAGCGAACCAATATTAGAAGTGGCAATAATAATCGACTGTGAGAAGTTAATCGTTCTTCCCTGTCCATCAGTTAACCGTCCATCATCAAGTAACTGCAAAAATAAATTCAAAATATCAGGATGAGCTTTTTCAATTTCATCAAGCAAAATTAGAGAGAACGGTTTTTTACGAACCGCTTCGGTTAAATAACCAAGAGAATCTTCATCACCAATCATTTTACTAACGCTACTAGCCTCCTGATATTCACTCATATCAAGACGAATCATATAATTTTCATCACCAAAATAAACTTCCGAAACTGTTTTAGCAAGCTCTGTTTTACCAACACCAGTCGGACCTAAAAACAAAAAGGAGGCAATCGGACGAACACTATCTTTTAAGTCAGCCCGAGCGCGACGCAAAGCTGAAGACACAGCCTTAACAGCTTCTTCTTGTCCAACCATACGCTGATGAATGTCGGCTTCTAAATTTAATAATTTTTTACCTTCATCTTCTGAAACTTTATTAGCAGGAATACCGGTTAATTGTTCAATTGCAGTGGCCACTGCTTCTTCACTGCAAATAACTTTATCAGGATTATTACGAGCTTCTTTATTGGAAATCATTACTGCCTTTTGTAAAAGATTTATGGCCTTAAGTGGTGAACTAGAATCGCGTAAATATTTATTAGATAAAGTGACGGTACGTTCTAATGCACTATAAGTTAAATAAACACCATAACGAGCCTCTAAACTACTAGCTTTACTTTCTAGTATTTGAATAGTTTGATTGATTGTCGGCTCAGCAACACCAATGGTAGTCATTGACTCCCCCAGTGAAGTACCTTCAATAAATTTGGAATAATTTTCAGTGGTTACAGTAGCAATACAAAAGATAGCCTGACGATTTATTGCCTCTACTAAGACCTCAATTAGTTCAAAACTTTCCTCGCCACCAGAACTAATGCCCATCATTCTTTCAATATCAGAAATATATAAAATAATATTACCGGCTCGATTTATTTCATTTAGACAAATAAGTAATTTTTCTTGAGTCTCAGAGGCTGAAGAGCCAGAAATTAAATTAGCCAAATCAAGTTCTATTAGTCGCTTATCTTGTAAAAATTTAGGCACGGCCTCCTTAACCATTAACTGAGCCAAGCCTTCAATAATAGTTTTTTTACCAACACCAGTTGGTCCAACCAAGAGAACCCCATGCTGACCACTAATATAAGCATCAAAGATGGCGGAAAACTCTTTTACTCGGTCCATACATAATTCTAATCTCCCAGAACGAGCCACCATTGTAATGTCGGTAGAAAAATGATCAACCGTTGGTGTGGCAATAGCGGTGTAAGAACGGTTCATTGATCCCCAAGGTTTTAAAATAGCCGCTTTATGATAATCCTGATAATTTTTTATTAACTGTTCATTAACTTTAAACCATTCAACGACATTTTTTAATTTATTATCATCAATTTCTAAATCATACAAAATCTCTGCTAAAACAGAATCATGCAAGTAACAAGGCCAAACTAAATCCAATACCGTAGTTGCTGTCTGTTGACGTCTAAAAGCATCTAAACCAGCAATAACAATAAGCTCTTTAAGGCTCTGATTGATTTTTGGTGCCCTTGAAGAGTTTTCATCGTCCGCTAAGTGTTTATCCAGCTTCTCAATAAGCAACCCAGCATTAACACCCAGGCGAATAAACAAGGCTTGAACTTTTCTGCTCTTAAGAAGAGCTCTAAATAAATGGCGCGGATTTACTTCTTCCTGTTTTAATTTAGCCGCCAAAAGATAAGCATCATCTAGAATATTTTTAGCTTCTAGATCCAAAGAGTTGGCAACATTCCAAGATGTCTTGCTCTTAAAATGACCAGACTCTTCATCAATTTTAAATCGGCGATAATTAATTCTTATTTTTTGTTCTTCAGTAACGCTGTTTCTATAATATAAAAATAAATCGAAAAATAAAGTTAACAAAAAAACTAAAATTAGTGGGTGTTGATACTGACTGGTATCAAATAAAACCGAAGGTGAGCTTATAATTAAGGCTTGTTGTTCATAAAAAAACCAAAACAAAGCTACCCAACCCAAAACAGCAATAAAAAAACAGATAAAATTAACCAAACGACGAACAAAAACCAAGGTTCTATCTAAAAAAATAAGGGACGTTTTAAGTTGAATTCGGCAGTAAACAAAGCAACCAAAAAACCAAACACCAGAGCTGTTTATTTTTTTATCATATTCAAATTGAATTTTTTCCTCATTCATAAGATTAAAAAAGATGTTCCAAAATAGCAATGATAATAGCCAGTGGCAGACATAAATAAAAAATGATAAAAACCAAACCTAAAATAACCACAATTAACATTGCTAAACCTCGATAAATAATCTGAATTAAGCGGATAAAAAAAGAAATGAGCCGGCCAGCAACATCATACTGACCATACATCGGCACAAAAATATTTTTAAGCCAGACCAAAAAATTTAAAGAAGCTTCCTGGGCACGATAAAAATTGCCAACTCCGCGTAAGGTTTTGAGAAAACCAAAGCTATACCACCAAACAGGAAAATACAAAAAATCCCAGGCAATACTAATTAAAATTTTACCAAAATAAGTAAATGAATTGTGTTCCATACTTTTATAGTATATCACAAATAAAATAGAGACAAAAATAAAAAATTACAGCCACGAGGAAACGTCTGGATAAATAATACTGCTTGAAAATTCTTTAGGATCAAGCCAAATCGCTTTAAATTGATCTTTGGATTCTGAATCAGCTTCTAAAATAGAAAATTCCCGTATATTATAATTGCTAGTATCCAAAAAACTTGCTTCATAAACAAAAATGATTTCATGGCAAGTTAAACCGTCAAAAGAAAAGATATTCTCCACCACTCCCAGTAATTTACAATCTGTTAGTTCAACATCTAACTCTTCTTTAAACTCTCGCCGTAAAGCAATTAAAGAAGTTTCGCCAAATTCAATTCCACCACCAAGCAGTCTAAAAAATGATTCTTTTTTAACTTTATCGTAGCCAGGAGAAACTAGAATTTGCCCCTTACTATTTCTAATAATCGCCAGTGACATCGGTCTGGCAACTTCACTGTTATAAGCCATAAGTTTTATTTGTTAATTATTTTTATTATAGCAGAAAATCGCAAAAGATATTTCTTTATTTATCTTATTGACAGAGGCTAAAAGCTAAGCTATTATTGAATTAGCACTCATAATGTTCGACTGCTAATTAAAACACTAAAAATATACATATGTTTAATAAATTTACCGATAAATCTCAAGAAGCCATTATTAACGCGCAGATTATTGCCACCTCAAATGGGCAGGCGAATATTGAAGCCAATCATATACTCTTGTCACTACTACAACAAAATGAGGGGCTGATTAAACCTATCTTAGAAAAAATTAAAATTGACCCAGATTTAATTGAAGATTATGTTATTGGCGAAATCAATAAACTGCCAAAAGAAAAAATAAGAACTCAAGATGGTCCAATTCAAGCAGTGTCCGGAACTAATGAAACGGCCATGATTTTAGAACGCGCCCAAAAAGAAGCTGATGGCATGAATGATGAATTTATTTCTACTGAGCATATTTTTTTAGCTTTAATCGGCATTGCCTCCCCCGCTCAGACAATTTTGCTTAAATTTAAAGTGGAATATCAAACGGTTAAAGATATTTTAATTAGTTTACGCGGTGACTCTCGAATCACTGATCCTTATCCAGAAACAAAATTTAAAGTTTTAGAAAAATACACTACCAATCTAACAGAACTAGCCCGAAACGAAAAACTTGACCCCGTTGTTGGCCGTGACACAGAAATTCGCCGTATCATGCAGATATTACTACGTCGCACCAAAAACAATCCAGTATTAATCGGTGAACCAGGAACAGGTAAAACCGCAATTGTTGAAGGTTTGGCACAACGAATTATCGCCGGTGATGTTCCGGAAAATTTGAAAAATAAAGAAGTAGTATCTTTAGATTTAGGTGCCCTGGTGGCTGGTGCTAAGTTTCGCGGTGAATTTGAAGACCGTTTAAAAGCTGTGCTACATGAGGTAAAATCACAAAATGGCAACATTATTTTATTCATTGATGAGCTTCATACTTTAGTTGGCACGGGAGCTAGTGAAGGGGCAATGGACGCTTCTAACATGTTAAAGCCTGCATTGGCACGTGGTGATTTACGCACCATTGGAGCAACAACCACCAAAGAATATCAAAAATATATTGAAAAAGACGCTGCTTTAGAACGTCGTTTCCAACCAATTTTAGTTAATGAGCCAAGCATTGAAGATACAATTTCCATGTTACGTGGTCTTAAAGAAAAATATGAAGTCCATCATGGTGTTAGAATTACTGATGATGCTTTAATTGCCGCTGCTAAATTATCTAATCGTTATATCAGTGATCGTTTCTTGCCAGATAAAGCGGTTGATTTAATTGATGAAGCCACTTCATCACTGCGTATGGAAATTGATTCCATGCCGGAAGAGTTGGACCAATTAAAAAGAAATATTAAGCAACTGGAAATTAATAAAGCGGCGATTGTAAATACTGATAAAAAATCTTCTAAATTACGTAGTATTAATCAGGAGCTAGCAAAACTAAAAGAACAATCTTCACAACTCGAACTACACTGGAATAATGAAAAAAATATTATCTCCCAAATTAGAAGTTCTAAAAAAGAGATTGAAGAACTAAAAACTAAAGCAGAGATAACTCAACGCCAAGGAAATGATTTAACTGAGGTGGCTAAAATAAAATACGCTTTAATTCCAGAACTCGAAACCAAAATTATAAAATTCCAAGATGAATTAATTAAGATTCAAAAAAAAGGACAGCGAATTTTAAAAGAAGAAGTTGGCGAAGAAGATGTGGCTAAAGTTGTGGCTCGTTGGACAGGAATTCCCGCTCAAAAAATGTTAGATAGTGAAGCTAAAAAATTAGGCCAAGCTGAAGCTGTATTAACTAAAGAAGTCATCGGCCAAGATGAAGCCATTAAAGCGGTATCAAACGCTATTCGTCGCTCTCGAGCTGGCATTAACGAAGAAAAAAGACCAATTGGATCTTTTCTATTTGTCGGTCCAACCGGAGTTGGTAAAACTGAACTCGCTAAAGCCATGGCTCGCTTTATCTTTGATGATGAAAACTCACTCATTAGAATTGATATGAGTGAGTATATGGAAAAACATTCCGTCGCTAAATTAATTGGTTCCCCTCCAGGATATATCGGACATGATGATGGCGGACAATTAACCGACCGAGTTCGTCGTCACCCATATTCCGTAGTTTTATTTGATGAAATCGAAAAGGCTCATCCGGATACTTTTAATATGCTACTGCAAATTTTAGATGATGGACGACTTACCGATTCTAAAGGACGAACTATTAACTTCAAAAATACCATTATTATCATGACCTCTAATTTAGGTAATGAAGTTATCAAACAATACACCATTGGCTTTAACGCTGGCGAAACGGATAATAAAAAAGATTGGCGCCAAGATGAAATGAAAGATAAGATTGATAAAATTTTACGCGACCATTTCAAATTAGAATTCTTAAACCGTATTGATGAGATTGTCTTATTTAAGAGTTTACCCAAAGAAGCTTTAGAAAAAATTGTTGATTTAGAACTCGCTAAAGTAGAAAATAGATTGCACAATAAAAACATTACTCTAAAAATTAGTGCCAAGGTAAAAAAGATGTTGGCTGAAAAGGGTTACAACCCAACATACGGAGCCAGGCCACTTAAACGAATTATTCAAACAATGCTTCTTGATGAACTAGCGCTCGAAATTATTGAAGGTAAAATTAAAGAAGGCGATAAGATAAAAATTGAAGTCGGGACTGGTGAAGAATTAGCAATCAACGTGGTATAAATTTAAAAAGGGCCGTCATGGTCCTTTTTTAAATCTGGTAGCCAAGAAGGGGTATTTATATTATAATAAAGTAGTAATTTTTGTAATAAATAAATTTTTTAGTATATGTCAAATCGTTTTTTTAGCATCCTGATGCTTTTCATTTTACTGGGTTCAGTTTTACCGGTTTCCGCCCAAGATATTGAAGAGGCTTTTAATCCTAATAATATAATTAGTGACAGTGAAATGTTAGATAGTAGAAGCATGAGTCTATCAGAAATTCAAAGTTTTTTGGAAAGTAAAAATAGCTATCTCGCTAATTATGTAACTACCAATGCTTATGGCACTCCCAACAAAACAGCTGCCGAAATAATTTACGATGCTGCCAATAATAATTACGATTGCCAAGGAGCTAACTTAAGCGATGAACCAACAGAAACGGAGCGAAAACAAAAATGCCAACATATCACCACTATAAACCCTAAAGTTATTCTTACCACCATTCAAAAAGAATCAAGTCTTATTGAAACTAGTTTTGGTAGTAAAATGTTTCCAACCGAAAGTGATTTATTAAATTTCTTAAACAATAAACACCCATTAGGCTATGGTTGTCCTGATAGTGGTGGTTGTAATCCTCGTTATAAAAGCTTTGCTAAACAAGTAAATAGCACCGCTCTACAATTTTTACACTACATGACTGTTAATGCTCCTGATTGGCGTTATGCTTATCGTGCTAATCAAACTTATGTTCTAAACAACACTCTTGGTCTTACTTGTGAAGCTTCACAAGTAGTTACCATCGAAAACAACGCCACCGCCGCTCTTTATATTTTTACCCCTCACGTCTTTAATGGTAATTATAATTTTTATCGTCTATATAAAAAGTATTTCCCCAAAACGGTTAAAAACTATCCTGATGGTTCCCTGCTACAAGTCAGTGGCGAGGCTGGGGTTTGGTTAATTCAAAACGGACAAAAAAGACCATTTACTAGTTACAGCGCTTTAATCTCACGTTTTAATCCTAAAAAAATAATTAACGTTGAGACTTCAGCTTTAAACGCTTACTCTAAAGGCGATCCAATTAAATTTCCTAACTATTCTTTAATTCAAGTTCCAACTGGTGATATTTACTTATTAGTTGATAATGAAAAAAGACCAATCACCTCTAAAGACATTTTTAAGAAAATTGGTTTCAACCCGGAAGAGATAATTAAAGCTACAGCCGAAGAATTAGCCTCTTACACCGAAGGAAAAACTATCACCGCTACTTCCACTTATCCAACTGGTAAACTAATTCAAGATCCAAAATCCGGTGGCGTCTTCTATGTTGAAAGTGGTTATAAATATCCAATTACTGATAAAGTATTTTTGACTACCAAGTTCAAAGATAAAAAAGTAACCAAAGGTACTACCGTCGAACTTAATAAATACACTAAGGGGTCCCCTGTAGTGTTTGGTGACGGTGAACTTTTAATGTCTAATAGTGTATCAACTGTTTATTTAATTTCTGAAGGTCGAAAGAGACCATTTTCTTCTGGTGAAGTTTTTGAAAAACTTGGTTATAAATTTAGCAACGTAATTACTGTTTCTCCTCAACTTTTAGCTCAGTATCCAGCTGGTGACCCAGTTGTTATACAAACAATTACTGAATAATATGCCCTTACTTAATGCCGCCATCGTCACCCATTCGCCAATTTTAATTCCCGAAATTGGTAAATTAAATCAACAGATTTTACAAAAAACTGTTGACTCTTATAATGAGCTCGCGCGTGAATTACAGAACAACGATATTGAAACAATTGTTATCATTTCGCCACACGGTTTAATTCAAAACAATAAGTTTACGCTTAATGTTGGACCAGAGCTACAAATTGATTTAAGTAGTTTTGGTTTTTTAGGAGCTAATAAAAAATTTCGCAGTGACCTGAGTTTTGTTAACGAACTAAAAGAAACTGATGGAGTGGAAATTCAGTTAGTTAGTAATCCTAAAGTAGACTATGGCGCTTCAGTTCCTTTATATTTACTGACTGTGGCGATGCCTGATGTAAAGGTGGTGGTTGTTAATTACGCCGGAGAACTTAATTTAGAAGAACACTTAGCTCTTGGCGAGCGCTTAAACAAAGTAATCAAAAACTCATCTAAAAGAATTGCTTTAATTGCTTCCGGTGACCTGTCACACAAACTAAAAAAGAATTCACCGGCTGGCTATTCACCAAAAGGAGCTAAGTTTGATAATAAGTTAATTGAATTTTTAAATGAACCAGAGACCGCAACTGCCAATATTTTAAATATGGACAGCAAGTTAATCGAAGATGCTTCACAGTGCGGACTTAAATCAATTGTAGTTTTATTAGGGGCTCTTGGTGACAGAAAATATGAATCAGAAGTAATGTCTTATCAAACTGATTTAGGGATTGGCTATTTAATGATGGACTTCAAACTATAGACTATGAAAAAAACTGAACCACAATCAATGGCCGATATCTTTAAAGCCAAGCTGGCCAAACCAACTGTTAAGGCTCCGGCCTATCCGTGGCAAGATTTAGCGCTCCGAGTTATTAAGGAATTAAATATACCCGGTTTTAAAAGATCATCTATCTTTAAAATTTGCAAAGAAAAAGAAGCTCAGGTAGTAGAAAGAGCAATTAACGACACCAAAGAATTATGTAAAAGCGGTGACCAGTGGAAATATTTTTTCAAGATTATCGAAATTCCCGCCGGCTCTCCTTACACACCAAAAACATATGCCAAAAATACTCGATATAATTAAATACCCAACACCATCATTACGAGAAGTGTCTATTGAAATTCCACTGACTGACCTTAAAAAACCAGAGATGAAGGAACTACTTGAAGACATGAAACATACTATGATTAAACTTGATGGTGCGGGACTAGCCGCGCCCCAAGTAGGAATGAACATTCGCTTGGTAGTTATTAATGATGAAAAAAGTGGCAAGATTATCTTCATGATCAACCCAAAGATTACTAAAAAATCTTGGGGGCAAGAAATTGATGATGAGGGCTGTCTGTCAGTGTTAGACGAAAAAGGAAAAATAATTTACGGTCCAGTTTCGCGCCACAAAAAAGTAAATTGTGTGTATCTCGATGAACGTGGTGAAAAGAAAAAAATTCAGGCTGAAGGGTTACTGGCAAGAATAATTCAACACGAAACAGACCACCTAGATGGAATATTATTTATTGATAGACTGGAAAAATAAAATCGGGTTAAGCCCGATTTTTTTTACGCTTTTTATAGAAGAAGTGAGATAACCAAATAATGCCTAAAATAAGTAAAATCCATTGAATTTCTGAGTAATACTGCGATAGTAAATCTTGATTAGCTCCCAAGGTGTAACCTAGGGCTGCTAAAATAGACACCCAGATTAAAGAGCCCAAAGCGGTTAAAGAAATAAATGGCAAAAATGGCATTTTAGTAAAACCGGCGGGAATAGAAATAAGTTGACGAATCACGGGAATTAAACGACAAACAAAAGTGGCAGAATTAGCATTTTTAAGAAATTTAGCCTCCGCTCTTTCAAGATTGTGACTATTTAAATGAAGTAGTCTGGCAAATTTAGTATCCATGAGTTTATAAACCGCGGGACGACCTAACCATAAAGCTAATAAATAATTAATCATCGCTCCCACAACACTACCCAAAGTACCAAGAATAACAACTATAAAAATATTCATTTGCCTCTGGCTAGCGAGCCAAGCGGCTGGCGGGATTGCTAACTCTGACGGAAATGGTAAAAACGAACTTTCAACTGCCATCAAAACAAAAACACCGACATAGCCTAAACCGGCAGTAATCCCCAAAACCCAATTGATAAATATAGTAAACATGCTTATAATAATATCATGTCAACTCA
>CAZEBE010000004.1:0-20672 GCA_964510275.1 uncultured Gammaproteobacteria bacterium
ATAAGGAAACAGATGAATGGGGTATTAAAGTTAATAATGTTGAACTTAAAGATGTCTCACTTCCTGAATCAATGGAAAGAACTATTGCTAAACAAGCAGAAGCGGAACGTGAAAAGAGGGCGGTGATTATTAATTCTGAAGGAGAAATGGCGGCCGCTCAAAATATTGCCGATGCTGCTAAAATTTTGTCCGCTTCAGACGGAGCTTTACACTTAAGAACTTTGCAATCAATTAACGATTTATCTAGTGATCAATCTAATACCGTTGTTTTTGTCACTCCAGTGGAAATCTTAAAAGCTTTTGCTGGTGGATTTAAAAAGGACCAACAATAATTATGGCGACCTTATATCAAGATAGTGATTCAAATAAAAGAAAAACTTGGTTTTTAATGTCCGGGTTTTTCTTCTTGGTAATGTTGGTAGGTTTTGCAGTTTCTCGATATTTTGATAATGCCATTTTTTTGGTTGCTGCTGTTTTGTTCAGTGTGGTTTCTAGTTTTGTCAGTTATTGGTGGAGCGATAAAATTGTTTTAGGAATGTCGGGTGCAAAATTAGTTGACCATGATAATGGTCGCGAAATTTATCACTTGGTAGAAAATCTTTGTATTACTGCCGGTCTGCCACTGCCTAAAATTTATATTATCGAAGACAGTGCGCCGAATGCGTTTGCTACTGGTCGTGATCCAGAGCACGCTGTTATTGCACTAACTACTGGTATTTTAACAAAGCTTGATAAAGCGGAACTTGAAGGGGTAATTGCTCATGAATTATCACATATTGGTAATCGGGATATTTTAATTTCAACAGTGGCCACAGTTTTGGTTGGTACCATTGTTTTAATAACTGACTGGGCCACTCGTTCGGCGATGTTTGGCGGTCGTGATAGGGATGATAATAATAACAGTGGTTGGATTGGTTTTTTGATTATTATTTTGTTATCAATTTTAGCACCGCTTTCAGCTCAACTATTACAGCTAGCTGTTTCTCGTAAACGTGAATTTTTAGCGGATGCTTCTGGTGCCTTGCTTACTCGTTATCCCGAAGGCCTAGCCAGAGCGCTGGAGAAAATTAGCGCTGACCCTGAAGAATTAGAAGTTGCCAACAGGGCAACCGCTCATATGTATATTGTTTCACCGCTTAAAGGTGATGATGAAAATAAAAAAGTTTCTTGGCTGTCAAAAGCTTTTATGACTCATCCACCAGTTGGTGAGAGAATCGCTAAACTAAGAGGATTAGAGATTAAATAAAAAAAGAAGACCCCAATCTTTATGATGGGGTCTTTTTTTTATTCTTTGAGGCCGCAGTAAGCAAAAAGTCGTTTTTTGAAATCCCAGATTTCTTTCTCTTTCTTGTCAGACTCAGGTAGATTGTGAAGTCTTTTAACTTTTCTCTCAATACTTCTGAGAGTTTCAGTGTCATATAACTCACCATCGCAGGCTTTTCTAAAAGTTTCTGAACAGTCTTCACCACTCATAACTTTCATAATAAGTTGAAGAGAAAACTCAAGTTGTGCCATTTGGCCGAAAAAACCATTAAATGTGCTCATGATGCGAGAATTTTTTTTGTGTTTTTTAAAATATCTTTAGCTTTGCGGTTTACTGAAAAACGGTTTAACAGTTTAAACAGTCCGTTGGAAATTTTTAGCTGCTCACAGTACATATGAAAGCTATAAAGTGCAATTTTTAAATCGTGCATTTCATCACTTTTGAAATTGTCGGTTAGCGAATTAAGCAGAGCATCCAAACGGGGCTCTTGTTTTTTTAAATCATTCTTGGAAGCTTTGCTAATCCAAACAAGCTCTGTTTTGATTTCTTGGGGCAATGTTTGTGTCATGTTTAATATTTTTTTAAGGTTCTTACTAATATTCTTAAGATATTATGAAATATATATTTATTATTGTCAATATTTATTTTAATCTTATTTTAAGCTATACTAATTTAGTTAAAAGAAAATGGCTAATTTTATGAAAAAACTTGAATTACTGGCGCCCGCTGGCAATATTTTAAAAATGAGGACCGCTTTATTTGCTGGAGCAGATGCGGTTTACTTAGGTATCCCAGATTTTTCGCTAAGAGTACGTATAAACGACTTTGATTTAGCTACCGTAGCTGAAGCAATTAAAGAAGCTCATGGTCAAAAAAAGAAAGTCTATATCACTTTAAATATCTTTGCTCATAATAAGCACTTAGAAAAGTTGCCCGCTTATGTTAAAAAAATTAAAGAGATGGCCCCTGATGGTTTAATTATTTCTGATCCAGGCGTGATGATGATAGTTCGAAAATATTGGCCCGAGGCTGAGATTCATTTATCGACTCAAGCCAGTTGTACTAATGCGGCCGCGGCTAAATTTTGGTTCGATCAAGGTCTTACTCGCGTAGTATTAGGTAGAGAAGTGACCTTATCTGAAATTAAAGAGATTCATCAGGCTGCGCCAAAATTAGAATTAGAATATTTTGCTCACGGGGCAATGTGTATGGCTTACTCTGGTCGTTGCTTTTTATCAAAAGAACTAGTTGATCGTTCCGGAAATTTAGGTGACTGCGCTCAACCTTGTCGTTGGGAATATAGTATTAAAGCTAAAAATCACGAAGAAGAATTTGATTTAGTTAGTGAAGAGCACGGCACATATTTACTTAATTCTAAAGACATGTGTCTTCTAGAATATTTACCACAAATGATTGAAGCTGGCGTGGTGTCTTTTAAAATTGAAGGACGCGCTAAAAGTGTTTATTATCAAGCGGTTGTCTCAGGTATTTACGCTCGGGCTTTGGAATTTTTAAGTAAGAAACCAAGTGAAGCGGCTTGGAAAAAAGAACTCAAATATTTAAAGTCAGAGCTGGTTGATAAATTAGTGCATCGTGGTTACACTTCTGGATTTTTGTTGGGCGGTAAAGCGGAACAAAACTTAACTAGCGCTAATCATTTAAGTGATTGGGAATTCTGCGGACAAGTGGTTGAGATGGAAAAAGATTACATTAAACCTAAATTAAAAGCAGATGAACATGCTGTATATTTCCAAGTCCACAATACTATTAAAACAGGAGATAAAGTGGAAATTATTGGCCCTTATTATGCTATAATAAAAGTAAGTCCGAAAAAAATATTTGATGCTAAAACTGGAGAAGAGCTAAGTGAGGCTCATGGTGGTGGTGGAGCCAGAACGGCAATGATTATTGTCTCAGAAAAAATTCCCGTCTTTAGTGTCTTAAGAAGAAAAATAAAATAATATGATTGCTTATTTAAAAGGAAAAGTTATTGCTAAACCGAATAACTATCTTATTTTAGAAACCGGTGGTGTTGGTTATCAGGTTTTTGCGGGCGAAAATTTTTTGGCCGAAATAAAAACTGGTAGTGAACAAGAATTATATATTCACCATCGCGTTCGTGAAGAAGCCAGTGATTTATACGGCTTTAAAGAATTAGAAGATTTAAATTTATTTGAATTATTATTGTCTGTTTCTGGTGTCGGTCCAAAATCAGCCTTAGCAGTTTTGTCGTTAGCTAATTCCGATGATATTAAAGAAGCGATTGTTCGCGGTGATGCTAGTCTCTTAACTAAAGTTTCTGGCATTGGTAAAAAAACAGCGGAACGTTTGGTTTTAGAATTAAAGAATAAGGTCATGCGCGTGGCAACTGGTACAACACTAGTTGGCGGTGGTTCAAATAGTTTAGGTGATGAGCTTGATGCTTTAATGTCACTAGGCTATGCGATGAATGAGGCGAGAGAGGCGCTCAACTTGGTTGAAGCCTCAATTACCAGTACATCGGGACGCGTTAAAGCGGCTTTAAAACACTTGGCTCGTTAGCTTTACTTCACTAGTTTTATAGGTTAAAATATACAAAAATACACAAAATATATGGCTAAAAATAATATCACTAAACAAAGCGAAAATTTCCCACAATGGTACCAGGATGTCATAAGCGAAGCTGAACTTGCTGACGCTTCTGAGGTTCGTGGCTGTGGTATTATTCGTCCCTATGGTCTTAAAATTTGGGAGCTGATTAAAGCTGAGCTTAGTCGGGTTCTAGAAAATGACGGCGTGGAAAATGTTTATTTTCCTATTTTTGTACCACTTGAGAACTTAATGGCTGAAAAAGATCACGTTGAAGGCTTTGCTCCAGAACTTGCTATTGTTACTCATGGTGGCGGAGAAGAATTAGTAAATAAGTTAGCGGTTCGTCCAACCAGTGAAGCGGCGATGTATAAAACCTATGCTCGTTGGATTCAAAGTTATAAAGATTTACCAATGAGACTTAATCAATGGGCTAATGTGGTTCGTTGGGAAAAACGTCCTCGCGCCTTTTTACGCTGGAGTGAATTTTTATGGCAAGAAGGTCATACGGTTTTTGCTACAGAAGAAGAGGCTCGGGTTGAAGTTGATAAGATTTTAGGATTTTATAGTGATATTTATAAATACATGGCGCTACCAGTTTTTGCTGGTCGTAAGTCTGATAGCGAAAAATTTGCTGGTGCGGTCACTACTAAAACCGTTGAAGTAATGGCTAAAGATGGTAAGGCCATTCAAGGTGGTACTAGTCATTATTTGGGGACAAATTTTGCTGAAGTTTTTGATGTAAAATATTTAGGTTCAGATGGTGAGTACCATTTTGGTCACCAAAATAGTTGGGGTTTATCTTGGCGTTCTGTTGGTGCACTTATCATGGGTCATGGTGATGATAATGGTTTACGTTTACCACCTAACGTTGCTCCAATTCAAATAATTATTGTTCCAATTTATAAAGATGATGAAGCTAAAGCTAAAGTTTTAAAATACTGTCAGTCACTAAAAGATGATTTAGGTAAAAATTATCGCGTAAAAATTGATGACCGAGAAGGGCAGACTCCTGGTTTTAAATTTCATCATTGGGAAGTTCGTGGCGTGCCAGTTCGTTTTGAAATAGGGCCAAAAGAAGTTGAAGATGGCGTAGTTTCAATTTATCGACGGGACACCGGAGAGAAAACTGGTGCTTCTTTATGTGAGCTTTCTCACTTCTTAGAAAAGTTAATGGCTGAAATTCATAATAACTTATATAACCAAGCGGTTGAGTTTGCTAGTCAACATATTTATCGCATTGAAAGTTTGGATGAAATTGATGATCGTCAGGGTTGGTTTGAAGCCAGTTGGAGTGAAGATCCTGAGAGTGAAAAATTACTTAAAGAAAAATATTCCATGGTGTCTCGTGTTCTACCGGCTGACAACGAAAATAAAGAACCAAAAAATAAAAAATGTTTTATTACTGGTAAGGATGCAAAACATGATTGGTATTTCGCTAAGAGTTATTAATTAATTAAAATATTTAACATATGTTCTCCAAGTTTTTAGGAAAATTCAGTCACGATTTAGGTATTGATTTAGGCACTAAAAATACTTTAGTTTATGTTACTGATAAAGGGATTGTAATTAATGAGCCTTCAGTAGTAGCAATTAATAAACGTACTAATGAAATTTTAGAAGTTGGTGAAGCTGCTAATCGTATGGTTGGTAAAACTCCGGGACACATTGAAGCAATTAAGCCATTGGTGGATGGGGTTATTTCTGATTTTGAGGTAACTGAGAAAATGCTTAAATATTTTATTACCAAAGTTCATCAAGAACATTTTGCTTTAATTCAGCGTCCGCGAGTAGTGATTGGAATTCCCTTAGACTTAACTGAGGTAGAGCGTAAGGCAGTTGAAGATGCGGCTAAGTCAGCCGGGGCCCGCAAGGTTTATTTAATTGAAGAAGCGATGGCGGCGGCTATTGGCGCTCACTTACCAGTAACTGAGGCCACTGCTACGATGGTGGTTGATATTGGCGGCGGCTCTACTGAAATCGGCGTTTTGTCGCTCGGCGGTGTTGTTACTTGGAAATCACTTCGTTTGGCCGGCAATGAATTTGATAATAATATTATTGAATATATTCGTGAAGAATTTAATATTTTAATTGGCGAACAAATTGCTGAGAGCATTAAGATAAATATTGGTTCGGCGATGCCACTTGATGAGCCGAAAGAAATGGAAGTTCGGGGACGTGATCTAATTACTGGTCTACCTAAAGCGATTATGATTAATGATGTTCAGGTAAGAGAGGCTATTTCCCGCACTATCTCCAAAATGGTGGAGAATATTAAAACTATTTTAGAAACTACTCCGCCGGAACTGGTGTCTGATATTTATGAACGCGGTATTTTCTTGTCTGGTGGTGGCGCTTTACTACGTGGTCTTGATAAAGCAATTTCTTTAGCTGCTAAGATTCCGGTTAAGATTGCTGATGATCCACTTACGTGTGTGGTTCGTGGCTGTGGTTATCTATTGGGTAATAAGGAATTACTTGAAAAAGTAGTTTTACCTAGCACCTCTGAAAAATAATTTAGGCCTATGGCTTTTTATAGTAGAAAAAATAGAAGTTGGCTATGGATTATGGCTTTAGTCTTGATATTTTTTTTGCACTTTATTAAGGTTTTAACTCCATTAGAAAATTTAGCTATTTCCGCCGCCAAACCTCTGGCTGGGTTTTTTTATGGCTCTGGTTCAAAAATTAGAAATTCTTATGAAGAGAGCAAGAAAAATAAAGATGTTTCTTCTCGAATAGAGTTTTTAGAAAAAGAAGTAGTGCGTCTTACGGTTCTAAATGCTAATTTTAAAGAACTTGAACAAGATAATAATAAATTACGCGCTCAATTAAATTTTTTATCAGCTAATAAATATACTAGTGTTTTAGCTAATGTGATTTCTCAAAATCTAGTTTTTGATATTCGCGAGGGCGATCAAGATATCGTCATTGATAAAGGTAGTCGAGATGGTATCAAAGAAGATGTGGGCGTGGTTGATGAAAACGGAGTAATCATCGGAAAGGTTTCCGAGGTGCGAGATCATTTATCTAAAATTTGTTTAACCACTAATCGTAATTGTAAACTTGCGGCCACGATTCAAAATCAAGACCGAACCATGGGAATTACTGAGGGTGATTTAGGTTTAACTATAAAAATGAATTACATTCCACAATCTGAAAAAATAAATAATAACGATGTGGTTATTACTTCTGGATTAGGCGGTAATATTCCTCGTGGTTTGGTTGTTGGTAAGGTGAGTCAGATTAATAATCGCAGCAATGAAATTTGGCAAGATGTAAATATTGAACCATTGTTTAATATTAACACTTTAACTATTGTGACCGTTTTAATTCCTTAAATATGTTGCGTTTAAAATATTATTTAGAATGGTTTTGGTATTTCCTATTGTTTTCTGGAATTGCAATTACACAAGTAGCCTTTATTTCTTCTTTACCAGTAACTTATTCAGCTATAAATTTACCACTAATTGTTTTATTATTTTGTTTGTTATTTTTTAATTGGAACACGAGCTTAATTATTGCTGTTTTAATGGGGTTTTGGTTGGACATTCTTGGCTTTAATTTTTTTGGTCTCAATATTTTAATTTTTATGGTCACTGTTTTTATTCTAGATTTTGTTTCTAGAAACTGGCTGACTAATCGTTCTCTTTATTCTTTTTTGGTTCTTTCAGTTATTAGTGTGGTTATTTGCGATACTTTGCTTTATTTTTTAACTTCACTCTGGCAAAGTGGCCAAAATAATTATGGTTTCTTTTTGTTCCAACCTTATTTTTGGAAACAGTTATCGTGGCAAATATTTTGGAATTTATTTTTTATGTTATTATTTTTTAATTTAGCCAATTCCTTATCTAAACATTTAAAGCCGTTTTTTTTGGAAAAGAAGTAGAATTATGTTAAGATTTAAACATATGAAATACGATTTTATAACAATTGGCGGAGCGACTCGTGACGTTGCTTTCTTTACCGACGAAGGTGTTTTGATTGATAATAAAAAAGATTTATTACGTCAAAAATTATTAGCTTTTGAATACGGAGCCAAATTAAGAATTGATAAGTTTGTAAATTTATTTGGCGGAGGGGCATCTAACGTCGCCGTTAACTTATCGGGATTAGGTTTTAAAACAGCGGCCCTGTTTGAAATCGGAGCTGATGAAAATGGTCGGGCTATTATTAAAAATATTAAGAAACATAAAGTAGCGGATGATTTAATTGGTGTAAATCAACGAGTTGATTCTGGTTTATCTTTCATTTTAATTGCCGGTAGCGGGGAAAGGATTATTTTTACCAATCGCGGAGCCAATGATTTTTTAACTCTAACTCCTAAAAGATTAAAGGCCTTAAAAAATGCTAAAAATATTTATATTTCATCATTATCGGGTTCTTGGTTAAAAGACTTACAGCAGATTTTTGCAAATAGCCAGGGTCTTATTTTTTGGAATCCAGGAACAAGCCAGCTAAAAGGGGGTTTAAAAAAAATATCACCTTTTTTAAAAAAGACTTATTGTTTAATGTTAAACCGAGACGAGGCAATTGAGTTGGTTTCAAGTGGAGATAAAAAAATAAAATTAACAGAGATTAAAAATCTTTTAATAGCTTTAAAAAATTACGGACCGCAAATAGTTGTAATTACTGACGGCAATCAAGGTGCTTATTTTTATGATGGTACAAAAGTGCATCATCAAAAAATCTATAAAGAAAAAAAATACGTAGACGCCACCGGCATTGGAGATGTTTATAATTCCACCTTTGCAGCCGGGCTGTTGTTTTACAAGGGGGATATTGCTAAGGCGGCTCTGGTAGCTAGTAAAAATTCGGCTCACAAAATTGCTTATCTAGGAGCGCAAAACGGACTGCTTAATAAAAAAGAATTAATGAAATAAAAATATGATAAACGGTGTTATTATAAAAGAGTTAAAAAAGTATGAGGATAACAGAGGTCATCTTGTAGAAATTTATCGTCGTGATGAAGTTGATTTAGGGGTAGCGATGTCTTATCTTAGTTTGACTTTGCCGGGTGTGGCTCGTGGTCCTCATGAGCATGTTTATCAAACAGATTATTTTGTTTTTCCGGGGGCGGGTGATTTTATGCTGTATCTTTGGGATAGACGAGCAAGTTCAACGACTTTTGGTGAAAAAATAGAGATGAAAGTTGGTGCTTCATATCCTTGTACAGTAATCGTTCCACCTGGAGTAGTTCATGGTTATAAATGTGTATCTAGTGAGTCAGCGATGTCGATTAACTTTCCTGATAAATTATATAAAGGGATAAATAAAAAAGATGAGATTGATGAAATCCGTTGGGAGCAAGATGAGAATTCTCCTTATAAGATAAATTAATTATGAAATTATTAGTTACTGGTGGAGCTGGTTTTATTGGCTCTAATTTTATTCACTATTGGTTAAATAAATATCCTGAAGATTATATTATTAATCTTGATCTTTTAACTTACGCAGGGAACTTAGAAAATTTAAAAGATGTTGAAAATAATGCTAATTATAAATTTGTTCAGGGTGATATTTGTGATAGCGAGTTAGTTAATGATTTAGTTAAAGAAGTTGATGTGATTGTTCACTTTGCGGCTGAGAGTCATGTTGATCGTTCAATTTTAAATAGCGCTGATTTTATTCGGACTAATGTTGAGGGTACTCGTGTACTACTTGAAGCCGCTAAAAATAATGGCAATAAACGTTTTCATCATATTTCCACCGATGAAGTTTTTGGGGCTTTGTCTTTTGATTCTCCGAAGTTTTCTGAAAATACGCCTTATGATCCGCGTTCGCCATATAGTGCTTCTAAAGCGGCATCCGATCATTTAGTTAGGGCTTATTATCATACTCACGGATTACCAATTACTATTTCCAATTGTTCTAATAACTATGGCCCCTACCAACATCCTGAAAAATTAATTCCTCGTTTTATTACCAATTTGATTGAAGATAAAAATGTTACTATTTATGGAGAAGGGAAAAACATTCGTGATTGGATTCATGTTGATGATCATAATCGTGGCGTTGATTTAATTTTAAAGAAGGGTAAAATTGGCGAAACTTATTGTTTAGGAGGTAACAGCGAGCGTAGTAATTTAGATATTACTCATGATATTTTAAATTTGATGGATTGTGGCGAGGAGAAAATTGATTATGTTGCTGATAGACTTGGACATGATTTACGCTATGCCATTGATTATTCTAAAGCTAAAGCTGATTTAGGCTTTGAACCAGAAATTTCCCTAAAAGAGGGATTATCTGCTACAATTAGTTGGTATAAAAACAACCACTCATGGTGGAATAAAATAAAAAATAATTAATATGGAGAAAAAAATTTTTATCATCGAAGATGATGCTAACATTCTTTACAGTCTAGAGGCTAATTTTAGTGCTGAAGGGCTTGATGTTGAAACAAGCGAGGCTGAAGAAGAGATTGAAGAACTCATGGACAATATCCGTGATTTTGGACCGGATTATATTATTTTGGATGTTATTCTGCCGAAAATAGATGGTTTTGATGTTGTTAAAAAAATAAAAGAAGACAGTGAACTTTCTGATGTTCAAATTTTTGTTTTCTCTGATATTTCTGATGAAGATAGTCGTAGTCGTAGTTTGGAGATGGGGGCTGATTATTTCTTTCCTAAAGATGAGTTTGATACCTATGAATTCACTGAAAAGGTGAAAAAAATTATGGCTAACTCAGAGCGTTTAGGTGAGGATACAGATAAAGATTGGGGTGGCGATGATGACACCTCTATCATTGACTAAAGCATTATTAGGAGCTAAGATAAGTGATAATCTCGGTGACTTTAAATACCGGGTATCATTATTTTTTTTGTAATTTTATCCTAGTTTAATATATGTTTATAAAAAGAATCGGTATCGATTTAGGGACAACTTATACTTTAGTTTATTTACCTAAAAGGGGAATTGTAATTAATGAACCATCGGTTGTGGCCATTTCAATTGCTGATAATAAAATTTTGGCCGTTGGTAATGAGGCGAAAGATATGTTAGGTCGTACACCTGATACTATTCGAGCCGTTCAACCACTTAAAGATGGGGTAATTGCTGATTATCGGACTACTGAGGCAATGATTCGTTATTTTATCAATAAGACTTTAGGTGGTATGCGCTTTTTTAGACCAGAGGTTATGGTGGCTGTTCCTGCTGGTATTTCTTCAACTGAAAGAAGAGCAGTTATTGAAGCCACAATTTCAGCTGGTGCTAAAGCGGCTTATATTATTAAAGAGCCGGTAGCAGCAGCCATTGGTGCCGATATTCCAATTGGCTCAGCCACTGGTCACATGGTAATTGATATTGGTGGCGGAACAGCAGAAATGGCTGTTATTTCGCTCGGTGGTGTCGTATCTTCAACTTCAGTTCGGGTGGGTGGTAATAAATTTGATGCCGCTATTTTAGAGTTTGTACGTAAGAAATATAATTTAGCAATTGGGGAGAGAACCGCTGAAGAGATTAAAATCAACATTGGCTCCGCTCTGTTTATGGAAGATAAATTGTATATGGAAATTCGTGGTCGCGATATTGTAACCGGTTTACCACGAAGTATTACCGTGTCTTCAGATGATGTAACAGAGGCTATTCAAAATGAACTTGAAGCCATTATGGTAGCTGCTAAAAGAGTACTGTATACCACTCCTCCAGAACTCGCCGCTGATATTATGGACAAGGGGATAGTACTTACTGGTGGCAGCTCGTTACTTAGAAATATTGATCAACTTATATCTCGAACTACTGGCGTTCCTGCTTATATAGCCGATGACGCCTTACTTTGTGTAGCCAAGGGAACAGGTATTGCCTTGGATAACTTAGATTCTTATAAGAGAAGCATCTTGGCGACTAAATAATAGTCGTCTTTTTGTGTTTACTATATGGTTATTGGAATTGACGCCTCACGGGCTAATCGAAAAAAGAAAACTGGAACAGAGTGGTATTCTTTTTATTTGATTAAAAATTTAGCAAAAATAGATGCTAGTAATAAGTATCTTTTATATTTGGATGTTAGTCCTTCGACAGAATTATTGGAAATTATTAAAGATCATCCAAATTTTTCTTGCAAAGTTTTATGTTGGCCAATTACTTCTTTTTGGACTTTGGGCCGTTTGTCACTCGAAATGCTTTTTAAAAGCCCCGATGTTTTATTTGTGCCAGCTCACGGAATTCCTTTAATTCATCCGAAAAATACGATTAACACAATTCATGACATTGCTTTTATTCATGAGTTTAATATCTATCGTCAAGAAGACCCCAAAGCTAAAACTAAATTTAGACGCCAAGTACTCAAGTTTATTGTTCGTTTGGTTACTATGGGAAAATATTCTGGTAATTCTTTGGAATACCTTAATTGGTCAACAACTTTTGCTTTGCGTCACTCTTCTAAAATAATTACAGTTTCAAGTGCTACTAAGTTGGATATCTTAAATTATTATCCTAAAATAAAAGACTCTAAAATCTCAGTAGTTTACAACGGTTATCCTGAAGATTCTTTTAATGAAACTCGAGATGATAAAAAGACTCGGCAGGTTTTGGAAAAATATAATATAATCGAACCCTACTATCTTTATGTTGGTCGTTTGGAAAAGAAAAAAAACACTTCCTTTTTAGTAGAAGCCTTATCTATTATTCACAGTGATTACCCGCAAATTAAAGAAAAATTAGTTTTAATTGGTAATGCTAGTTATGGTTATGATGAGGTTAAATATGCCATTGAAGAGTTTGATTTAGGACGAGACGTAATTATGCCTGGTTGGGTAGAAGAAGTTGATATGCCAGATATCTTTAAGGGTGCTTCGGCTTTTATTTTCCCTAGTCGTTATGAAGGTTTTGGTATTCCAGTTTTACAATCTTTAGCTTGTGGTGTTAGTACGGCTGTTTCTGATATTCCTGTTCTTCATGAAGTGGCCGGTGAAGCAGTTTTATATTTCAATCAAAATGATAAACGAGAAATTGCTGAGGCAATGGTTAAACTAGTTTTAGATACGGAGTTAAAGAAAAAATTAGTCACCGCCGGGCTAGAACAGGTTAAAAAATTTAGTTGGCTTAAAACCGCCGAGGAAACTCTTAAAATAATAGAAAATCGTTCTTAAATATGTTATGATAGTGATGTTATGAAGAATTATCTTGCATCTTTTTTCATTGGTTTGTTTTTGTTTCTACCTTTTTTAGCGGTTGAAGCAGGGATAACCCCGAATGACCCCTATTACCTTAGACAATGGTATTTACCAAAAATTGAGGCTGATTCAGCTTGGACAAAAATTAAAGAAACTCCGGATATAATTATTGCTGTTATTGATTCGGGGGTTGATATTAATAACCCAGATTTAAAAAATAATATTTGGGTAAACTCTAAAGAAATTTCTAATAACGGTCTTGATGATGATCGCAATGGTTTTATTGATGATGTAAATGGTTGGGATTTTGTTTCTGGTGTCCCTAAACCAACTCCAAAGTTTGATACCGGCTGGACTGAGGCTGGTATTTCTCATGGCACGATGGTGGCGGGAATTATTGGTGCTGAAGGAAACAACAATAAAGGAGTAACTGGTATTACTTGGAAATCAAAGATTATGCCACTTCGGGTGTTAAACGACAAAGGGGAAGGTAAAATTAGTTCAGTGGTGCGAGCGATTGATTATGCGGTAGCTAATCGAGCGGATATTATCAATCTTAGTTTTGTTACTTATAGTTATAATGACTCTTTATATAATGCTATTACTCGTGCCTATAAAGCGGGAGTAATTGTGGTGGCTGCGGCTGGCAATGATCAAAGTAATGGTGAGGGTCGTAATACCAGTAAAACACCAATTTATCCCGCTTGCATGGATGGTCCTAACGGTGAAAATATGGTCATCGGTGTAGCAGCGACCGACGCTCTTGATCAAAAGACCACTTTTTCAAGCTATGGTTTTAATTGCGTTGATATTACTGCTCCAGGGATTAGTTTTTTTAATACTGTCACTTATGGCGGTAATTATCAATCAAATGATCAGAATTATGATGGTTATTGGTCGGGCACCAGTATGGCTTCGCCGGTTGTTTCTGGAGTAATGGCGCTAGTGGCTCAAGTTAATCCTGATTTAAATCGATCAGAAATTATTAATTTAGTTTTAGGTTCAGCCAACAACATTAGTCAACTCAATCCTTCTTATTTAGGACAATTAGGTCATGGAAGAGTAAACGCTAATCGGGCGGTCAACTTGGCTCGTGATAAAATGTATGATCATGTTACTAGATTATTAGTCGCTCCAGCAGCTAGCTCTAATAAGATTAAAATTACCAGTGTTAGTGGTATAGTAATTAGTGAGTTTAGTGTGCCTGATTCCAAATTTGGTTTTAATGTTTCAAGCGGTGATGTAAATGGTGATGGTGAAAACGAAATTATTCTAGCCTCTGAAAAAGGTAGCGAGCCTTGGATTCGTATTTATAGCAAGGAGGGAAAACTGATAAAACAATTTTTAGCTTATGCTAAGAATTTTAAGGGTGGAGTTAGATTAGCGGTTGGCGACTTTGATAATAATGGAGTTTTTGATATCGTAACCGCACCAGGAGCTGGCGGTGGCCCACATGTTCGTATTTGGAACGGTGAAGGGAGACTTTTAAGACAGTTCTTTGCTGACGACCCTAATACTAGGGGCGGTCTAACAGTAGCCCTTAATGATGTTGATAACAATGGACAGAGTGAAATTATTGTTGGTGCGGGTGTTAATAGACCACCATTTATAAAAATTTATAATTCACAAGCTAAATTGCAGGGTTATTTTTTAGCCTTTCCTAAAACTTATACTGGTGGTGTTAATGTTGCAGTGGCTGGTATTTATGGCAGAAAAGATAATCACAAACAAAGTATCGTGGTTGCTCCGGCTGGAAAATACAAACCGGTTGTTAAGATTTTTAATAATCTAGGTATCCTTAAAAAAGAATTTCAAGTCTATGGTGATAATTGGCAAGGCGGTGTAAATATTGCCGTTGGTGATATTAGTAATGATGGTTTGGGGGAAATTATTACTGGCGCTAAAAGTGGAGCCACCCCTCATGTTAGAGTTTGGAGTGGTGATGGCGGTTTAATTGATTCTTTCTATGCCTATGATGAAAGTTTTACCGGCGGAGCAAGCGTTAGTTTATTGGAATTTAATAATTAGTTAATTTTAAAAATATGGTTAAAAAAGTAATTTTTGATAAGAAGAATGTTTTAGTGGCTGGTGGGGCCGGTTTTATTGGATCTCATCTTTGTGATGAACTTATTAAAACTTGCAAAGTTATTTGTGTTGATAATTTTGTGACTGGTTCAGAAAAAAACATTGACCACCTATTATCAAATCCTGATTTTACTTTTATCAATTACGATTTAACCAACCCCTTAGATTTAGAAGCGATTCCGAGTTTGGAAAAGTTTAAAATTCAGTTTCAGGGAATTCAGGAGATTTATAATTTAGCTTGTCCAATGTCGCCACGCAATTTTTTAGATAATCAAATCTTAACTTTGAATGCTAATTCCTTAATAGTTCATAATTTACTGGAATTGGCGGTTAAAAATGAAGCTAAGTTTTTACACTTTTCTTCATCGGTGGTTTATGGTGGACGAGATATTAACAATGTTAGCCGTAAAGTTAAAGAAACGGACCTTGGTGTTGTCGACCATTTATCAGATCGCAGTTGTTATGATGAAGGAAAGCGTTTTGCTGAAACAATGGTGATGTGTTATCGAAAGTTTTACAATCTAGACGCTAAAATAATTCGTTTGTTTAGAGTTTACGGTCCTCGAATGTTAATGAATGACGATCAAATGATTCCTGATATTATTAGTTCGGCGCTTGATAATAAAGACGTGGTCATTTTAGGTAATCATAATTTTTCTTCATCCTTTTGTTATGTTGAGGACGCTATTGATGCGGCAATTAAAATGATGAGCTCAGAATTAACTGGCCCAATAAATATCGGCTCCGATGTTGATGTTAATGTCACTGATTTAGCACAAATGGTTATCAAAGAAACCGAGTCAGCTTCAAAAATAATTTATACGGAGCAAAAATTATTTGTCAGTGAATTATTATTACCAGACATTTATCAGGCTAGAAATGAACTTAGTTGGATGCCAATAGTCACTTTGGAAAACGGCCTTAAAAAAACCATCTTTTCTCTGCAGGCTAGCAATCGGTTACAGGGCTTTAATGGTTAATTAAAAATCTCGGTTTAGAACCGAGATTTTTTTATAAAAGACTTAAGATTTTATTAGCGTATTCTTCTTTGTCTTCGCTGGGTGGCAAATCTTTAAGTTCAACGCCTTTTTTTAAAAAATGTGTAATGGCCATTATTAAGCTATCAAGATTGTCTGGTTCAAAAAGTAAACCACCAAATTTTTCAATGAGCTCAGGAATCCCTCCGAGGTTAGCAGCGATTACTGGAGTGTTAACAGCGGCAGCTTCATAAATTACTGTCGGTGAATTTTCATAGCAACGGGAAGGGGTAATAGCAGCTAAGCTATTGTTTAATAACTGATTAACTTCGGCAGAACTCTTAGAACCTAAAACTTTTAAATTATTAGTACTTTCAATTTTAAGAGAACCGCTGCCGACAATTAAAAAATCATAATCGGCAAATCTTGAAGCAGCCTCAACAAACAAATCGACGCCTTTGTGTTTTTCTAATTGTCCGATAAAAATAAAACTATTAGGATTATTTTTACTTACAGAATTGTGATTTTTGATAAAAGGATTAGCAATTACTTGGGCTTGTTTGTTTTTAAATAATTTGTGACTTCGGTGTAATTCTAAAAGCCAGTGAGAAGGGGAAATAATAATCAACTCTCGACTACCGAGATTGAATAAAAAATTAACAATTAACTGATAACCTTTGGCCGTTAAAGAGTCTATTATTTTTTCACCACCAAAATACATTAAACCAGACGGATGAAGTAATTGAATGTCGTGTAAAATATGCAGGTGTCTTAGATGATTTTTTTTAATAGCAAGCGGAGTTAACATTCCTAAGCCCATTAAATTGTTCGTAATTACTAAGTCTGGCTTTTCTGTTTTGAAAATTTTATTAATTTTTTTGTATTTCTTAATATTTACCAAATTAAACATTTGCCAGATTAAACGATAAAAAACTGAAAAACGATTTAAAGAATTATATTTTGATGGTAAATAATAGGAACCCGGTTCTTCATTGTCTTTAATTACTTCTGGCTGGGTACTGATAATAAAAACAGTGTGCCCTAAACGCTTTAATTGATCGCTTAAAATTTCAGTAATACGCTCAGCACCACCTCTTTGGTAAGGTTTGTATAGATTATTGATTAAAGCAATCTTCATAGGAAAATTTTTCTTAATTTTTCAGCGACGCTTTCTAGTGAATATCTTAAAACAGCATATTGTCTGGCACTTTTTCCCATGGAAATTCTTTTTGGTTCATTGCCGATTAGCTTAGCGATTTTTTCAGCTAAATCTTGAGCATCACCAGGTTCGGCTAGTAGTCCGTCTAGCCCGTTGCGAAACACCTGTCTAACTCCTGGTAGGCTCGAAGCGATAACCGGCACGCCACAAGCCATAGCTTCAGTCAGCACTAATCCAAAGGCTTCATGGCGATTGATTGAAGGGAGAATAAAAATATCCGATGTTTGATAAGTTTTAATTAAAGAAATTTCATCTAAACGACCTAGAAATTTTACTTTATTACCCAAGCCTAACTTAAAAGCTTGCTCTTGATATTCTTCTTTTAAATTTCCGGAGCCAACGATATTTAAGCGCCAATATTTATGTTCTAACTTAGTTAAAGCTTCAAATAAGACTATTAGGCCTTTAAAATAATGAGCACTATCAAGTCCACCAACAAACAGTAAATTAACTTGACCGCGTTTAATAAAATTTTTAGTAACAAAATTAACAATTTCCTTGGTTTTGGCGATTAAGCCACGACCACCATCGGGTATTTTAGGTGTATAAAGATTAGTATCTAAACCAAAAGGAATTTCTTGAAATTTTTCTGGGTATTTATTAGCAAAGCGATTAAGCTGTCCGTTTTTTATATAATCCAAACTACTGACGGTGATTTTTTCCGCTCTTTTAAAAAGGGAATTTTTAATTAAAGAGCTTGGCCAGGCCAGTGGTTTTAAGAACCAGGCTAAGCTATTGGTATCCATGTGGTAATGAATAATAATTTTTTTTCGAGGATGAAACAATAAGAACAGCCAAATGATTTCCGCGGCACCAAAAAAGGGATAATGAAGGTATAGACAATCAAATTTTCTAAGTAAAAATAAAAGCGAAAAAGGTAGTCCGCCGTGACCATAGCGAAAAGTTGGGTTTAAATATTTAATAGTTTCAGAATCTGCCGCCGTTTCAATTTTTGGTTTTAAGGTAAAAGTTATTAAATCATTTTCAGTCTCTAAAATATCAGCAAAGCGTTTAGCGCTTTGTCCAATACCACCAGCATAGGGAGGGTAGGTACAAACAATTTGAGCTATTCTCATAGTTAATCTTTTTTCTTGAGTAAAGTCATTTCACGATTTAAATCGGTTAAATCACGATCTAGTTTTGCTAAGTTAAGTCGGAGCTTAAAAATAAAATAAAACAACGCTAGAGTAGCACAATAAAAAAGTAAATTAATACCACTAGCGGAAAATCCGAAAGAAGCAGCCAGCTTATCTAGTTCTTTTAAGAAAACAATTGCTAAACCAGAAACTACCCAAAATATTAGCCAGAGATAAAATTCGTTGCCATTTACCAATTTTTTTCTTTTCTGTTTAACTAAACGGTAAATGAAAAAAATAATTACCAGTAAAGCTAATAGTTGTTGTAGGGTTATCATATTATTTAATAAAATTATGAATAAATAAGTCTTTAATAATTTTAAATCCACCGCCGAAACTTTGGCCAAATTCATGATAGGTTACCGTAATTGGCACTTCAATTACACGCGCTTTGGTTTTAACAACTTTATATAAAATTTCACTGCAATGAGCCATGCCGCGATTTTCGATTTTTATTTGTGACACTGTCTCTTTATTCATTGCTCTAAAGCCACTTTGAGGGTCACTCATTTTTATTCCAAACAAACGATTAATAAATCTAGCTAGGGGCATTATAACGAAGCGTTTGGCAAAAGGAAAGTTAGCACTGCCTAAAAATCTTGAACCAAAAACAGCGTCGGCTTGCCCGTTTATTATGGGAGCAACTAAACTAGTTATTTCTTCGGCTTTAAACTGATCGTCGGCATCGAAATGAACAATAATATCAGCGCCGTGTGACAGGGCATATTCATCGCCGGTTTGCAGGGCAGCTCCTTGACCGCGATTGATAGTATGTTTTAGGGCAATTGCTTCGGTTTGGCAGACTAATTCGAAAGTATTATCTTTTGAACAGTCATCAACAATAATTACCTCATTAACTAGTGGCGCAACCTTTTTAATTACTAACTCTATTTTTTTAGCTTCATTATAAGCTGGAATAACACAACTAATTTTCATAATTTTTTTTCTGAATTGGTTTTATAATTGGAAAGATACTTGCTCATTGATATTAAACCGTTGGCGGCTTTTTGGAGAATATCAGAAGCTAAAGATGAGAGAATATTTATTTCTTTTTTGTTAATTTCAATTAGATTAAAGGAAGCAATTTGTCCATTTGTTCCCGAGTGATTACATTTAGGACAACCAACGCTAGAGAAAAAATGTTTTGGTTTATACTTTTTTTCTGCTGGCCAATATTTTGCGATTAGCTCTTCGGATTCATTTATTAAGTAAGCCTTAAGACAGCGAGGACAATTTTTAGCTAATAGTTTTTGATAAATAAGGAGCGCTGGAAAATCTTCAACTGGTGATAATTGTTTTATTTTTTCTACCAAGTCTAAAGCACTTTGACTTTTTAGACAAGCAATTACTAGTCGGCCAGCTAAGGCGGCAGTGAAAGCTTCTTTTATTAAATCGTCACCAGCATCATCAATGGCGATTATTTCACTGTCGCTTTTGGTGAGACGGTTTAGATCGATAAGTCTTTGTGGTCCGGAGCTAATAATTTTACTTATTTCATCTAATTCTAATTCAGTTTGTTTTTCCATTAAATAGCAAGACTTTTTGGCTTTATCAATTTTTTGTAATAATGAATATAAAGTAGTGGTTTTTCCTTGGTTGTCATCCGCGCCGATTATAATTAAGCCACGACGTTTTTTTAAAAAACTTTCAATTATTTTTTGTTCATTACGTCCTAAACCTAAACGTGGTAACGGTAAGACTTTTTTAGTTTTAGCGACTGTATTGATTATTATTTTCTCTCCGCATTTATCGGGGATAATAGAAATTTTAAAAGAGAAGTCTTTATCTTTAAAATAAAAACCGCTTACTAAATCAGTGGGTGCGAGTTTTAGCAATTGTTTGTAGGCCGCCCCTAGCTCGGATTCAATTTTTGCTGGTAATTTTAATTGATGTTGATTAAAGCTGTTTTCGCTTAACAAAATATGACTACCATCTTCTTGTGGTGTAATTGTTAGGTCGGTTAACTCGTGCTGTTTAGCATAAGTCGATAGTTTTTTGATAATTTTGTAATCCATAAGCTTATTATACATTATTTATATTATTTTTAAAATGTGTTAGACTATTAAAGTAAGTCATGTTTAACCTAATTTTAGCTAGTATTATGTTATATTCTAAGCTTTACGAACGCTTTTATTCTTTTAAGATAAAAATCACTAATACTACTAGTGAATTTTTTGGTTTTTTCCCTAATCGGATTTATTTGGGGGCAGTTTTTTTGTTACAAGCGTTTTCTTGGTGGTTGTCTTATTATATTTATAAAAATTTGACCGGAGATTTATTAGTTTTGCATTATAACGTTGATTT
>CAZEBE010000005.1:0-6620 GCA_964510275.1 uncultured Gammaproteobacteria bacterium
ATAAAGATATGGCTGGCAATTTACCGCCAATTGGCACTAAGGTTAATGTTGATGGAGCTCGTGGTGTGATTGTGGGTCATCATATTTTAAAACAAGCGGTTGATGTTAAATTCCCAGGTAATAAAGAAGGTGAACGTGATTTTGTGGTTTTGGTTGATATAAATCGTCATCAAAAAAAAGAAAAGGCCCGACAAAAAGAAGCCGAAGAGCAGGCGGCAAACGGTAATAATAAAATTCAAAAAAAATAACGACAAGTAAAATATAAAAAAATCATTTATTAGCGTAAATGATTTTTTTTGTTTATTGTAAAATATGCTATAATATCTCTATATAAATATTAGCTTTAATTTTATGTTTAATAACAAAATCAATGTCGCTATCAATGGTTTTGGCCGTATTGGCCGTGCTTCTTTTAAAATAATTTTAGACAGTCATCCAAAATTAAATGTGGTGGCAATTAACGATTTAACTGACACAGCCACCTTGGCTAGTTTGGTAAAATATGATTCTTGTTATGGTAAATATCCTCGAAAAATAAGTCATACTAAAGACGCTTTAGTTGTTGATGGCAAAAAATATCCAGTTTTTTCTCAAAAAGACCCACTACAGCTACCTTGGAAAAAATTAAAAGTAGATGTTGTTTTAGAATGCACTGGTCGTTTCCGGGGCAAGGAAGACGCCAGTGCTCATTTAACCGCTGGTGCTAAAAAAGTTATTATTTCTGCTCCTGGAAAAAATTGTAAAACGATTGTTTTGGGTGTTAACGAAGGAAAGATTGATAAAACAGATGACGTTTTATCTTGCGCTTCTTGCACTACTAATTGTCTAGCGCCGGTAACTAGTATTATTAAAGAAAAATTTGGTATAAAAAAAGCTTTAATGTCAACAGTGCACGCTTATACTGCTGACCAGAATTTAGTCGATGGTCCTCATAAAGATTTGCGTCGAGCACGCAGTGCGGCTACTAATATTGTACCAACTACCACTGGTGCAGCGGTGGCGGTAACGGAAACCATTCCATCTTTAAAAAATAAATTTGACGGTATGGCGATTCGTGTTCCTGTGCCGGTTGGTTCACTTTGTGATGTTACTTATTTACTAAATAAAAAAACAACAATCGAAGCAGTAAACAATGCTTTTGTTAAAGCGTCTAAGAGTAACCTTAAAGGCATCTTAGAAGCAAGTGATGAAGAGTTAGTTTCTACTGATATTATTGGTAATCCTCACAGTTCAATTGTCGACTTAAAATCAACCGCTTTAGTCGGTGGCGATTTACTCAAAGTAATTGCTTGGTATGATAATGAGTGGGGTTATTCCAATAGGTTGGTTGACTTAACTGAATTTCTAAAAAAATTTATTAAATAAAATATATGAGAATGGAAAATAAGGTGGCTATTGTTACTGGGGCGGCCTCAGGAATTGGTAAAGCGATTGCTGAAAAATATTTAGCCGAAGGAGCAAATGTTGTTTATGCTGACATGGCTGAAACATTTGAAATAAATAATGATAAAGCTATTTATGTAAAATGCGATGTTTCTAAAAGCACGGAAGTTAACGCTTTAATAAAAAAGACAGTTGATAAATTTGGTAGACTTGATGTGATGGTAAATAATGCTGGTGTTGGTGGTTTAGGTGGAGCTCTAGACATTACTGATGAATATTGGGATGAGGTTATTGGAGTAAATTTATCAGGAGTTTTATATGGCGTAAGAGCCGCTGCTAACGCCATGAAAGAACAAGGAATAAAAGGCAGTATTATAAACATGAGTTCCATTTTGGGTAAGGTAGGGCTCTTTGGTGCTATTGGTTACTGTGCGGCCAAAGGTGGTGTAGTTCAGTTAACAAAGGCTGCTTCTTTGGATTTAGCTCCTCTTGGAATTAGGGTTAATGCGATTGCTCCTGGATTTATTACTACCGGAATGACTCAAGATGTTTTAAAAGATGAAGCTTTTAACAATTTAGTTGTTTCAAGTACTCCAATGGGGCATGTCGGTCACGTAAGTGATATTGCTAGCGCGGCTTTATATTTAGGCGGTGATGAATCAACTTATGTTACTGGCGAAATTTTATATGTTGATGGTGGTTGGACGGCTAAATAAATAATTATGTCTGATAGCTTAACTGCTAAAATAACTAAAGCAGATTTAAGGGGGCGCGGCGGCGCTGGTTTTCCAGTGTTTTCAAAATGGCAAGCAATTAAAGATAATTTGGTTAAAAATCCTAAAGATAAATATTATTTGATAATAAACGCCGGTGAAGGTGAGCCAGGGGTAAAAAAAGATGCTTACATTTTAGAGCATTATGCCGCTGTTCTTTTAGAGGGGGTTCACGCTACTATTAATGAGCTTAACCCTAAAAAATTAGCAGGAATTTATTGCTATATAAAACCGGAGTATTACAAGCTCTATGCTAAGAAAATTGATAAATTATTGCTTACTCATAAATTTTTATCGTTAAAAATTTTTTGGAATTGGGCTGTAAAACCAGAATTTCTAAGCTATATCGGTGGTGAAGAAACGACAATGTTGAATATTATTGAAGGCTGTCGTCATGAGCCACGTCTTAAGCCGCCACTACCAGTAAGCAGTGGCTTGTTTGGAATGCCTACTTTGATAAACAATGTTGAAACCTTTTATGATATTGCTTTAGTTAGTACCGGTGGTTACGACTCTAAAAGATTCTATACTATTTCGGGCGGAACAGCGCGGCCAGGGGTCTATCATTTGCCATCTGCCTGGAGCGTTGAAGATGTGCTTCGTTTAACTGGCAACTGGCCTTTGTATAAATTTTTTGTGCAAGTTGGCGGTGATTTGTGTGGTGAGTTTTTAAATTCTAAACAATTACAAAAAAAAGCTAATGGCAGCGCTTCGATTACTATTTATTCTTGGTTTGATAAAGATAATATAATTAAAAAGTTGATAACTTACTTTAAAGAAAACTCTTGTGGGAAATGCACTCCTTGTCGAGAAGGAACTTATCGACTGCTCGAGCTTTTTGAAGCTGGTAAAAATTATTCTCCAGAATTTTGGGATATTTTAGATTTACTAGAAAACGCTAGTTTTTGTGCTTATGGTCGCAGTCTGGTTTTGCCCTTATCAAGTTATTATAAAAATATTTTAAATATAAAATAATGGCTAATAATTAAAAAGCTATTTTTAACTTTATGAGCAAAAAAGAAAAAATTATTAAATCAAAAGATTTAATTAAAGAGAGTTGGCAGGTTTATTCAAAAAATTTATTAAAATTTATTGAAGTTTTGGTCTATGGAATTATTGGTATATTTCCTTTTATAATTGTTTCTATTTTGTCTTTTATTTATTTTAGTCTTTTTGGCGACAAAGTTCCTGATTTTGTTAATGTTATTTCTATAATTATTACTATCATTGCCCTGGTTATTAGTTTTTATATAGCCATTGTCTACAGTATTAGATCAAAAGTCGCTAGTATTTTATTACTTAAAAATAATTTTACTTCAGCTAAGGAAAACTTTAATGAAGCTAAACCTTACTTTGTTAAATTCTTAGGAGTTTCTGTTTTGCTTGTAGTTCTAGTTATTGCTTGGGGTTTTGCTTTAATTATTCCGGCTTTAATTTTCGCTATTTATTATGGCTTCGCTCAGTATGTTTTAGTAGTTGAAGGCAAGCGTCCTTTTTCAGCCATCGAACGCAGTTATGATTTAGTTAGTGGTTATTTTTGGCCAGTGTTTGGCCGTTTGGCTTTAGCTGGTTTTATCGGTTTAGTAATTTACTGGTTTATATCACTGCCTTTAGACAACATGGTTGAAGGTGAGCTAGCTTATATGGGGTATAGTTTTTTTGTGAACATTGTTTGGGCAATTATTTCTCCTTATTTCTTAGTTTATGTTTACAAGGTTTATCAAAGCTTAAAGGAAACTAATAAATAAACATGTCTTTGATTTTCAAAATAAATCAGCGGGAATTAGTCTATTTACCTGGCGAAACTGTTTTGCAAGCAGCTAGGCGTCATAATATTTTTATTCCTACACTTTGTTCTCATCCTGATTTTCCGATAAAAGGGAATTGTCGTCTTTGTTTAGTGGAGATAAATAAAAATAAAAAACGTTGTGTAGTGTCAGCTTGTTCAACACCAATTGAACCGGGTTTGGAAGTTTTTTTAGATACTCCTAAAACAAAACGTTTAGTAAGAACTAATTTGGAATTAATTTTCGCGGAGCATGTTGAAAAATGTGCGACCTGTAAATTACGTTTTAATTGTCCGCTACTTACTTTGGTGCAAAAATATAAAGTAAAAATTACTCGTTTTCCTGATCGTAAGACCGAGCGACCAAATTTTAGTTTTGGACCAGCGGTTGTTCATGATGCATCACAATGTATTGATTGTCGCCTGTGTTTAGATGCTTGTAATAAATTGCAAAAATTAAATTGCTTAGAACTTAGTGGTTATGGGGTTAATCAAAAAATAAGTCCTACTAAAAATCCTTGCACCTTTTGTGGTCAATGTGTGACTCATTGTCCGGTTGATTCTTTTTCAGAACAATCTTCATATAAAGAAGTCAGAGAAATGTTGGTTCAAAAAAACAAGGTTGTTATTGCGCAATTTGCACCATCAATTCGAGCCGCTATTGGGGAAGAGTTTGATATGGAATATGATGACAAGATGACTGGTCGAGTAATTGCTGGGCTTAAAAATTTGGGATTTACTTATGTGGTTGATGTTAATTTTGGAGCTGATATCACCACTATTACTGAGGCTGAAGAATTGGTAGAGAGGTTAAGTAATAAGAAAGCGGTGTTTCCGATGATGACCTCGTGTTGTCCAGCTTGGGTGCGTTATGTTGAAACTCGTCGCCCGGATTTAATTCCACATTTAACTTCTGCTAGATCGCCACATATGCACTCGGCGGGAATGATTAAAACTTATTGGGCGAACTTAAAGAATATAAATCCAAAAGATATTTTTGTGGTATCAGTGATGCCATGTACTGCAAAAAAATATGAAGCGACTCGTCCGGAGTTTAAAATTAATGGACTAAACCCAGTTGATGCGGTAATTACCACACGTGAGTTTGCTTTAATGATGAAAGAAGCCAAAATTAATTTTGCCAAATTAGAACCAAAAGCTGGTGATTTAATTTGGAATAATGGTAGTGGTGCTGGAGCAATTTATGGTGTTTCTGGTGGTGTTATGGAATCGGCTCTTCGCACGGCAGTTTGGACACTAGAGAAGAAAAAAAGTTTAGCCAAATTAGAATTTAAAGAAGTAAGAGGACTCTCTGGCATCAAAGAATCAATTGTTAAAGTCGCTGGTAGAAAATTAAGAGTTGCAGTGGTAAATGGACTAGGCAATATTGATAAAGTTTTACGCCATTTAGACGACTATGATTATGTTGAAGTAATGAGTTGCCCCGGAGGTTGTATTGGTGGTGGCGGGCAACCAGCGCCTGTTTCGGCTGAAATTAGAGCGAAGAGAATTGCGGCTTTATATTCTATTGATAATAGGCAACAAGTCCGCAGGGCCCATGAGAATCTAGAAGCCGTGGCAGCGGTAGATTATGTGAGGAAAAAGAGGTTAGATAAGGCAGTATTATACACTAGTTTTAAAGGAAAAAAGTAAAGTTATAAGAATCACTCCTCGGGGGTGATTTTTAGTACGTATTGACAAAAAATAAAAGATGTAGTATAGTTAAGCGTTGAGTAGCACTTTTACAAATAAAGGAAGCAATAGGTTCAAAACCGAGGATTTTTTGTTTTCTAAGAAAAAATTTTCAGTTTTGAATTCTATTGTCTAATTTAATAAAAAAAGAAAAAATGAAAAAAATTTTGTCTCTGGTTTTTTTGTTGGTAGGCCTTCTGGCTTACGGTGTTAATACTTACGCTTCGGCGTCTAAGCCCATTGATTTACAGATTAAAAGTGCTGTATTCGAAAAAAAGACAGTTAACGAAACGGAAAACAGTTTGTTGGTTTACATACAAAACAACGGAACTGAAAGATTTTATGGAAACGTAACTCTAAAATTATTTTTTTGGAGAGGAAATGAGATTTTTGAGACACGGTTAATCGTTGAACCAGAAAATTACACATATTTTCGCGTACCAGTTTCTTCGGATGAAGGATTGTATCAAATCTATATTACTTCCTCAAGCGAAGCTGAAAAAGAGTATACGGATAATAATTATTTCTCGTATGACTCTCAGCAAATTGGAGTAGTGTCTCATGGTATGGCAGCCAAGAATTATCGAGACACTTTGTTTGTGCTTCCAGGTGAATACTTTTTTCAATCGTTTCAGGCGACAAGTTTTAACCAACAGTCATTAATTACTGGAATTAATTTCAGTGCTAGGACGTATAATATGAGTGATTTGCAAGGTTATTGTTTTTGGGCGCAACCTGCTGAAACGGGGGAATTTAAAAACGGTAAGTATTTATACCAAAACGCGTCTAAAGGAAATTACAAAGCTTATTTTCAATGGATGGCTAACACTTCAGACGCTGCTTTAGATTATTTTTGGTTGGGAGCCTTTGATGGCCAGGCAGGAATGATTGTTAACTCAGAAACTCAAATCTATATTAATGCTAGCTTTGTGGTTAAAGGGTCTCGGGAAATCAGAAATTACAGTTTAATGAAAGTTATCAAGACC
>CAZEBE010000005.1:6630-20577 GCA_964510275.1 uncultured Gammaproteobacteria bacterium
AGATTATGACAGATGTTGTGTTGAATGAAAGACATAACCCGAGCGGTTCTTTTAAAAATCTCTATAAGGAGAGAGGTTTGAATTATGGAGCAGGAATAATCTTGTTTTCCAGACCTGATTTTGTTAGTAATTGTCTTTTCAACATCTGGTTACATGACAAGAATGATCCAGCTGTTAAAGATTTGGGCATTGGAGAAATGATGTCTGAACAAGGAAATTCTATTGTTAAAGTAGCAAATACTTTTTCAGTTTCCAGAAGTAATGTAGATGTAAATGCCTCAGAACCTAATGCCTACGATGTAACCATAAATGCTCCAGGGGCTAATGTGTATAATATCACCGCGCGACGAGGTGATGGAACATTATTCCAAAAAACTGAAAAAATTGATGGACTTACTGTAATTTCCATACCAACAGATTCATGTCTAACAGTTGAGACGGTTCGCTTACCAGAAACAGTTGTAACCAAAGTCTTTGAGACCAAGTTAAATGAGAATCTTTTGTTAGTATTCCCGACAAGGTTTGATGAACAAGTTACTGTTGAGGGAGAGGGGCTGCTGAGCATTTTTAATGCCAACGGTCAGCTAATTTCTAGCCTAGAACTAAATGGTGGTCAATCAATTGCCACTGGTTCTTGGTCAAAAGGACTGTATATCTTTAAGATAGTAACTAGTGACGGCTCCGTACAAACGGTTAAAGTCATTAAATAAGCACAAGTCCCTTTAGCCTAAACAACTAAAGGGACTTTTTATGTAACTTTATTATTATTTACTTTTCCTAAAAAAATTAAATCATGAAAAAAGCTATTTGTTTTGTTTTGTTCATTTCAAGTATTCTGAGTCTATTCTTTATAGGCGAAAAGATTAATTATGTCTTTCTGTCCCTAATAATAGTTTGCGCCTTATCTTTATTATTGATGGGTAATAAGAAGGAAATTAAATTATTTTCTTTGACCGTTGACTATGATACGGATATTGATAAATTACGCAAAGAATATGAAAAGAGCGATCCGCATATAAACTTGAAAGACTTTCCAACCGACAAAAACTTTATTGGAAAAAAAATTGAGATAACTGTTGGAGTATTTGATTACGGTTATCGCAACTTGAGTTCAGAAGATATTATTGAAGATATGGAAAGAGAAGGCTTTCGTCCAGCGCAGCCATTGGAGGTTCTGACATTTGGATTAAACTATCCAGTAAAACATATATTGGTTGCCCTTGGTTCTAGGTGGATGTGTAGTGTCGGCAAGCCATTAGGGGTTGCTATCTATGAAGATAACGCTTTTCTTTTAAGATTCCTTGAATTACGCTCAGATTACCGTTTCTTGGGCGTAAAAATATAATCTAAAGACCTGTTTCAATAATGGAACAGGTCTTTTTCTTAGGGTTTACTAACCACATCAATACCTATATAATAATATCAATATGATTATCCCAGTTTACGTCCTTGAGGCGCTCCAAAAACTAAAAAAATCAGGCTTTGAGGCCTTTATTGTCGGCGGTTGTGTCCGTGATTTTTTGATGGAAAAAACCCCAAAAGATTGGGATGTTACTACTAACGCCAAACCGGAAGAAATGCTTAAAATATTTGAAAATGGTAAATACGAAAATTCCTTCGGCACCGTTATTGTTCCCATTAGAAATGAGGCTGATGAGCTTTTAGATGTTTTAGAAATTACCACTTATCGCAGTGAACAAGGTTATTCAAATCACCGTCATCCTGACGAAGTGATTTTTGAAACTGAAATAGATAAGGATTTAGAGCGTCGAGATTTTACGGTTAATGCTTTAGCGCTAACCCCTGAAGAAGAGAAACCGTTAGAAGATGCTAACCATCGTTATTTAAATATAGATGGCGCTTCTTATTTACTGATTGATTTATTTGGTGGTGAAAAAGATATTAAAAAGAAGGTTATTCGAGCAGTTGGTGAACCGATGTTCCGTTTTAAGGAAGATGCTCTCCGGATGATGCGAGCGGTTCGTTTTATTTCACAACTTGATTTTGAGCTAGAACCAAAAACTGAACGGGCTATTACTAAGTTGGCGGGCAGTATAAAATTTGTCTCCAAGGAGCGCATTCGTGACGAGCTCGTTAAAATTTTATCATCTGATAAACCATCAGAGGGTATTAGATTACTTCATACCACTAAGCTCTTACAATATATCATTCCAGAACTAGAAGAAGGTGTTGGTGTGGCGCAAAGTCGTCATCATATTTATCAAGTTTACGAACATAATGTTTTAACTTTAAAGAATTGTCCCAGTACTAAATGGCAAGTGCGTTTAGCGGCCCTGCTTCATGATGTAGCTAAACCAAAAACCAGAAAAATAATTAATGAGATTGCGACTTTTTATAATCATGAACATGTTGGCGCTAAGATGACGCGTCGCATTATGGAGCGTTTAAAATTTTCTAACGATGATACTGAAACAGTGGTTAATTTAGTGAAGAATCACATGTTCTATTATCAAGTTGATGAAGTAACGGCCGCCTCGGTTCGTCGCTTAATTGTTAAAGTCGGACGAAAAAATCTTCAAGACTTAATCCATCTGCGCATGGCGGACCGTGTTGGTTCAGGCACTCCTAAAGCTTTGCCCTATAAACTACAGCACTTACAGTATATGATGGAGCGAGTGCAAAACGATCCGATTTCTGCTAAAATGCTTAAGATTAGTGGTGATGATTTACGTACGGATTTGCACATGGAACCGAGTCCTAAAATGGGGGCAGTGATAGACGTTTTGCTTTCTGAAGTTTTAGAAGATCCTGAAAAAAATATTAAAGAATATTTATTAGAACGTGCTAAACTGTTACAAAATTTTAATTTAGAAGAACTTCGTGCTCAGGCCAAAGAGTTAATTGAAGAGAAGCGGGAAGAAGAAGATAAAAGTTTAAAAAAGAAATATATAAAAAGATAATATAAAAAATTATGAAAAAACCTTTAATTATTTTTGGTCTTTTGGCTTTGACAATAACGCTGTCGGCCTGTGGAACGCAAAACACAACGATAAATAACTCTGTTTCTCTTTACGACAATTCGGCTAATAATCAGGTTGTGCCTACTTCACAAAAAACAAATCAAATAGAAACTAATAACACTAAAAATAATTCGGTTGAAAGCATTAGCTCAAAGGCTACTACTTCAACTGTTATTAAAACTATGACTAGAACTTTAGATGGACAAACTGATTTATTTGCTAATTATTCTGGAGCAATAATTAAAACTAGTGAGGGCAATATTGAAGTTAAATTTTATCCCGAATCTCCAATTACGGTTAATAACTTTATGAATCTAGCTAAATCCGGATTCTACACTAACACTAAATTTCACCGAATTATCAAAGATTTTATGATTCAAGGAGGAGATCCGCTAACTAAAGAATCTGACACCTCTGTCTATGGAACTGGTGGTCCAGAATATCGCTTTGCCGATGAAATTAACAATCATAAATTAGTTGCTGGTAGCTTAGCGATGGCTAATACTGGTATGCCAGTAACTAATGGTTCTCAATTTTTCATTGTTACTTTAGATGAGACTCCATGGCTTGATGGTAAACATACTAATTTCGGTTACGTAACAGATGGTATGGATGTGGTTAAAAAGATTGAAGCTGCTGAAACTGGCGCTCGTGATTTACCAGTTAAAGACATTGTGGTAAAGGGAATTGAGCTTGTGAAATAATTAGTCTCTAAAATATAAAAACTGAGTCTTTACGGGCTCAGTTTTTGTTATTTAAGAGGGTCTACCCAAAATCAAATAAATTGTCTATAATAAGAAAACTTATAATAATATTACAAGATTATGAAGATATACTTAGACAATGCAGCCACCACCCGGCTTGACCCCCGAGTTTTAGCTGCTATGAAGCCATATTTAACTAGTGAGTACGGTAATGCCTCCTCAATTCACTATTTGGGTCAACAAAATAACCTAGTTTTAGAGGCAGCTAGAGAAAAAATCGCTAAAATATTGGGCGCAGAGTCTCGAGGGGTAATTTTTACCAGCGGAGCCAGTGAGTCCAATAATTTTATCATTAAGGGGGTGATGTTTGCTAATAAAGAAAAAGGGAAACATTTGATTGTCTCAGCCATTGAACACCCTTGCGTTTTACAAGCCGCTAGACAGCTTGTTAAACATGGCTTTGAGTTAGATTTAGCTCCGGTGACCAGTGATGGCTTGATTGATATGGTAGCCCTTGAAAAGATGATTAGACCAGATACTGTCTTGGTTTCGGTAATGGCGGTGAACAATGAAATTGGTAGCATTCAAGATCTTAAGAAGATTGCTAAATTAGTTCACGACAAAGGAGCTTATTTCCACAGTGATATTGTTCAAGCTATCCCATATTTAGATATTGATATTGCCGATTTAGGACTAGATTTCGCCAGCCTTAGTGCTCATAAATTTTATGGTCCCAAAGGTGTTGGTGTAGCTTATGTTAACCCTAAAGCTAAAATTGAGCCGCTGATTGCTGGCGGTGAGCAGGAAAATGGTTTAAGAGCGGGAACTTACAATGTTGCGAACATTGTTGGCATGGCTAAAGCATTAGAATTAGCTTATCAAGAAAAGAGCGAGCACTTAAAGAACATAAAAGAACTTCGTGATTATATGTGGTCCAGAATTGAAGCGGAAATCCCCGAGGTTCATTTAAATGGCAGTTTACAAGAGAGAACTCCTAATAATTTAAATATTTTGTTTTCTCGAATTGAAGGGGAGGCAATTTTGATGGATTTGTCGATGAAGGGTATTTGCGTCTCCACTGGTTCTGCTTGTAGCGCTCACAACCTAAAGACTTCCTATGTCTTGCAAGCGATTGGCTTGACGCTAGACAATTTAAACAGTAGTATAAGATTTACCCTTGGTAAATTTAATAATAAAAAAGAAATCGATTATACGGTGGAAGCTTTAAAGAAAACGGTTACCCGTCTTAGAAAGTTTACGCCGATTAAAAAATAAAAATATGTCACTAAATTATACTAAAAAAACAGTTCAACATTTTTTACATCCCAAGAATGTTGGGGAGATTAAAAACCCTGATGCTACCGCTGAAGTGGGAAACATGGTCTGCGGCGATCAATTATCTTTCTCTTTAAAGGTTAAAGACGGTCGCGTGGAGGATGTTAAATTTTTATCATTTGGTTGTGCTTCTAATATTGCCACCGCTTCAATAATGACTGAGAAAGTGAAGGGAATGACCTTAGAAGATGCCAAAAACTACAAATGGCAAGAAACAGTTGATGAATTAGGTGGCTTACCTCAACAAAAAATTCATTGTTCTATTTTAGCCTCTGAAGGACTTAAAAAAGTTATTGAAGCTTACGAAGAAAAGAATAAATAATTTAGACATTAAAATGAACCACTTTTTGTGGTTCTTTTTAATAGATTCATAATATTATTTGACAAAAATTAAAAATATTGTTAATGTTTAATAAAATTAAAGTACGTTAAAAATAGTATAAACAATTAAAAAAAGAATAATCATGGACTTTTTAAAGATTGATCAAGAATTCTTTGATCCCGAATCTAGGTATTTGGAGATCGTTGAGAGAAAGGGGCTAGGGCATCCTGATACTCTGGCTGATGCTTTGGCAGAATTGGTTTCTATTGAATACTCAAAGTATTGTTTAAATAATTTTGGTTGTGTTTTGCATCATAATGTTGATAAACTTTATATTGGTGCTGGCTTGTTTGAAAATAATTTTGGTTATTCTAAAATGATAAAACCAATAAAAATTATTGTTAATGGTAGGATGAGTAGTAACTTTGGAAATCACTCTATAGATATTGAAAGTATAAATAAAAAAGCTATACTTCCTTATCTTTTTTCTGTATTACCAAATTTAAAAGAATGTGATGTTGTTGTGGAAAGTAATTCTACCCAATATACAAAAAATAAATTTTGGTATAACCCACGTAGTATTGAGGATGTGCCAGATGCTACACAACCTAAGGCAAACGACACCTCTGTCGTTCTGTATCACAATCCAATGACCATTTGTGAAAAATTGACCTATGAATTGGAAAATTATTTTTGGGACAAAACAGGAGTATTTCCTCGTCCTAAATTTTCTAACTTAGGCCAAGACATCAAAGTCATGGTTTGTCGAAAAGGAGTGATTATAGATGTTACTTTATGTGTCCCTGTAATTAGCAGCCATTTAACTTCAGTAAAAAACTATTATGAAGTTATCGAACCTTTAGAAAATAATCTAAATTCATTAGCTCGTAAACTTGTACCAGATTTATATTCAGTATCAGTTAAAGTTAACCCATCTCAGGTATATATATTGGGGTTAGGAAGCTGTATTGAATGTGGGGAAGAGGGGGTTGTTGGCCGAGGAAATTCATTGAGTGGTGTTATTCCTATTTTTCGACCATCATCAATGGAAGCTTGGCCTGGAAAAAATCCAGTTTATCACACGGGGAGAGTCATGAGCTACCTTGTTAAAAATCTTTCTGAAAAAATATTTGAAGAATTTGGTGTAAAATGTTCTATCTTGGCCATGACTGAAACAGGAGGGTCTCTTGTTCCTCCTCACTTATTACAAATTAGTTTAAATAATTATGTTTTAAAAGATGATATCGAAAAAATTGTAAATGATCATTTTTTAAATATTGATTATTTGACGGAAATGTTGTTAAAAAGAATGCATAAATAAAGAAAGGAGACAAAATATGAAAGAAATAGATGAAATATTGGATAAAATTGAAAGTTTTTCTAATCCTGTCTCTATATTTCTTTATGGGTCTAGAGCTAGGAATGATTATCTTGATAGCAGTGATTACGAAATAGGTGTTTTATATGAAAAAGATAAAATAATTGACGAAAAAACACTAAACCTGAAACTCGCTTGTGATGATAAGTATCGAATTTATCCTTACGAAATTAATGAGTTTTTACTTGGGCAACTTGATATTCCTTTTGAATCTAGTATTTTTTTAAGAATGGTTGCGTTGAAAGGATTAACTCTGAGAGGCCAAAAAATTATTGAATCATTTTCTCCCCCAGCTATTACTTTAGTCTCTTTGCTAAGGGATATAAAGTTTCAGTTAGGCAGAGCTTCTGATTCAATAATTTTATCAAGATTAGGTGAAAGTGCTATGAGCACTAAACTTTTTTATAAGTCATGTCTTTGGGGGACGAGAAATTTGATTATTCTCTTAAATAATAAATTTCCAGTGTCTTACGTCGACATAAATGAAGCAGCTAGTTTAATAGACCTAGGAGAGTTTAAAAAAATAGTTGACTCTGCTTATAAGGCAAGGATAGGTGGCGAAGTTGTTTTTGAAGATCTGATTTCCAATGTTTGGTATTTAAATAGGTTTGTTGAAAAACAACTCCTACAACATTATCAATCTTTTGGTGACAAAAATCTAATTTTATAAATTACCCCCCAATGTCTAAAAGATATTGGGGGTTTTATTTACAAAATAGAATATTTAATCTAATATAGGTATATAAATAACTATATGAAAAAAGATTTATTAGCTAATTCTATAATAGTAAAAAAAGAGGCTGATGATATTTTGAAAAAAACAAATATTATAAAAACTCTTTCAAAATTTGGGGATGTTTTTATAATGGGTAGTTATAAATTAGATTTAATGTTGGACGGGGATATTGATATATATGTTATTAATAAAAATCTTAATAAGGAGACATCTTTAAAGGCATTATTTAAAATAATATCAAATAATAATTTTACTGGTCATCTTTATTATGATTATGTTAGTAATCCGCAAGAGTGGGCACCTAATGGGTATTATATTGGTTTAAAAACAAAATATAATGATAGAAGATGGAAATTTGATATATGGATGTTAAACAGCATGGATAAAAAAAGTAATGATCTAATGGAATATGTGGAGAATAATTTAAATAAAGTTAATAAAAAAATAATTTTAAAATTAAAGTATTTGGCGAAAAATAATGGTATTAAAAATTTTAGGGAAATACCTAGTCATGAAATTTATTTGGCTGTTTTAAAAAATGGAGCAAAAAGTGTTAAAGATTTAAAAAATAGTATAAATAAATAATTAATTTATTAATTTATTTATTTATTTATTTATTTATTGCTATTTCTATTTGACATATAGCAAAATTATGAAAATCGCTATAATTATTCCTTCATACAACGAGGCTGACAACATAGCTTTTGTTACCAGAATGATAGACAAGGGTTTAGTTTTGGCGTTTAAAAAATTTCCTGAAATTTCAGAGGTTGTAATAGTTAATGTTGATAATTGTAGTCCAGATAAAACTAGTGAGGTATTCTTAAAGACTAAAACTAATTTTTTAAAATTATCTATTAGGACAAAAGGTATTCGAGGTAAGGGAAAAAATTTAATTTATTTTTTGAAAAGATTTTACAAAAAATATGATATTTTTATTACTTTGGACGCCGATCTTAAAAGTATAAAAATTGATTGGGTTACTAAATTTTTAGAACCATTTTTTAATAAAAATAAAAAATGTGATTTTGTTTGGCCACTTTATAAGAGAAGTAGATTTGAAGGTAGTACTACAAATAATTTTGCTTATCCTATTATTTATACATTTTTTAATCTTGATATTCGTCAACCAATTGCTGGCGACTTTGCTTTTAATAAAAAAATTGCTAATAAAATTATTAAAAATTATATTCCAAAAGAGTCTTTTTATTATGGAATAGATATTTTGTTTTCTATTAGAGCGGCTCAATTTGCTACTTATGCTCAACAAATAAATCTTGGATACAAAATACATAAGCCTAGCTTTCCGAAACTTGAAAATATGTTTCCTCAAGTTGTTGCTGCCGCAATTAGTACTATAAAAAATAAAAACAATACTTTAAACTTAGTAAAAATTATAAATAAAAATAACGTAGTCTGTATTAGTGAAAATAAAAAATTTGTGAATCGAGATAAAGCCAATGATTTAGTTATTAAAGAAATAAATTTTTTATTAGTTAATTTGAAAAAAATACCATGGCTTAAAATAGATGTTAAGGACAAAATAAATAAGATAATTTTAGAAAAAGATTGTAATTTAAGTGCTAATCTTTGGTCAATTATTTTATCAAATTGGTTACATTATGTACTAAAAGAAGATGAACGACACATATTGAAAAGGTCTAAAGAATTATTGCCATTTTTTGTTTTAAGAACTGTTTGTTTTTGGAATGAAGCTTCATCTTTAAGTGGCATTGAAGTTGAAAAAAAGATTAAAAACCAAGCAAGGATGATTAAAAATTTTTTTAATAAGTAATTTATGTTTTACTCGGCCCTTATAGGAAATCCAGTTGACCATAGTGTGTCTAATATTTTATTTGAGTATCTAGCAAATTCGTGTAGCTTAGAATATAGACACTTAAAAATACGTATATCTTCTAAAAAAAATCTTAAAAAATCATTAGTTGGTTTGAATAATTTAGGATTTTGTGGAATAAATGTTACTTTGCCTTATAAAATAGATATTATAAAATATTTGGATGAAGTAACTCAAGAATCAAAAAATATTGGAGCTGTTAATACGATTGTCTTTAAAAATGGTAAAACAATCGGTTACAACACTGATTCTTATGGAGCTTTTTCGGCTATTGAATTTAAGTTAAAAAAAATTGATAAATCAGATAATGTTTTAATTATTGGGTCTGGTGGTGCAGCGAGGGCAATTATTTATTCGTTATATAAAAAAACAAAAAAAATAGTAATTTTAAATCACGATTTAACAGAAGCTAAAAAACTTTCAAAAACAATATCTAATGGTGAAATTTTATTCAAAAAATTAAATGATATTAATATTAAAAATTATTTAGTTTCTTCAAATATTATTATTAATGCAACTCCTGTTGGAATGTTTCCCAATGAACAAGAAGAGATAATAAAAAAAACTATATTTAAAGAGGTGGATATTAAAAATAAATATTTTTTTGATGCAATTTTTAATCCTTATAAAACTAGATTATTAATAAACGCAGAAAAAAGAGGAGCTAAGGTTTGCTCGGGTATGTATATGATGATTTTTCAGGCTATAAAGGCATTTAATTTATGGACTGGTTTTAATCCTAATATTAATATTGAGAAAGTTAATAATATTCTAAAAAAATCTATAAAAAATATTCATGATTAAAATATCTATAATTAATGATGAGATTAGTGACGACATAAATGAGGTTGTTGATTTTTTAAAAAATCATAATTTAAAGTACGTAGAAATAAGGTCGTTTAATAAAAAAAATGTTGGAAATATTAATATTTCAGAGTTAAAGAAATATGCTAATTATTTTAAAAAAAATAATATTAAAATTTCTTGTATAGCCTCTCCTTTACTTAAATGGAATTATCTTGGTGGTTCGGTTAACAATTTGGCTGATAATCACTTTTTTTTAAAAAATGAAAATTCGTATGAAAGTATATTTAAAATTGCTGATTTATTTAATACCAAATACATTAGAATTTTTTCTTTTTTAAAGTATCAAAAATTTAAAATATCAGATATTAAATCAGATATTGATAAACTTATATTATTAGCTGAAAAGTATAATAAAATATTACTTATTGAAAATGAACCAGTGTGCAATATTGATGATATTAATTATTTAAAAAAATTTATAGAATTTTTTAAGAGCAATAGAATAAAGATTTTATTTGATCCAGGAAATCTATATAAAAAAGGAAAATCAATTGATTATGATGAACTTCTGTTAATAAAGGACTATATAAAATACGTTCATATTAAGGATTATTCTTTTGTTAGTAATGATTATTCAATTCTTGGAGAAGGAGATATAAATTATAAAAAATTTTTTTCTTGGATACAACGTGAAAAAATAAAAGGTTTATTCTTTTCTTTAGAAACGCATATTCCTTTAGAAAATCGTATTTATGGATCAGGAAAATCTGTTGATTATTTAAAAAAAATAATAATTAGTAACAGAGTTAAATATGGAATTGTTGGTTGTGGTCGTATATCTAAAAAACATATTTTAGCAATTAGAAATAGCCAAGATTCAGAATTAATCGGAGTTTTTGACATAAAAACAAAAAAGGGAAAATTAGTGGCTAACAGTAATGATTGTGAAAATTATAGCAGTTTAGATAAGTTAATTTCATCGTCCGACGTTATTAATGTGTGTACGCCTCATAACACACATGCCAAAATTATTAATACGGTATTAAAGAAAAATAAGTATTGTCTTTGTGAAAAACCAGGATCGATAAATAAATTTGATATTGATTTAGTTAAAAGTAATAAAAATTATAAAAATAAACTTTTTATAGTTTTTCAGAATAGATATAATAAACCAATTATTGAATTAAAAAAAATTATAAACTCCAATACTCTCGGTAAGCCAATTTATATTTTTGGTAGCGTGAGATGGTTTCGCCCCAAGAATTATTATTTAAAATCTTGGCAAGGAAATAAAGACAAAGAAGGTGGTATTTTGTTTAATCAAGGAGTGCATATTATTGATATTATAATTAGTTTATTAAAATCATATAAAGCAATCAAAATTTTTAGTGCAGTTAAGGAAAAGATTTATCACAAAATAATTAATACCGAGGATTTATTTATAGCACAATTTAAACTTGATAAAACTTTTGTTAATCTGGAAATTACTGTCTCTTCTTTGCCTAATGATTTAAACAGTAGCTTGTTTATAATTTTTGAAAATGGTAGAGCTGTTATTAATGGGAAATCATTAGAAACATCTTTAGACGTAGATATTATTAACACCCCTCCTGTTAGGTTTAGCGTGCCCCCAAATAGCGACATTTATGGTTCTGCTCATAAAGAGTTAATTAAAAATTTAACAAAGTATATTAAAACTGGCAATAAAGATAAAAACTTAGTTGATTTTGATCAAGCCTGTGACAGAATAAAATTAATTAATAATTTGTATAAGTCTATCAAATAATAATTATGAAAAAATTAAAGTTTGAATTATTGATACCAGGAATACCATATAAAACAAAGTATGGCGGAATTGGATATTCTTCAGTTTCTTTGATAAAAGATGGAAACGATGTTATTCTTTTTGATGTTGGACATTATGCAGTTAGAGGTGAAATTATAAAAATTTTACAAAAATATAAAATAAATAAAGTATTTTTATCTCATTTACATTATGATCACTGTTTAAATATAGATTTATTTTTAAATAGAGAAATAAAAATTTATTTAAATAAAAAAGAATGGTTTTATCTTGATAATATTAGGTCTAGTGATATATTTACTTTTAAATTTTTTAATAAAATAATAAAGAAAAATGAAATTATTTTATTCGATAAAGAATTTAATATATCGGAAAATGTTCTTGTTTTGGAAACCATTGGTCATACGCCGGGGCACAGTTCGTTGTCTTTTGTAAAAAATAATAAAAAATGTATTATTGCTGGTGACGCAATTAAGACATTCCGAGATTTTAATGATAAAAAATACTATGATTTAAAACCATATAATCTTAAAGATTTTTTAGCAACAAAAAAATATATTGTTGATAATTTTGATATTATTATTCCTGGGCATTCAGATATTATTAAAAATGGAAAATTTAAGGAGAAAAAGGTTTTGTTGAAAAATCTTTAAGTAGTAATTTTATTTTAATTAAAAAAAATACCCATAAGGGTATTTTTTTTATTCAGCTATATTTTCAAACGAATTTTTTAGACTGAAGTTTCTCGAAAAGTTAGAATCTCTTTTCAAGAGGGCGAGCCTCGTTAACAACAACTTTGCGGCCATCAATTTCTTGATTGTTCCACATTTCGATAGCAGCATCTGCTTCATCATCGTTTGTCATTTCAACGAAACCAAAACCCTTTGAGCGGTGAGTCATTTTATCCTTGATAACTACTGCGGATAAAACGGTACCAGCTTGAGAGAAAGCAGCGGCTAAGGACTCATCAGTAGTGCCCCAAGATAATCCGCCAACAAATAATTTCTTCATGGTTTTCATTCTTAGTTATTTCCTTTTAACAGGAAATAACGTTTTGTTTAAAAAGGTAAGACGACCTTTTCCTAGTTAATTATAGGTAGCCCGAAGGCTCTCTTTTTTTTAGAATACTTACGGAGATAATTATAACATTTAAGGTGCGATTGTCAATAAAACCAAAAAAGACCCTATAAAAGAGTCTTTTTTGAGTATATTTGTATAATATTAGGAAACAATAACACGTACGCCCTTGCTCATTGAAGAACAAATGCTAACCGCTTTAAGATATGAACCTTTAGCGGATGATGGCTTAGCTTTTCTAACGTTATCTACTAAAACATTGTAGTTTTCTACTAATTTAGCAGTGTCAAAACTTACTTTACCGATTAAACAATGTAAGTTAGCAGTATCATCATTCTTATAGCTAATTTTACCTTTCTTAAGTTCGGAAACAGCGAGTGCTACGTTAGGGGTAACAGTATCATTTTTAGGAGATGGCATTAAACCGCGAGTACCTAAGATTTTAGCGATACCAGCTAAATTTCTCATCATAGCAGGTTCAGCTACAGCAACCTCAAAGTCGGTTTTACCAGATTTCTTAATTTCTTCAATTAAGTCATCATTACCTACTAAATCAGCACCCGCTTCTTTAGCAGCCTTTTCGTTCTCAGGAGATACGAAAGCAGCTACGCGAACTGTTTTACCAGTACCGTTAGGTAGGGAAACAGCACCACGAACTTGCTGGTCACCTTTTTTAGGGTTAATACCTAGGCGAAAGTGAACTTCAACTGAGGAATCAAATTTAGTAGTAGTAATCTTCTTGACGATATCTAAAGCCTCGGCAATGGAATAAGTTTTATTAGCATCATAGATGTCAGTAAAACTCTTTTTCTTTTTAGCCACTTTTTTAGGTGCAGTTGACACCTTTTTTTCTTCATTTTTCATAGTTTTGGTTGTGGTGCAAACGTCACGAAGACTCCCACTTTAATTATTATTAATCTTTGATTTCAATGCCCATGTTGCGAGCAG
>CAZEBE010000006.1:0-19741 GCA_964510275.1 uncultured Gammaproteobacteria bacterium
TAGAGCACCGCTCTTATAAAGCGGGGGTCGATGGTTCGATTCCATCTGGGAGCACAAAAACAATCTTTAAACGATTGTTTTTTATTATTTACTTTTAACATTAAAGCTGATAACATAATAAATATTGATACTTAGGGAAGAGCCAAATTTAGGGCTCGTAGCTCAGTTGGTTAGAGCGCTACGTCGACATCGTAGAGGTCTGCAGTTCGAGTCTGCACGGGCCCACATCAAACAAAAAACTATATGTTTAACAATTTATTTGCCAAAAATAACGAATCAGAAATTGATGAAACGAAATATCAAGAGGTTGATCAGTTAGTTGGTGAAAAAAACTTAGAAAATCAATTGCTCGTTGATGTTTATCAGAACGACAAAGAAATTATTATCAAATCAGACATTGCCGGAGTAAAACCAGAAGATTTAAAAATTTCCTTACACAACGATCTTTTAACTATTAAATGTCAAAAATTTAACAACTTAACGGTAAATTATGAAGATTATTTCTATAAAGAATGTTCTTACGGATTTTTCTCAAGATCAATTATTTTACCATCAGAAGTTGATAATCATAAAGTTGAAGCCTCTTTGGACAACGGAACACTAACCATCAATTTAAAGAAACTAAATTCTAAAAAAATTGAAATTAAGGCCAGTTAAAAAAATGAATTACGATTTGATTGTTAAAGAAATAAACAGTTCCCAGGCGATTCTAAAAGACAGAGACAATAACCTTGTTTATCTTCCCATAGAAAAACTACCGAAAAATATTAATACCGGACAAGTTTTAAATTTGCAAATAAACCTTGAAACCACTAATCGCCAAAATATAACCGCCAAAGAAATTATTAATGAGCTTCTTGGTGGAAATCGATAAATATTTTGGTAAAAAATATGAAAGCATTAAAACAAAAGCCTAAAACCATAATCATTTCAATGGTTTCTTTATTGTTAATAATTATTTTTTTAGGAATTTTTTACATTAATTGGAGTTTAAAATATCGCAACCGCATTAATCCTGGCGTTAAAATAGGTTCTGTTGAATTAAGCGGACTAACCCTAGAAGAAGCCGAAGAAAAATTAGCTGCTGCTGCTTCCAATAAAGAAACGACTGGAATTCTTGTCTCATATAATGATAAAAAAATTTTTTTACCGTCTATAACCGCCGCCACCACTGATTTGAGCTTTCCGATTTTTATTTATAATAGAGAAGAAACTATAAATAATTTAGTTGAATTTAATTACACCGATTCTTTTTTAAGTTATTTAAAAAACTCTATTTCAAAAGTCTTTTATAAAAACCCGGAAATGATTTATTCTTTCGACGCTGAAAGAGCTAAGATGTTTATTAGAGAAAACTTAAAAGATGTTGAAATAGCTCCCAAAAACGCAACGTTTAAAATTAGAAAAGATGTCGGGAATGAGGTGGAGTTTCAAATTGAGCCAGAAACTATCGGCAAAGAAATTGATTTTAATTTAGCTTTAAACGATATTGAAAACCAATTAAAATCTTTGGAAGATGAAGAAATAAAACTAAAAACAATAACCGCCAGACCAACTGTTTATGCAAAAGATTTAGAACCACTAAAGTCTGAGGCTCAAAATTTAATCAGTCGTGGAAACCTGGAATTGTTAGCTAGTACTACCGCCACAAGCACCTGGATGGTTAAAAAAGATGTCTTAGCTTCTTGGATAATTAGTGATGGATCGGCTGATAATTTAAAATTATCTCTTGATTTAAATAAAATAAATGATTATTTGAAAGATAAAATCGCCTCCGATATTGATCAAGAAGTTAAACTGCCTCGCTATGAAATTAAAAATGGTAAAATGTCTAGCTGGCAAATAGGAAGCGATGGTTTAAAATTAAATTTAGAAAACAGCGCTTTAAATATCAAAGAACAATATTTAAATCAAAAAAACAACCAGGTTGGCTTAATAATTGATGTTGTAAAAAGTGAGGTAACAGAAGATGCTAATAATCTACATATTGAAGAAATACTTGGCACTGGCCATTCAAATTTTGTTGGTTCACCAACTAATCGTCGACACAACATCGCTGTTGGAGCTGAAGCAGTAAACGGAATGCTAATTGCCCCCGGAGAAGAATTTTCTTTAGTTGAAGCCTTAGGAGAAATTGACGCTTCCACAGGATACTTGCCAGAACTGGTTATTAAAAATAATAAAACCATCCCGGAGTATGGCGGCGGTTTATGTCAGGTAGCGACAACTATTTTTAGATCAGCCCTAGAATCAGGACTACCAATTACGGCCAGACAAAATCACTCTTATCGGGTTTCTTATTACGAACCCGCTGGCACCGATGCGGCTGTCTATGACCCATGGCCAGATACCCGCTTCTTAAACGACACTGGTAATTATATTTTAATTCAATCTAGAATTGTTAAAAATGATATTTATTTTGATTTCTGGGGCAAAAAGGATGGACGCATTGCATCATCAAGTAAGCCTGTGATTTATAACATTACCAAACCTGCTCCAACTAAATTAATAGAAACAACCGATTTAAAACCAGGTGAAAAAAAGTGTACCGAAAAAGCTCACAATGGAGCAGATGCTTACTTTGATTACAGTGTCACCTATGCCAACGGTGAAAATAAATCTACTAGATTTAAATCGCACTATGTGCCTTGGCAAGAAGTTTGTTTAGTCGGAAAATCACTAGCCAGTTCGACCCCGGAAACTATTAGCACCTCAACGCCAGTGGCCACCTCAACCAAAACTAATTAAAAAAAGACCCTGCAAACTAAGCAGGGTTTTTTAAATCTTCAACTAAACCGCTAATTGTCTCGACGAGCGGCAAATTGTCGTCAATTATCTTTTTTAGGTGTTGATAAAAATCTTTATCCTCATCTTCGGTTAGCAGAGAAATTATTTTACTGGAAACAGCGCTAACATCCGGATTATCACTTTCTAAAATTTCATCAAAAGACGAAATTAAAACCGACAACTCCCTGAGCCAAGCAAAGTCTTCATGACTTAAAACCAACTGAAAGTATTGGTTAGTATTTGAAATAGCGCCATATTTTTTCTCGTAATCTGCTTTTTGGTTTTCCATTAGCATCTTATGCAAATTAAGAAGTGCTTGAAAAATTTCTGGTTTAGTTTTTGACATATTTTTTTATTTATAAATAAAGGCTAACACAGGAAATAAATTTTAACAATAAAAAAGACCAGCTTAAACGGGTAGGCAAGAAAATATCTGCTAGGAATTCCAGAGCTCACAAAAAATGATAACTGCTTGTTCATCAACTTTTGTAAGCCCAAAAAACCCTAGCAAGAACATCCCCATGCTTGTCGTGCCTGACCCGTTTAAAATGGCCTTTATTTCTGTTTCAATTGTTAACGATTAAATATATCATACCATCTAATCTTTGTCAAGGGTGCAAACGAGGTCTTTTATACACAGCTATTTAATAAGTTTTATTAGTTTATTATTAGCTAAAAAAATTATAGTACCGAGCTTGTCTGTCCGGTAGATATCCACAGTCATTTTTTTAAATCTTTCCAAAATTGTCAAATTAGGATGATTAAATTTATTATCTTGACCGACTGAAATAACGGCCAATTTAGGATTTACCGCCTTTAAAAAGTTTTCTGAATTCGCCGAAGTTGAACCATGATGAGAAATTTTTAAAATGTCTGATTTTAAATCATTATTTTTACTAAGCAAATAATCTTCTATATATTTCCCCGCGTCTCCAGTTAATAATATTTTTTTATTTAAACAATTAAACATGGTAACAATTGAATAATCATTTTCATCTAAATTATTTTCTTGGCTGGCCGATAAAACCCCAAGAGAACAGTTGGCGCTAAAACTGAAACTCATTCCCTCACTAGCCGATATCATTTTAAGCTGACCTGTTTTAAAAATTTTAGTTAACGTTTCCAAAACTGGTGTTTTAAAACTTAAATTATTATACAAGACTTGTTTAATCTGATAACGACGACTGACAGAAATTAAACCAGCAATATGATCGTCGTGTGCGTGGGTTATTATCAGTAAATCAATTTTTCTCTGCCAAAAAGGCAACGCTTCTCCTAGTTGCCGCAACACCTTATCATCTGGGCCGCCGTCTATTAAAATAGTTTTTCCACCAGGAGTAATAATTAAAGCCGAATCGCCCTGCCCAACATCAAAGAAAAAAATTTTAAAACTATCCGTCTTAAACCAAGAAAGATAAGACAGATAAAAAACAAAAACCGCTATCAAAGTAATGCTAATAAAAAATATCTTTTTCATTTTTAAACCATAACACATACAACCTGATTTTTTGATAAAGATTTTTAGCATACAAAAACCACCCTATTTCTAGGATGGTTTATGTATAATTTTTAAATCAATAAACTTTATTGATTTTATATAAAAGCTAAGTATGTTAAATACTATTTCTTCTTAGGAGCGGCTTTTTTAACGGCCTTTTTAGGGGCAGCTTTTTTTACCACCTTCTTAGGAGCAACTTTTTTAACAGCCTTCTTAACAGCCTTTTTAGGGGCAGCTTTTTTAACTACTTTTTTAGGAGCTACTTTTTTAACGGCCTTTTTAGGGGCAGCTTTTTTAACTACTTTTTTAGCAGCAGGTTTTTTAGCTGGCATAATATCACCTCCTTTACTAATTGATGTTTAAAGAAATTTTTAAACAATTTTTTTTAAAAAAATCGACCGAGAAACTTATACTATAATTATACATCCTAGGTTTATAGTTAGCAATACTTTTTTAAGAAAAAATTTTTTATTTCTTAAGAGTGTCTAAATTTTTTTTAAATTAAAAATTTTCTTGTTACTAAGTTTTAAAAAACAAGAAACAGCCTTATAATTACTACTTAAAAACACCGGAAGAAAAAAAGATAAAAAAAATATTTTAAAAAATAAATTACTTCTCCGAGTTGAAAAAACAAAAAAGGAGAAAAAATTTTCTCCTTTTAAAAATAAAAAAATATTTTTTGCAAAAAATTTTAAAACTTTTCCTTAAAAAAGTTTTTAAGTTCATTTATTTTTATTCTTGGTTGCTCCATAGTATCGCGATCACGAACCGTCACGCTATCATCTTCTAAAGAATCAAAATCAACCGTAATACAAAATGGGGTACCAATTTCGTCTTGACGACGATAGCGTTTACCAACATTTCCGTTATCATCAAACTCACAACGATAATCTTGGCGTAACATATTAAAAATTTCTCTAGCCTTCTCAACTAATTCTGGTTTATTTTTAAGTAAGGGGAAAACGGCGATTGAAACTGGGGCAATCTTATGAGGAAATCTCATTACTACCCGAGTATCTTCACCAATTGTCTCCTCATAATAAACCGACAATAAAGACACTAAAATCGCCCGATCCAAACCAAACGAGGGTTCAATTACGTGTGGTGTAAAACGACGATTATTAACCGCATCAAAATACTCCAGCTTTTCATTGGAAAATTCACTATGTTTTTTTAAATCAAAATCACCACGATGAGCTAAACCACATAATTCTTTAAAACCACCAAAGGGAGAGTCAAATTCAATATCAACCGTCTTGCGGGAATAATGAGATAATTTTTCTTTTGGGTGCTCATAGCGACGTAATTTATTTTTAGGCACACCAATTTCTTGAGCAAATTCTTCTTGTTTATCTAAAAAGTTTTCAAAAACAGAATCCCAATCAACTTCGGGGTCAATAAAATATTCTATCTCCATTTGTTCAAACTCACGAGTTCTAAAAATAAAATTACCCACCACCACTTCGTTACGGAAAGCTTTTCCAATCTGGGCAATTCCAAAAGGAAGTTTAGGACGCATAACATCAACTACGTTTTTAAACTCTACAAAGATAGCTCCAGCTGTTTCTGGGCGAAGATAAATTGGCTCATCAAGACCATTCATATCAGTCTTAAACATCATGTTGAAAAATCGAGCCTCAGTCCAATCTAAAGCACCGCATAAAGGACATTTAATTCCTTTTAGCGCCTCATTCATTTTTTCTAAATTCCCTTCCAAGTCGAGGCCAGTAGCACTTTCAACTACATGATCAGCTCTAAATCTTTTTTTACATTTTTTACAATCAACCATGGCATCGTTAAAACCACCGATATGACCAGAGGCTACCCAAAGTTTAGGATGAAGTAAAATTGGCCCATCAATGCCATACATATTGTCTTGATCTTCAACAAACTTTTTCCACCACAAACGTTTAACATTATTTTTTAAAGTAACGCCATATGGGCCATAACTATAACTACCAGCCAAACCACCATAAATTTCACAAGCCGGAGAAATAAAGCCGCGACGTTTAGCTAAAGAAACAATTTTATCCATCAAATCATCTTTTTCGTAAGTCATATATATTAAAATTACATTTCAGTTAAATAAGTAAGGCCCAACAAATCAAAACCATTTTCCAAAACTTGTTTTACACCACAAACCAAAACTAAACGAGCCGCACGAACTTTGTTTTCTGCTTTTATAATATTAACTTCGTGATAATAATCATTAAAGTCTTGGGCTAATTCAAACAAATATCTGGCAATAACTGAAGGATCTCGAGAAATACCAGCCTTAATCACTGCTTCACCGTATTGTTCCATTTTAACAACTAGTCTAAATTCTTTAGCTTCGGTTAAATCTTTAAAATCCGCCTCCACCACTTCCAGCCCTTCACTCTTTTTTAAGAGACTACAAATCCTAGCACCCGTATACTGTAAATAAGCTGAAGTGAAGCCTTCAAATTTTAAAGCATCAGCCATATCAAAAGTAATAACTTTATCAGATGACACCTTAATCATTTCAAATTTCATCGCTGATAAAGATAGACTTCGAGCAACTTCTAAAACTTTTTCCTCAGACCAATCTTCATGTCGCTTTTTGATTTCTACCGAAGTTTTACTTAAGGCTTCGTCTAATAACTCTTTAAAAGTAATAACATTGCCGGTGCGAGAGGCCATCATGCCTGATTTTAAGGTTAAAAAATCATAAGACAAGTGGGTCATTTTTTCCTTATAACCTAGAAGCTCGACTAATTTAAATAACTGACTAAAATACAAACTCTGCCTAACATCAACAATATAAATTGATTCTTGAAGTTTATACTTATTAAATTTAGCAGAGGCTAAAGCCAAGTCAGCAACTGGATAAAGTGCCGTGCCATCAGACCTAATGACCGGCAAAACACCTAAACCATATTCATTTAAGTCAGCAATTACTGCTCCTTCGCTCAATTTTAAAATCCCTTTAGCGAGTAATTCATCTTTAATTTTTAATCCAGTATCAATAAAATCGCTTTCATAGAAAGTGTCTTTAAATTTAATTCCTAAATCGCGATAAACTTCATTAAAGTAGTCGATACTCCATTGTCTGGTTTCTTGCCATAATTTATAAGCATCTCCAGTTCGACTCTCAATACTTTTCATTAATTCACTAACTTCTTTTTTAGCGGTTTCATCGTCACCGATTTTAGCCGAGGCTTCACTATAACATTTTCCCAATAAGTAACCACGAGGAGCGGTTGACTTCGCATACTCTGGATTTCTCTGCCAGTTCCAAAGAGTTTTGGCGGTAAAAATTCCAAAATCATTGATATAAGAAACCGGAATAACCTCATAACCATTGGCTGCTAAAATTTTAGAAACAGCGGTTCCATAAGAAATATTTCGCAAGTGTCCAATGTGAATTTCTTTATGAGTGTTTCCATTTGAATACTCAATCATTACTCCCGCCTGTTCACCAAGGTTGTTTATACCAAATTTTTCTTTTTGATCTTTAATTTCTCCAAGTGCTCGCTTGATAAAATTTCCCGACTCAAGATAAAAATTTAAATAGGGACCAACCGCCTTTACTTCTTTAATACTTTCTAAGACAGAAAAAGAGTCAGCCGTTGTCTTAGCTAGCTCTACTGGACTTACCCCCTTAGTTTTTGCCAAATCAAACATAGGGATGCTTAAATCTCCCAACTCTAAATTAGGCGGGTAAACAAAATCTTTAGGCAAACAGCCTAAAACTTCACTTAACTCTTTTTTTACTTCATCCAAATACAACATATCTTTATTTTACAATTTTAATAAATTGACGCTTGCCACGCTGAACAATTAAGTCACTTACTAATTCAATTTCGGCCTTAACATCAGAAATGACCACTAAATTTTCAGCATTACCAATTTTAATTCCTCCCTGTTCAATTAATCGGCGAGCTTCTGTTTTACTCGGAGCAAGCTCTAATAGAATTAATAAATCAACAACGTTCATTTTATTTTCAGTAATTTTTCTCTCTTCAATTTCATCAGGAACCTCCTTGTTTTGAACGATTTTAATAAAATGGTCTTGGGCTTCCTGGGCTCCTTTTTCCCCGTGATTAATTTTAGTAATTTCGTAAGCTAGTCTCATTTTTAAATCTCGAGGATTTATTTCTTTAATCATTTTTTCAACCTCTAACATATCAATTTCCGTGCAAAGTTCAAAAGCTGACGGCAGAACCCCGTCTGCCCAAGACATAATCTTGCCATACATATCATTGGCGGTGTCGCTTAAAAAGAAAGCGTTTCCTTCACTCTTACCCATTTTCTTACCGTTATTATCAGCTAATAACTTCATAGTTAAAACTGATTTATCTTTTTTGCCCAAAGATTTCATTAAGTCGCGGCCACACATCATATTAAACATCTGATCGTTACCACCAACTTCTAAATCAACATCCATCATCACACTATCATAAGCTTGGGCTAGCGGATATAAAAATTCATGCAAAAAGATTGGCTTCTCTTCCGCTAATCTTTTTTGAAACATATCACGGGTAATCATTTGTTGAACTGTAAAATTAGAAGCTAACTCAATTAAATCTTTAAATGATAATTTGTCATGCCACTCATTATTATATTTTATAGAAGCAGCGTTTTCACCTTCAAAAGATAAATAAGATGAAGCTTGTTTTACAAAATTGGTTGCATTAGACATTACCTCTTCGCGAGTTAGTTTACTTCGAGCGGCCGTTTTATCCGTAGGGTCACCAATCATACCAGTAAAGCCACCAATTAAAAAAATAACTTCGTGTCCCAAATCCTGAAACTGTTTTAATTTGGAAAGGGCGATGGCGTTGCCAACATGCAAAGCATTGGCGCTGGGATCAAAACCACAATAAAGACGAATTTTATCGCCTGACATTAATTTTTTCTTAAGATCTTCACGGCTGGGATAAATTTTTTCAACACCTCGACTTAAAGTCTCATCGATTAGCCGCTCATCGGTAATTACATGACTCATAATGATTTGGAAATTATTTCATAAATATGATACAATATTAACAAAGATTTTCTTTTTTTTCAATCTCTTTTAATAAGTTTAATTTAATAAATAATTATAAAAAATTAGCTAAAAATTTATGTTTTCCTACCGCTCAATCTTGAGTTCAGCTTGGACGATTACCAAGCAACATAAAAAATTGTGGGTATTTGGCTTTCTTGCCTTTATGCTATCTGCCGGAGGAGAGTACCAGATACTGACAAAAATTCTTAATGAAGACTATGGAACCAGTGTTTATAGCCAAGTAGGTTCTAAATCAGTCATTGCTGACCCTAGTTTTTGGGCGGCACTAAACAATGCCTGTTTAGCTAATCCCAAAACAGGACTAGCTATTGCCATGATGCTCCTTCTAATGTTCGCTTTAAGTTTGGGTTTTCTGTGGCTCTGCATAAAATCTCAAATTGCTTTAGTAAAATGGTCTAAAACTTATTTAGTTAACAAAAACAAAGAAAAAAAAGCCAGCATCTGGGAAGAGCTATCAACTGACGATGGAAATTTTTGGCGTGTCTTAGGATTAAATGTTTCAATAAAAGTAATTATCACCGCTCTTTTTTCTCTTTTAAGCTTGCCTCTAGTCTTTATATATTTTAATGACTCGGGTTTTGCTATTTTAACCTACACTTTGTTTTTTGTTGTTTTCCTACCCCTAATGCTTTCCTTCTCTTTGATTATTAAATATTCAATTGCTGAGGTGGTGCTTGAAAAACAATCTTTTATTAAATCAATTGAATCTGGTTATAAATTATTTTGTAAGAATTGGCTTATTAGTTTAGAAATGGCTATTCTTCTTTTCCTTATTAATTTTGTAATTGGTTTAGTTAGTATTTTTGTATTATCAACCGTAATTTTACCAATCATTTTAACTCTGATTATTTTTGGTTTAATTATTCCTCTATACTTAATTACCGCCGTTTCTTTTTTTCTTCTAATAATAATTGCCTCTTCACTAATGACTTTTCAAACCTCCTCTTGGACTTTGCTGTTTTTAGAACTTAAAAACGGTTCCAAGTCTTCCCCTGTTAAAGCAAAACTGGAAAGGGTTTTTTCTAAAAAGAAAAAAACAAAAAAATAATTACCGCCTATGAGTGATTTAGCTTCGATAGATAATTTAATTCACGACGAGTCACCTGAAGAAGGTTCTGTCTTGGATAAATTTTCTAAAAAACAAGCCGAGATTAAAGCTAAAGAGGTTGAAAAATTAATTGAAAAAACAGCTACCAGCAAAGGATTGCCTTATATTAGTTTAGTTAATTTTCCTATCAGCCCCGAGTCTTTAGTTTTAGTTGAAGAAGAAACTGCCAGAAGTTTACAGCTGGTTTGTTTTTATTATGATGGCAAAAATATCAAGCTGGCAACAACAAACAGTGATCAAGCAGTTTTAGATTTTTCCAAAGATTTGGCCGAACGCTATTTCAGCACTGTTACCATTTTTTTAGTTTCTGAAAACAGCTTAAATTACGCGCTTGATCTTTATAAGACTCTACCAAAAGTTAGACCATATGAAGGCATGGTAGAAATTAGCGAAGAAAAACTTAACCAATTTAAAACTGAGCTGACCGATTATCACTTGCTTGATAAGAAAATAAACGAAGTAAATATTTCCGACGTGATAACCTTAATGCTTGCGGCTGCCATTAGAGTAAAGGCTTCTGATATCCACGTTGAGGCTGAAGAAAAGGGTTCTGTAATCAGACTACGTATTGATGGTGTTTTGCAAGAAGCGGCTGTTATTACCGGAGACAAGTGGCAAAAAATTGCCACCCGCATGAAGATTTTATCAAAAGTAAAAATCAATATTACCGACAAGCCTCAGGATGGACGATTTAGCATTCTGTTGTCTGACAGAAAACTAGACGTTCGTGTTTCTTTCTTGCCAACTGCATATGGTGAGAGTGTTGTTATGAGACTACTAGATTCTTCTTCAGCTTCTTTAGAATTTGAAAAATTAGGTATTCGCTCTGAAGTTTTTGAAATTTTAAAAAAAGAAATAACCAAGCCAAATGGTTTAATTCTTACCACTGGTCCAACTGGATCTGGTAAAACTACTACTTTATACGCAGTGTTAAATAAATTAAATCGACCTGGAACCAAAATAATTACTTTAGAAGATCCGATTGAATATCAACTTCCTGGCATCAATCAAAGTCAGGTTGATAATTCCAGGGGATACTCTTTTTCTGATGGTCTTCGTTCTATTTTACGACAAGACCCCAACGTTTTAATGGTGGGAGAAATTCGTGATTTAGAAACGGCTGAAATTGCTATCCAAGCTTCAATTACTGGTCACTTAGTGTTATCAACTCTACACACCAATGATGCGGCCGGTGTTATCCCCCGCCTGATTGATTTAGGAGTAAAACCATATTTTATAACTCCTTCTATCAACGCTGTTATTGGGCAACGATTAGTCCGTTGTTTGTGTCCTTATTGTCGCAAACAGCAAGAGCTATCAACAGAAGAAAAAGAACAGGTTGATAAAATCTTAGCCGTTATCTCACCAAAATCAGGAGTCAGTATCCCTAATATTTTACCACCCCTTTTTAAAGCTAATGAAGTTGGTTGTTCTGAATGTAATTACACCGGCTATAAAGGGCGTCTTGGTATTTATGAAATATTTACCATGGCTGATAACATCAAACAGTTAACGGTTGACAAGGCGCCATCGTTTAAAATTTTACAACAGGCCATTGAAAACGGCATGATTACTATGCTTCAAGATGGTATTCTAAAATGTTTTGACGGCATTACTTCTCTAGAGGAAGTTTATCGTGTAATTGGCAACTTTGATTATATCAATGAGTTATATGATATTGTAGTTTCTCAAACAATCGGCCGTGGTCTAAAAATTAGTGACGAAGATTTACTGCGAGCCGATAGTATTAGCCAAGACGTTACTCAGCTATCAGAAATTGTAAAAACTATTCCTTCGAAAGAAATTATTACCCTAATTATGGCGCTCGCCATTAAAAACAATGCTGGCGATATTCACATTGAACCTGCCGAAGGGTTAGTTAAAGTTCGTTTTCGCATTGACGGTGTTTTGCATGATGTTGTTAATTTGCCAACCTCCTCTTACCTACCAGTCTTATCAGAAATGAAAATTTTAGCTGGGTTTGCGACTAACGTTAAGATTGCCACTCTAGATGGTCGTTTCAGTTTATATTTAAGTGATCGAAAAATGGACTGTCGTTTGTCCATTATTTCCGGTGGCTACGGCGAAACAATTGTTATTCGTCTGCTTTCAACTTCAGCTGCTAATTTAGATATGGAAACTTTAGGTATTACCTCCACTGCCCTAGCCTCTCTAAAAACCGCCATGACCAGAACTAAAGGAATAATAATTACCACTGGCCCCACTGGCTCTGGAAAAACCACCACTCTTTACAGCATTTTAAACAAAATAAATAAGCCAGACGTAAAAATTATCACCGTTGAAGATCCGATTGAATATCAACTTGCTGGTGTTATGCAGACTCAAATTGATACCGAACATGGTTATACTTTTGCTTCCGCGATGAGATCACTACTTCGTCAAAACCCTAACATCATGATGATTGGAGAAATTCGCGATAGTGAAACTGCTAAAATTGCGATTGAGGCCGCTTCCACTGGTCACTTGGTGTTATCTACTATTCACGCCAATTCAGCCGCTGGAGCTATCTCCCGTTTTTTTGGACTAGGAGTTGAACGACAAGCACTAGCTAATTCTTTAGAATTCTCTATCGGTCAACGCTTAGTGCGTCGTCTTTGTCCATACTGCAAAAAACCAGCCACAACTGATGAAGAAACCTTGAGCCGGGTTAAAAGTATTTTGAATCAAATAAATAATCCAGCCGCAGTCATTCCTAAAGATTTAACTTTTTTTACTAGCACTGGTTGTGACAAATGCGGACATATCGGCTATAAAGGACGCGTTGGGTTATATGAAACTATCACCGTCACTCCCGATATTCAAAAATTAATTCAAAACGACAGCGTCACTGATTATGAAATTGAACAAGCGGCCATTAAAAATGGTACTGTCACTATGGTGGCCGACGGTATTTTAAAAGCCTTAAACGGAGAAACTAGTTTAGACGAAGTTTTCCGCGTAATTTAATTTTATGATTAATAAAAAATTCATCGAACAGCTAAAAAAAGATTATCGCAATCAAGAAAGCGAGCGTCGTCAGATTATTTCTTTATCTAATGATGTGCTGTTTCATTCTAAAAAAGCCATCTTTGCTCTACACCGAGATGATATAAAAACCGCTGACGCTAAACTAAAAGACATGGAAACCGTCCTGCTTCAACTGGAAAAGAAATTTGGTATTAAAAGAGTCGAAGAAGAAGGGGCTTATCGCGCCGCTATCGAAGAATATGTGGAGGCTAAATTATTATCATTAGTAATTAAGGGTGAAAAAATTGACCGAGTAAAAGCTTTAAAATTAGATAACGATGCTTATTTAGGTGGTATTTGCGATTTACTAGGAGAATTAGTTAGAAAGGCAACTAATGAAGCGGCAGCTGGAAATTTTGGTGAAGTTGAAAAACTAAAAAAGTTTGCTAATGATATAATGGATCAGCTAATCGATTTTGATATGACCGGTTATCTACGAACCAAATATGACCAAGCTCGTGGTCATCTGCGAAAACTTGAACAAATGGCTTACGAAATAAAATTAAAAACAAACTAATGATGGTTGCTATTTTTTCTGATTTACACGATAACCTCCCAAACTTAAATCGATTTTTAGATTGGGTTAAAAAAAATAAGATTGAAGGTCTTATTTTTTGTGGCGACCTGGCGAATGTTCAAACTTTAAAATATCTCGCCGAAAATTTTACTGGCAAGATTTATATGGTAGGCGGTAATGCTGACTCTTTTTATTTGTCAGACACTAAAAAATTTAAGAATGTTGTTTATGCTGAAGATAAATTAGAATTTAAATTAGACAACCAAAAAATTATTATTGTTCACAAACCAACTGACTTAAAAAAATATTTAGCCGAAAATAATAATTTTAATTTTGCTTTCTACGGACACACCCATAAACCGTGGCTAAAACAAGAAGACGGCGTTATTATTGCTAACCCAGGAACACTTAAAGAATATCTGGGGCAATCTTCATTTGCGACCCTTGATACGGAAAACGGAAAACTGGAACTTAAAATATTGGAATAAAAAAAATAGACGCTAGGGCGTCTATTTTTATTTACATCATCTTCTTTAAATATTTACCCGTATAACTCTCTTTAACTTTAGCAATTACCGCCGGTGCCCCCTGGGCAACGACTGTTCCGCCTTTATCACCACCATCAGGCCCAATATCAATTATCCAATCAACTGCTTTAATAACATCTAAATTATGTTCAATAATCAAAACCGTGTTTCCTTGGTCAACTAATAAATTTAGTACATGGAGTAAGCGGTCTATATCGGCAAAGTGCAAACCGGTGGTTGGTTCGTCTAAAATGTATAAGGTTTTTCCAGTTGCTCTTCGAGATAATTCAGTAGCGAGTTTTATTCTTTGAGCTTCACCACCAGAAAAAGTGGTCGCCGCTTGTCCTAAACGAATATAACCTAAACCAACCTGATGAAGAGTTTCCAGTTTATGATATAGTGCTGACTGATCACGAAAGAAAGACATCGCTTCTTTAACTGTCATGTTTAGCACTTCGTAAATATTTTTACCTTGATATTTAACAGCTAAAACTCGGTCCTTAAAACGCTGTCCTTGGCAAACATCACAAGTTAAATAAACGTCGGATAAAAATTGCATCTCCACTTTAATTACACCATCACCAGAACAATTTTCACAACGACCGCCAGGGACGTTAAAAGAAAAATCACCAGCCTCAAGCCCCTTCATTTTAGCTTCTGGCAAACTAGCATATAAATCACGGATGTAAGTAAATAAACCAGTGTAAGTAGCCGGATTTGATCTTGGCGTGCGTCCAATTGGTGACTGGTCAATATCAATCACCTTATCAATATTTTCCAAACCAAGAATTTCTTTATGCTTTCCAGGCTCAGTTTTAGCACGATAGAATTTTTTGTTAAGTGCGTTAGCTAAAATATCACTCATCAAGGTTGATTTTCCAGAACCAGAAACACCAGTAATCGCCACTAATTTACCCAGAGGAATTTCCACATCGATATTTTTTAAGTTGTGCTCAGTCGCGCCAATAATCTTAATAAATTTGCCAGTATCTTTATGAGTAATGCCGCGAGCTTGAATTTTTTTACGACCCGCCAAATAATCACCAGTTAAAGATTCGGGACAATTTTTAATCTCTTCTGGAATTCCAGAAAAAATTACTTCTCCACCATATTCACCAGCACCCGGTCCGATATCAATTAAACAATCGGCCGACAACATTGTGCTTTCGTCATGCTCGACAACGATTACCGTGTTACCATTATCACGAAGGTTTTTTAAAGTTTCAATTAGCTTGTCATTATCTCTTTGATGTAAACCAATTGATGGTTCATCAAGCACATACAAAACACCACTAAGAGTTGATCCAACTTGAGTGGCCAATCTAATACGTTGAGCTTCACCACCAGACAAACTAGAAGCGCCGCGAGATAAAGTTAAATAATCCAAACCAACTTTTGATAAAAACTCTAAATTTTTAGAAATCTCTTTTAAAATCGGGTTAACGATAGCCGTCTTGCCATTAAAAAATTTTTCATCAGCCTGCCATTCTTTAAACAACTCTTTAAGACGGCCGATATTTAAATTGGAGAGATCTGCAATGTTATAATTTTTTATTTTCACCGCTAAAGATTCCAAGCGCAAACGAGAACCACCACAACTAGAACAGGTGGACAAATGCATTATCTTTTCGATTTCTTGCTTTACGAAATTTGATTTGGTATTACTATAACGATCCGTTAAATAATTAACTAAACCATTAAAAAAATTATCACCATGTAATAAAAAATCTTTTTGAACTTCCGTTAAACTTTTTATTGGCGTATCTAAATCAAAGCCGTTACGCTCAGCGGTCTTTTTTAAATCAGCCAACAAACTAATCTGATTACTGGAATTAGAATGCGCCAAAGATTTGATTGCTCCCTGGTTGATACTTAAATTATTATTAAAAATTAATTCTTCATCAATTTCTAGCTTGGTGCCCAACCCACCACAAGCCGGACAGGCGCCATAACTAGAATTGAAAGAAAAATCGCGAGGCTCAAAACTTGGTCTTCTAAAATCACAACCAGGACAAACATAAAATAAAGTTTTGTCGCGAGCTTCTGTTTTCTTATTTTCTTTATCAATAACAACACTTTCTTTTTTTAATTTACTTTGACATTTAGGACAATGAGGAACTCCCACCTTAGAATACAATAAACGAAAAAAATCATAAATCTCGGTAATTGTTCCAACCGTTGAACGAGGATTATTACCCACCGTTCTTTGATCAATAGAAATTGCCGGAGACAAACCTTCGATAATATCAACATCTGGTTTATCCATTAAACCAACAAATTGTCTGGCATAAGAAGACAGAGACTCAACATAACGACGTTGCCCTTCGGCATAAATAGTATCAAAAGCAAGTGATGATTTACCAGAACCAGACAGGCCCGTAATAACAATCAACTTGTTTCGAGGAATATCTAAACTAATGTTTTTTAAATTATTGGCGCGAGCTCCGCGAATCTTAATAAAATCTGACGACATTTTGTTTTAAAAAATAATTTTAATTAGCCTATATATTAACGCAAATCCAACAAAAAAACAAGGTCTCGGAAACTAAGTTCCAAGACCCGGCTGTTTTTTCTAAAAAATAGGATAAAAAAATCTAAAAATAAAAAGAATAATCCGATCTCGCCAACGAATCTTCGCATAGCCATTTACAAATAGAGTTGACTCTCTTTTCCACTTACTTAGGATATGAATCAGATTATTAATAATATCTTTCTGCCGAAAAAATATTCCAACTTCCATATTCATGCCGAAAGATAAAAAATCTAAATTTTGAGAACCAATAACTCCCTCCTCATCATCGACTAACATTAATTTAGCATGATTCATTATCGGTAAAAAATAACACTTAACTCCCAATAATGACAGACGACAGGTATTTATATAATTAATCTTGTTAATCATTTTATAGTCTGTGTCTTGTGGCATAATAATTTCTACCACCACCCCGCGACGGACAGCACTATCAAGTAAAGCCAAAAGCCAACGCGGTGGAATTAAATAGGGAGTAACAATAACAATAGATTTCTGTGCGGCAATAATTTTATTTCGATAATAATTGTTTAAGAAATAGGAATGCTGAGTATTAGACCAATTATCAATCAACCAACTTTTAATTATTTTAGGAAAAGAGTGATCATTATACTGTAAGATAGAGGCTTTTTTTCCGCCAGCCATCTTATAAGCATACGCAAATGATTTAATTATTGGTTTAATAATTTTTCCCGATAGCTTAATTTGTAAGTCCCTCCAGTAGCGTGTTTTTTCCTCGATATTAACCCCTCCTAAAAAAGCAATTTTATTATCTAAAATTAAAATCTTACGATGAGTGCGACTAAGTAAATGACTGAAAAAAATAAATTCCACTCCCGCCTCTTTAAGTTCGGCAATTGAGTTATTAGAAAGTTCATGACTGCCAAAAGCATCAGCAATAATTACCACCTCTAAACCTTGGCGCGCCTTATCTTTTAGTAGTCCAAGAAAGTTATGAGTAGCCTTGGTATCGTCTAAAAGAATATACATCTCTAAGTATATTGATTTAGTTGCTTCAGAGATAGCCTTAAACATACCATCCCAGGCCTTGCCAGAAGTTGTATAAAAACGATACTTCATAAATTATTTAAAGATTTACTAATCATAAGGAGTTTTTATTATACCACTTTTTTATACTTTTTTGAATTAGCTATAAAAAATTTAGCTTGACAAGACGTGATTAATATTTTATAGTGTACTCACTGTTTTTTAAAATATACAACTAAATCAATATAAACCATGGAGCAGGAAAAAGTTTTTACTTTAACCGTTGATTACGGGAAAAGCTTGTCTAAACTTATTAGTGAGGGAAATTATGATTGGGTAGACAAAAATCTATACTCAATTATCACCCTTTTAACAGCAAAGGAAACGGGAAAAAAGAAGTTACTTTTTAGATTATTTTTTTACTCTGCCAAATCTCAAATGCAGAAGCAGGGCTATCGACACGCGAATGCCGTTGAGCAAGCTAATTTCGGAATCGCCCATCCAGAAATCCAAAGCGAGGTCAAAATCGTTGCCATGGGTTCAAACTGGAAAGACAACACTAAAGTTCCCTGTCTGCAATCATTTTCTTATAGGCGCTGGTATAATGCCTGCTATCTTGAAGAATTAGGAAAAGACTACTATTTATTAGGAGTTAAAGAAAATTAATTCCTGCCCTAAAATAAAAATTAGCTCGCTTCAAAATGAAGTGGGTTATTTTTTTTACAATTTGACAAAATGATTAAACAAACCTAGTATTTTTGTAATTAGAATATTAACAATTTAATAAATACGACATGGAAAAAATTCTAGTGATTGTAAATGGACTACCTGGAAAAATGGCAACGGCCGTAGCTGAGGCAGTCATTGATTCTCCAGAAATGGAACTTTTGGCGTACAGTCTAACTGGCCCAGAAATTGAAAGTAAAGTGGTTATGGTTAAGAACATGCCAATTAATCTATGTCGCCCTGATGAAAAAAATCAACTTTTACAGGGTGGTGTTCCAAACATTATTGTTGACTTCACTCATCCATCAGCAATAAATGAAAATGTTAGTTTTTATACGAAGAATAAAATTCCCTTCGTATTAGGAACTACTGGTGGTAATTTAGAATTTATCACTGAAAAAGTAAAAGCCGCCGGATCAATCGCTGTCGCGGCGCCAAATATGGCGAAAGAAATTGTAGCTTTTCAAGCAATGATGGAATATGCGGCCGAAAATTTTCCAGGTGTGTTTAAAGGGTGTGAATTAGAAGTCGTTGAGAGTTATCAACAAACTAAAGCGGATACAAGCGGCACGGCTAAAGCTGTTATCAACAGTTTCAATAAACTTGGCATTCCGTTCACGGTTGATCAAATTGAAAAAAAACGCAGTAGAGTTGACTACGACGCCTTAGGGATTCCCTTAGAATTTTGGAGTGGCCACGGTTGGCACACTTATACAGTTAGAAAGCCAGACAACAGTGTTTTCTTCCAGTTTATCCACAATGTAAACGGTCGAGCAGCTTATATTGGCGGAGTTATGGAAGCAATCAACTTTCTTTGCTGGTTAAAAAGTGAGCGTCCTTGGTGGTGTGGCGTCCACTCAATGATAGACGTTTTAACCTTACCTAAAACAAAAACAGGGACAGTATAATATAAAAAAGCGGCGTAGAAATTACGACCGCTTTTTATTATGTAGTCTTAAGGTCTGAAATTTCACAAAATTTTGACGGGATTGTTGGGGAAAT
>CAZEBE010000007.1:0-19006 GCA_964510275.1 uncultured Gammaproteobacteria bacterium
TATCAGAATTGGCGCTGAAGTCTCATCTGGTGATATTTTAGTTGGTAAAATTACTCCTAAAGGTGAAACTACATTATCAGCTGAAGAAAAATTATTACGCGCCATCTTTGGTGAAAAAGCTAAAGATGTTCGTGATTCATCTTTATATTTAGAGCACGGGGAACACGGAAAAGTAGTTGATGTTAAAATCTTCTCACGTGAAGAAGGTGATAAATTATCCGCTGGTGTTTTAAAATCAATTCAAATTTCAGTAGCAAATCTACGTAAGATTCAAGTTGGTGATAAAATGTCCGGTCGTCATGGTAATAAAGGTGTTATCTCTAAAGTAGTTCCTGATGAAGATATGCCTTACATGGCCGACGGTACTCATATTGATATTATCTTATCTCCACTTGGTATTATTTCTCGTATGAACCTTGGTCAGTTGCTTGAAACTCATATGGGTTTTGCGGCTCAAAAATTAGGTTATAAAGTTGCTACTCCAGCCTTAAATGGTATTACTGAAGAACAAATCAAAAGTGAGCTTAAGAAAGCTGGCTTACCAGAAGATGGAAAAGTTACTTTATATGATGGCAAGACTGGCATTCCTTATGATAATAAAATTACCGTTGGTTATAAATATGTCTTAAAACTTAACCACATGGTTGAAGATAAGATTCACCAACGTTCTATCGGTCCATACTCACTTATTACCCAACAACCTTTGGGTGGTAAAGCTCAATTTGGTGGTCAGAGATTTGGTGAAATGGAAGTTTGGGCTCTTGAAGGTTATGGCGCCTCTCACACTTTACAGGAAATGTTAACCATTAAATCAGATGATGTTCCTGGAAGAAGTAAGGCCTACGAAAGCATTATCAAAGGTGAACCAATCGAAAAATTAAATGTTCCAGAATCCTTTAACGTTTTAATTCGTGAACTTAAAGGCTTAGGATTAAATGTCGAATTACTTAGCAAAGGCGGCGTAGCGGCTAATGAAGTAATTTCTTCAGAAGATGAATTCATTGCCGAGGCGGATGCCATTGCTCTAGCTAAGACTAAAGATGAAAAAGAAAGTTCAGAAGATGATTTAGGAATTGAAGCTCCAGAAATCATTGCCACGATTGATTCTTCTGAGGGCTCTGAAGAATAAAAAATAATTTAAGTTTATATCCAAGTTTAAAAAATTCGAATTAAAATTGTGAATATATGTTAAACCCTATTAAAACTAGTGATTTCGATGCCATCCGTTTAAAACTGGCCTCTCCTGAAGAGATTTTCAACTGGTCGCATGGTGAAGTTACTAAACCAGAAACAATTAACTATCGCACCCAAAAACCGGAAAAGGATGGTTTATTCTGTGAAAAGATTTTTGGTCCAACTAAGGATTGGGAGTGTGCTTGTGGTAAGTATAAAAAAATCCGTTACAAAGGAATTGTTTGTGATAAGTGTGGTGTTGAAGTAACCCGCAGCGTTGTTCGTCGTGAACGTATGGGGCATATTACTTTACAAATCCCTTGCACTCATATCTGGTTTTTAAGAGGTATTTCTTCCAAAATCGGTTTATTGCTTGGTCTTGGTATTCAATCTTTAGAAAAAGTTATTTACTTTGCTAGTTTCATCGTTACCGCTGTTGACGAAGATTTAAAAGAAGCGACTATTGAACAAATCAAACAAGAGTATAAATCCAAAAAGAAAAGTATTGAAAATGATTATGCTCACAAAACTAAGCAAAAAGAAGAGGGTGTAGATGACAAAACTTTAACTAAAGAAAAAAACGAAAAACTTGAAAGATTAGATGAAGATTTCAACGCAACTTTAAAAGAACTTAAAGAACTTAAGCCTCTTTTAATTATTTCTGAACATCAATATCAAAACTTAAGTTTAAAATTTGGTCATATTTTTGAAGCTGGTATTGGTGCGGAAGCTATTCGTGATTTACTTTCAAAAATTGATTTAGAAAAAAGTATTGTTAAGCTTGAAGAAAAATTAAAAACAGCCATTGATTCTAAAAAAGAAAAAATGGTTAAACGCTTAAAATTGATTAAGAGTTTAGCTAACAATCATATTCGTCCCGAATGGATGATTATGACTGTTTTACCAGTTGTTCCACCAGATTTACGTCCAATGGTAGCTTTAGATGGTGGTCGTTTTGCCGCTTCTGATTTAAATGATTTATACCGTCGTGTTATTAACCGTAATAATCGCTTGAAACAACTTACTGATTTAAATGCACCAGAAGTTATTTGTCGTAACGAAAAGCGCATGCTTCAAGAGGCGGTTGATGCTTTAATTGACAACTCAGCTCGTCATTCCAAAACTGTTACTGCTTCCACTGGTCAAAAGAGACAACTTAAATCTTTAGCTGATGCTTTAAAGGGTAAACAAGGCCGTTTCCGTCAAAATTTACTTGGTAAACGTGTTGATTATTCTGGACGTTCTGTTATCGTAGTTAATCCAAAATTAAATCTTGATCAATGTGGATTACCTAAGATTATGGCTCTTGAATTATTCAAGCCATTTATCATTTCACAACTTATTAAAAGGGAAATTGTTCATAATGTTAGAAGTGCTTCTCGTTATATGGAAGCAGGGCATGACGAAGTTTGGGATATCTTGGAAGAAACAGTTAAAGAAGCTTATGTGCTTTTAAACCGTGCTCCTACTTTACATCGCTTAGGTATTCAAGCTTTTAAACCAGTTCTAATTGAAGGTAAAGCGATTCAAATCCATCCTTTAGTTTGTACGGCTTTTAACGCCGATTTCGATGGTGACCAAATGGCGGTTCACGTTCCACTTACTACTGAAGCTCGTCGCGAAGCTAAAGAACTGATGTTATCTTCACATAACTTGCTAAAACCTGCTACTGGTGAACCGATTGTAACTCCTTCACAGGATATCGTTTGGGGTACTTATTACATGACTTTTGAAGACAAAGCTTTGATTTCTAAAGAAGATAAAGATTTGCATCATTTTTATGACGATGATGAGGCGCGCCTCTCTTATGATAATGGTTTTATTGATTTACACGAACCAATCATTGTTAAAGTAAACGGTGAAAGAGTACGCACCACAGTTGGTCGTTTAATTTTCAATTTAATTTTGCCTGAGAAATTACGTTTCATTAATGAAGTGGTAGGAAAGGGAAAAATTAAAGATTTAATTAAAGAGTGCCTTCGTCTTTATTCTGAAGAAGAAACAGTTCAATTTATTGATCGATTAAAAAATAGAAGTTTTGCTTTTATTACTAAATCAGGTTTATCTTGGGGCTTTGGCGATTTACCAGAACTTAAAGAAAAGGATTTATTAATTGAAGAAGCGGTTAATAAAGTTGAAGTCATTCAAGAACAATTCGAAGAAGGGTTGCTTACCGATAGTGAACGTTATGCTAAGGTGGTTGAAGAGTGGACTAAAACTAAAGATCAAATTGCTGATATTTGTAAGAAAGGTTTAATTAACTCTTTGCCAGTATTCTCGATGATTGACTCTGGTGCTCGTGGTTCTTGGGCGCAGCCAGTTCAGATTCTGGGTATGAAAGGGCTTGTAACTTCACCATCCGGTGCTATTATCGAACTTCCTGTTAAAGGAAATTTCAAAGAAGGTTTCGGAGTACTTGAATATTTCTTCTCAACTCACGCTACTCGTAAAGGTTTGTCCGACACCGCTCTTCGTACTGCTAACGCTGGTTATTTAACTCGTCGTCTAGTTGATGTTTCCCAGGATGTTATCGTTACTGAAGAAGATTGTGGTGATACTGTTGGTATGGTTATTACTAAAGCCGAAACTGAAAAAACTGGTGATGACTTCTTTAAAAAAGTTGCTGGACGTTTCTTGGCGGCTGACTTAAAAGATGAAAAAGGTAAAACTATCGCTAAAGCTGGTGACTTATTAAGCGAAGAACTTATTAAAGAAGCTAAGGCCAAAAATGTTACCGAAATTAATATTAGAACTGTTTTAAGTTGTCATTTACATAAAGGAATTTGTGCCAAATGTTATGGTTATGACTTAGCTTATAACAAGCCAGTTAAATTAGGTTCTACTGTTGGTATCATTGCCGCGCAAAGTATCGGTGAACCTGGTACTCAGCTTACTATGAGAACTTTCCATACTGGTGGTGTAGCCGGCTCCGATGATATTACTCAAGGTTTACCTCGTGTTGAAGAAATTTTTGAAAGCCGTACTCCAAAGAAAAAGGCTTTAATCTCTGACGTGGCTGGTTCTGTAAAATTAGAATACGCACAAAAAATGATTCGCGATCAAGAAGGTAAAGAGATTATGGTTAATAACCCACAGTCTAAAATTTTAAGTATTATTTATCAAGGTAAAGATAGCGACAAATATTATTTCTCTGAAAAGGTTAATGAAGTAAAACTTGCTACTGGTGCCACCGCTAAAGATAAGAAAAAACTAGAAGTAACAGTATCTGTTGAGGATGGCCAGAAGGTTAAATCTGGCATGGAGTTATTTAAAGTTGGCAGTGAGGTTGTTAAAGCTAAGACCGACGGAGTTGCTTCAGTTTCTGAAAAATATGTCAGCGTCGCTAAAGATGTTAAGAAGGTTAAGGAATACAGCATCTTAAAAGGCACGATGTTGCTTGTTAAAGATGGTGATGAGATTGAAAAAGGTACTCAACTTACTGAGGGTTCACTTGATTTAAGAGAACTTTATAAACTTAAAGGCAGACTTGAAACTCAGAAATATATTATCCGTGAAATTCAGTATGTATATTCTTCTCAGGGTCAACCTTTAAATGATAAGCATATTGAAATTATTGCTCGTCAAATGTTCTCTAGATATTTAGTTAAAGATTCTGGCGATACTAATTTGTTGTCGGGTGAAACAATTGAAGAAGAGGTTTTCTTCCAGGCCAATAAAGAATCCAAAGATTTAGCTAAAGCTGACAGATTACTAATGGGTATTACTAAAGCATCTCTTACTACCGACTCTTTCTTATCCGCTGCTTCTTTCCAAGAAACCCCTCGTGTTCTTATCGAAGCTGCTGTTAATGGTAAAATCGATTATCTTGAAGGTCTTAAAGAAAATGTTATTATCGGTTGTCTTGTCCCAGCGGGAACTGGCTATAAAGGTAAGCGTGCTCGAGAAATTTATCTTAAATAGAAAGCTTATTATAAAAATACCTCTAGATCAAACTAGGGGTATTTTTTTGTTCTTTAAACATTGTTTTTTATTAGGAAATAGCTTACAATCATAGTATGAAATTAAGGAAAATAAGCCTTTTTTTAATATTGTTTTGGCTTATATTAGCCGGACTAATCGTCTGGTTTAAAGTCGTACCCGGTGGTCATAAGACTTATTTTTTAAGCTACCCCGTCAAAAACAATTTTTTTGGCGGTAAAAATTTTATTGGCAATTTGACTCCAGCTGATCGCGTAAAAATTGAACCTGGAAAAAGGGCCAGCATCTTCGGCGATCCGGTTTATTTTTCAGTTTTTACACCGCGCACCTTTAATGAGGCCAAGATAACCATTACTTATCAAGATAATTTAACCACTAGTACGCCGCTGATTGAGGCTGGTGTTTTGGTTGATAATGTTATCTGGCGTTATCGCTTACTTCCTTTGGAAAATAAATTACTAGAAACTGGTTTTAAAAATTGGCACCAAGTTCGCTCGGGAAATATTTTATTATTACAAAAGGAAAATAATTTTTCAAAGGTAGCTGATTTTTTAGAGGCTTTGAAAAATAAACCGCAAACTATTTGTCAAAATCAAGATCTTAAAAATTGTTTGGCGTTGTATAATACCAGTAATTTAGCAACTTATTTTCCTAAAGATTTTTATGTAGAAACCGCCAAGACGTTTTCGACTATAAACCTACCTCTTCAGGGGGCTAGCCAATTTTATTTTACTTCCGCGGGCGCTAAGGATTTGATTTTTGATTTTGAATTTTCTGATTTAAATTTGAATAAACAGTCAGATCCAGTAACAATCAGTCTTTATCAGGATAATGAAAAAATTTGCTCGACTAAAATAGACGATAATTATGCTGGCGATGGCCTGGCTAAGGTTAGAACCTTTCCGGTGTCATTTTCTTGCAAAACAGCTGAAGTCAAAAATGTTTTATACAAATTAGAATTAAAAATGTCTGAAGATGTTGTTTTAAAAAAAATTAGTAAAGCCCCGGCCGCCTTAAATGTGTTAGGGCGCTTGCATCCCGTTTCTGTCAGTAATTTACCTTTATCTCTTTGGACTGACAGTTCTTTTATTAAAGTTTCTACCAACAATCCCGCTAGTCGCCAGTTAATTAAATTTGGCGATAAAGACTTTTATTTAAATGAGCCTTATAATCAGGTAGAATTTTCAACCGGCGATAAGCGCCTTAAAGAAATTGTGATAAAGAAGGATGACATTATTTTAGAAACAGGTGGCACCTTTTCTTTTACTCCTGATAGTTTTTTTAATCCAGAATTTAATAAGGTAAATGAACATTTTGTTGTGGACCGCGAACTAAAGTATGTTTTAGCTGAATATGTATCACCCTTAAAAATTGGTCAGAATTTAAAACAGGCGGTAATAACTTTAAATACCAAAGAAGCTTATCGAGAAAACGGCAAGTACAGTTTTATGATTTCAGTGCCGGGATTATCTTTAGCTAAACAAGGCAGTTTAGAAATTTCCGATATTAAAATAGAATTTTTTGGCCGAACTGTTTTTGATAAAATAAAAGAAAGATTTTAGGCTTATGAAAATTAAGATTAACAAAGAGGTGGTTAAAAATTTTTTTTATTTTTGGAGTGCGGTTTTAATACTGCTTTTAGTTTCAGAGCTTGTTTGGCCGGGCAGTGTTATTTATTATGTAAATATCAATTATATCTTTGTTTTGTGGAATCTTTCTTGGTTATTACTTTTATAGCTTTATGTGGAAAAAACTTTTTGGACAAAAAATAAATAGTATCGCGGTGGCCGCTGTTTTAGTGGCAACTTCGTCTTTAGTTTCGCGCTTGCTGGGAATTTTACGTGATCGTATTTTAGCTAGTCATTTTGGGGCTAGTGAGCAGCTAGATATTTATTATGCTGCCTTTAGAATTCCTGATTTATTGTTTAACCTCATTGTTTTAGGGGCTTTATCAGCTGGCTTCATTCCAATTTTTAGTGGTTTGGTAAAAAACTTTACCAACCCTAAAAAAGCTGATGAAAATTTACCCGCTTGGCAATTAGCTAATAATGTAATTAACTTGCTATCTTTGTTTTTAGTTGTCTTTTCTGTTTTAGGGGTAGTCTTTGCTCCTTGGATAATTAAAATAATCACTCCTGGTTTTTCAAGCGAAGCTCAACAAACTACGGTTTCTTTAACGAGAATAATGTTCTTGTCCCCAATATTTCTAGGAATCTCTGGTGTTTTAGGAGGAATTTTGCAATCATTTAGACGTTTTTTAATTTATTCCTTTGCTCCAATTCTTTATAATTTAGGTATTATTATTGGAGCTATTTGGTTTTCTGATATTTTCGGCTTAGCTGGTTTAGCTTGGGGCGTGGTACTAGGTGCTTTTTTACATTTAATTATTCAGATTCCCGCGGTTAAAATCTTGGGTTTTAATTATTCTTTAAAATTTGATTTCAAAGATAAAAATACCAGAAAAATTGGTAAGCTTATGGTTCCAAGAACTTTAAGTTTGGCCATTACACAGATTGATTTGCTAGTGACAACGGTTATTGCTTCCAGCTTAGCTGGCGGTTCTTTAGCTATTTTTAGTTTGGCTAATAACTTACAATCATTTCCGGTTGGTATTTTTGGAATTTCTTTTGCTATTGCCGCCTTTCCCGCTCTATCGCAAAATGCAGCTGATAAAGAAAAATTAGAAGCTACTTTTTCCTCGACCTTACGTCAGATTTTTTTCTTTGTAGTCCCTGCCACAGTATTACTCATTACTCTACGCGCCCAAATTATCAGAGTTATTTTTGGAGCAGGGCAGTTTGGTTGGCAGGATACAATTTTAACCATGAATACTTTAGCCTTTTTTTCTATTAGTTTGTTTGCTCAAGCCTCCATTCCTCTGATGGTTCGGGTTTTTTATGCTCGCCACGATTCTAAAACCCCTTTTTATTTAGGAATGTTTACCGTCGCCGCTGATATTATTCTCTGCTTAATTCTATCAAAAACAATGGGGGTTACTGGTTTAGCTTTGGCTTATTCTATTTCCAATATTTTAAACTTTTTATTACTTTGGACCTGGCTACATTTTAAAATTGGTAATTTAGGAATTGCGCAGATAGCTAATTCAGCGGTAAAGTTTTCTTTAGCGGCTATTGGCGCGGGCTTAGCTGTTCAGCTGACAAAAATGGCCATTGCTCCGATTATTGATATGACTAGATTTATTGGCGTTTCAATCCAGTTGGTCGCCGCTGGTTTAGCGGGGGCACTTGTTTATTTAATGTTGTGTTATCTGCTCGGCAGTCCAGAACTTAATACTTTTATTTGCTCTATTTCTAACCGCCGTCGAGCAAAAATAAGTGGACTAGGAGATTCAACCGAGGCTCGAAATAATTAATTTTTTAATTGACCGTCCCATAAAAATCAAGTAAGATAAAAACAATGAATAACTTAGAAAAAATTAGAAATTTTTGCATTATTGCCCATATTGATCACGGCAAATCAACGCTAGCCGACCGCATGCTGGAAATTACCGGCACAGTTGATAAGCGTAAAATGAAGGATCAGGTTTTAGACGGCATGGACATTGAGCGTGAACGCGGAATTACAATTAAATTACAGCCGGTGACCATGAATTATCAGGGTTATCAACTTAATTTAATTGATACTCCAGGTCACGTTGATTTTTCTTATGAAGTTTCTAGATCACTAGCGGCGGTTGAAACAGCCGTCTTATTAGTTGACTGTACCCAGGGGATTCAAGCTCAGACGCTAGCTAATCTTTATTTAGCTTTGGAACAAGATTTAACTATTATTCCAGTAGTTAATAAAATTGATTTACCGGCCGCTGATATTGTAAAGACTAAAACAGAAATTATTAAGTTATTAGGCTGTAAAGAGGAAGAGATAATTTGTTCGTCGGGTAAGACTGGTGAAGGGGTTGCCAAAGTTTTAGATGCTGTTATTAAATATGGCAATGAACCTAAAGAATTATTGGGCGAAGAAAAACAAGACTATCCACGAGCCCTTATTTTCGATTCTAAATATGATGAATATAAAGGAGTAGTGGCCTACATTCGAGTTTTTGATGGTCAAATAAAAAAGGGTGACAAGATAAAATTGATGGCCACTGGTGCAATTTCTGAAGTAATAGATATTGGTATTTTTAAGCCTGATTATTTTTCTACTGGCGTTTTAAATCGCGGTGAAATTGGTTATGTGGTAACCGGCTTTAAACAAGTTGGTGAGTGTCGTGTCGGTGATACTATGACGGCTAATATTGGTGTTTCCAATTCAGCCGCCATCAAACCTTTGTCAGGATATAAAGAAGTAAAACCAATGGTTTTTGCTGGAATTTTTCCAAGTGAAGGTGATAACTTACAAGAACTTCGCGACGCCATGGAACGTTTAAAATTGAATGATGCTGCCTTAGTTTACGAACCGGAACAATCAGATGCTATTGGTGTTGGTTTTCGTTGTGGTTTTTTAGGACTACTTCATTTAGAAATTTTTCAAGAACGTCTTCGTCGTGAATATAATTTAGATTTAATTGTTACGGTGCCTAGCGTTGCCTATAAGGTTCATAAAAAAGGCGGTGAAGAACTTATTGTTCGTACTCCGCAAAGACTCCCCGACCCTAATGCTATTGAATCAATTGAAGAACCAATTGTTACTTTAGATATTATTACCCCTAAAAATTATATGGGTAGTATTATAAAAGTAACCCAAGAAAAACGGGGAAATTATAAGAACACGGAATATATTTCTGTTGACGGTGATGATGCCCGAGTAATTTTGCATTATGATATTCCAATGTCAGCTATTTTAACCGATTATTATGACAAGATTAAAAGCGTTTCGGCTGGTTATGCTTCGATAAATTATGAATTTTTAGAATATCGCCCAGCAGATGTTGTTAAGATGGACATTTTGGTTGCTGAAGAACCAGTGGAATCACTGGCAACTATTGTCTATCGCGATGACGCCAATCGTCAAGGACGAGAAGTAGTAGAAATTTTAAAAAATACGATTCGTCGTCAAATGTTTGTTATTAAATTGCAAGCAGCAATTGGTGGTAAGGTAGTGGCAGCCGAGAGAATTAGCGCCATGAGAAAAGATGTAACCGCTAAATTATATGGCGGTGACGTTACTCGCAAAAACAAATTATTAGATAATCAAAAAAAAGGAAAGAAAAAAATGATGGCTATGGGACGCGGTCGCGTTGATATTCCGCCAGATACTTTTATTAAAATTTTAAAAAGATAATATGAAAAGAAAAAAAATAATAAAAATTTTTTGGGTGTTTATTTCTTTAATAGTTATTGTTTCAATGATGACTATGTCTTTAGGCTCGATTTTGTTTTAATAAATTAAAGTAACAAAATATCTTATGAAACAGTGGCAATTATACGAAGCGGCGCCGCCGGAATTTTTAAATAGTCGACCTGATTTATCACCGCTGATTCTGCAATTATTGTATAATCGTGGTTTACAAGAAGCTTCCAGCTTTGATGTTTTTTTACACGACGTTTTGCCGGTGGATAAAACTTTAGATATTGCCGGTGTTTCTGATTTACGTTTTTACAACCCCTTTTTGTTTAGAGACATGGAAGCGGCCGTTAATTTAATTGTTTCTTATATAAAAAATGGCAATAAGATTGTAATTTATGGTGATTACGACGCTGATGGTGTCACCTCCTCAGTAATCTTATTTGAGACTCTAAAAATAATGCAAGCAAATGTTGAAGTCTATTTACCAGACCGAGTTTCTGAAGGTTATGGGCTTAACAAAAGCGCTATTGATCAAATCAAAGAACAAGGTTTTTCTTTAATAATCACGGTTGATAATGGTATTCGTAATAAGGCCGAAGTGGCTTATGCTAAAAGCAAAGGCTTGGAAGTTATTGTTACCGACCATCACGTTCTTCCAGAAAAGACTGAAGACTTGCCAGAATGTTTATGTATTAATCCTGCTGATAGAAATGATTCTTATCCCTGGTTTTATTTAGCTGGAGTTGGTGTTTCTTTTAAGTTGATTTCGGCTTTAGTTTATAAATCTAAATTACCACTTAATCAAAAAAGATTGATTTTAGAAAAGAGTTTGGATTTAGTAGCGGTTGGCACAATTGCTGATATGGTTTCTTTGCTTGGTGAAAACAGATTGTTGGTTAAGAAGGGGTTGCAAATTTTGAATCAAAATAAACGTTTGGGTTTAACAGAGTTAATTAAAATATCAAAAGGAAATAATAATAAAAAATTAGAAGCTTGGAATGTTGGTTGGCAAATTGGCCCGCGTCTTAACGCGGCTAGTCGTTTAGGACACGCTAATAATGCCTTCGCTTTATTAAACGCTGAGACCGAAACAGCCGCCTTTGAACTAGCTAGCGAACTTAATCAGCGAAATCTAGACCGTCAAAAAATAACCGAAGATATGGTGTCTCAAGTGGAATTGCAAATTGATCCTAAAAACATACCACCGATAATTATTGGGCTAGCAACTGAAGAACAGGCTTGGAATGAAGGGGTTATTGGTTTAGTAGCTGGACGCATTTGCGAGAAATATTACCGACCCACTCTAATTATTACTCGCATTATTGAAGGTGATAAGACTTCTTTTAAAGCTTCAGGACGTTCAATAGAAGAATTAAATTTAATTGAAAGCATTACCGAAGCCTCAGAATTTTTAGATAAATTTGGCGGTCATCCGATGGCTTGTGGTTTTTCAGTTGATAGTGAAGAAAAATTAGAAAAGTTTAAAGAAAAAATTAATGAGATTGCTGCTAGAAAATTAGCCGGAAGGGAATTGTCGCCTCGTTTAAGAATTGAAGCTGTTTTGCCGATTGAAACTGTCGATTTAAGTTTGGCTGAGGAAATCACTATCCTGGCTCCATTTGGACAAAACAATGCACAGCCAAAATTTGTTTCTTACAATCTTCGAGTTGATGAAATAGTAACCCTTGGTTTTGATAGTCAGCATATTAAATTCCGCCTGTCTTCAGTTGATAAAACCTTTGCTAAAGGTATTTGGGCAATCTCTTTTGGTTGTGCGGAAGAATATAAAGCGGTCAGAGTCGGAGACTTGGTTAATGCTGTTTATTATTTAGATATCAATGAATTTAACGGCCGGCGCGAAGCTCAACTTAGAATTGTCGATCTTCGGCCCGCTGAGGATATCAACTAAAATGTATGAATAAAATAATTATCCATAGTGATGGTGGAGCTAGAGGTAATCCTGGTCCAGCAGGAATCGGAGCTATTTTAAACGCCGAAGACGGTATTGTATTGGCGGAGATATCTCAGTATTTAGGTGAAACCACTAATAATCAAGCCGAATATAAAGCTTTAATTGCCGGACTCGAAAAAGCTGTTGAACTTAAAGCGGAGGAAGTCGTTTGTTATTTAGATAGTGAACTGGTAGTAAAACAACTTAACCGTGAATATAAAGTTAAAAATGCCGAACTGGCACCATTATTTTTGAAAGTTCATAATTTATCTTTATCGTTTAAAAAAATAACCTTCACTCATGTTCGTCGGGAGCATAATAAAGAAGCGGATAGATTAGCCAATCTGGCAATGGACAAAGGAAATTAGAAAATAAAAAAAAGACTTCGCGCTGAAGTCTTTTTTAATGTCTTTTTATCTTCCGGTTGGTGACCAATGCCAAGGTTCATTTGTTTTTTCACTTTTTAAATTAGCATACAAACCAACGGCATTCATGCATTCTCTTAGCCCTGACGATTCATTATATTCCCAACTCATTTTTTGGCCACTTAGACGGTTGATATCCATTGCGATTCCTGAGCCATGATTAGAACAGCAAGGATCTGCTGATTTCTCAGGATAATTCTTTTTATATAAAAGTTGTGTCTTAGCGCTGCGAAAAGCCTCATTAATAACAAATAACTCTTGTCCACCATTTTTTTTCTTAACACAGTCCATAGCAGTTAAATATTTTTGATAAGTGGCTGAGTCTATTTTTATAGTCCCGTTTTTGCCAGGAGCATCAACCAGCCCCATTGGTACTTTATTGGCACTTTTTTCGCATAACGACAGGTCGTTGTTATACTTAGCAGCACGGCAAGCTTCTTCAAAAATAGTTACTCCTCCAATTTCCATAATATCAGCGTCTTCTTCTGGCTCTATTTCTATACGCCCGATGCTTTCTAAAGAGATTGGTTTGTTGCCGTCCAAATCAGGGTTTAAAAAATTTAAAAATAGAACTAGACCAAATAATAATAATAACCCAGTTAAACTGCCAGTAATCATTTGTTTGGCTTTAGTTGTTTTATTGCTGTCCCCTCCAGACACCATCCATAAAAGTCCAGCTGACATAAGAATTAAAACCCCAAGCACACCAGCAATTGATAGGCCATATTCATAAATAGCTGAAATATATTGGGCGATAAAAGGAACCTCACAGGTTCCACTTGAGCAATCAACCGGTGTTAATTTGCTCAATTTTCCAATAGGAATTTGGAAAACATAGTCTGGTAATTCAAATAAAGGGGCGTCAGGTATAGGGGTGGAGGTTTTTTCTTCAGAATACATTTCTTTAATATCTTCGCCGCTTGTGTACTCAGCTTTTACTTGATTAGAAAAAGATAATAATAAAGCAACTAATAATATTGGTAACAGGGTTAAGTTTTTGAATTTCATATTTTATACTTTAAAACATTTTCACTTGTAATTTTTTCTATTTCTATTAAATCTTCAGCTTTAAGATGAGAAAAGCGTCCCTGTCCGGTTAAATAATTTTTTATTTCTTCAATTTTAAAATTAGCGTTAATACTTGAACTTGTTAATTTGCCGTCAACATATTCTAACAGAGGATACATTCCTGTTTTAACCGCTAACTTACCCATAGTTCCGGCTTCATCATATTTTATTTTCCAGCCAGGAATACAAGGACAAAGAATTTGAATATAAGCTGGACCTTTGATTGCTAAAGCCTTTTTAACTTTACCAGTAATATCATCGGGAAAACCAGCGGTGCTTTGAGCAACGTATTTTAATTTATGAGCAAGGGCAATATCTAACATGTCTTTTTTTCTAGTGGTTGAACCTAAAGATAATAATCCACTAGGGGCGGTTGAAACTGAAGCTCCATAGGGAGTAGCTGCTGAAGCTTGAAAGCCAGTATTAGAATAAGCCTCAGTATCAAAACAAACATATAAAATATTTTCTCCTCTTTCCCACATACCTGAAATTAAACCGAGACCGATATCAAAAGTTCCACCATCGCCACCAAAAACAACGACTTTTGTTTCGGTGTCGCCCTTATGTTTTAAAGCCGCGAGAATTCCCGAGGCAACTGCTGCTGCATTTTCAAATAAAGAGTGAATCCAAGGCAGACCCCAGGCACTTTGCGGATAGGCGGTAGTTGTTACCTCTAAACAACCAGTAGCATTACTGATAATTACTTTATCGTTTAACCCTCTAATTACGGCTTGAGCAGCTGATAATTCGCCGCAACCAGCACAAGCGTTATGTCCAGGGGTTAGAAATTTTTTATTCATACAATTAGATTATTCTTTTTTTGTCCCATTAGCATTATATTTACAGCACCATACAAAAGAGGTACAGTCTCTTCCATTTTGATCTTGATTGCAATCAAAATAGTTTTCAGTACATTTCGAGAACGCCTCATTGCCACAAGGTTCTCCAAGGTTACCGTCTCCAGAATAAATAATGCCATTATAACAGTATATTTCGTTGTATCCGCTTGATCTTAAGGGGGCCTTGCCATTTGACACTCCATCGCAGCTCATCATTGAATCATTTGCTCCTTGGCATTCGTTGAGCGATTCACAGGAGCCTTTTTTAGCCAAGCCCGTGGGATGTTTTTTGCAATTAGATTCGGTGGTTGTCATACAGTAAGATTTATCTTGTTTTTGAGAAGCTATAACGCAACAAACTGGTTCAGTACATTTACCGTCACCATCTAAAAATTTAGTTTTTGAAAACCCACTTTTGCAATTTTCATTAGAAGTTATCTTGGTTGTTCCGTCATCTTTGGCTACTTCGCAACAACCTTGGTTAACTCTATTTACTGTACTCATTTCAATTACCGGCAGCTTAGCTAAATCAGGATTAATTGTGTTTAGAAAAAAGGAGGCCCCTAGTAATAAAAAAGCTCCAAAAAGACTGCCTTCAATCATCTTTTTTGCTTGTTCAACTTTGCTATTATTACCGGCAGAAGTGAGCCAGGTAAAACCACCAGCCATTAACATAAGAACCGCTAAGACGCCAACAATGGATAAGCCATAAGTATAAATAGCTTTGACATATCTTGCCAGTAAAGTACTTCTTGTGGTTTCTTCGCTTACTTCTCCGACAGGAACTCCAGAGCCCTCTTTAAATTCAGTTCCTGGAATTCCTATTTGTGGAACAAAATTAACATCAGCAGCCAAGGTGCTGCCGGCGAGAATAAAACTTAAAGACAGGAGTAATCCAATTTTTTTAATTTTTGTCATAAGCTTTAATTATTTTTTTAATTTCGGCCTCTGTAACATCTTGTCCACCAAGACCAACAACTTGAGAGGCCAACTTTATTTTTTCGCCATATAAAGCCGACGCTAAATCTAAGTGTAGTGGTGGTAAATAACCAAGACCGTAAGTTTTTTCAATCGTAATTACTTGTTTGACGCCACGCAAAGCTTGTTTGATTTGTTCGGCTGGAAAAGGTCGATAACAACGTAGTTTTAATAAGCCGGTGGTATTTTTAGAGCCAGCATCGTCTATTACCTGTTTAATAGTTCCGGCCACAGTGCCAAGTGTTACTAAAACAGTTTTAGGATTTTTAGGTCCGTAGTATTCCAGTAAACCATTATCAAGTTTCACTGCTACTTCTTTTTTATTAGTAACAAATATTTTTTTCCAGTTAGTATACTCTTTGGCAATTAATTTTGTGCTAGCTAATAAGGCGTTTTGTAAATCTTGTCTAAAACCAGAATAATCTTGAGGACCAGCAAATACGCCCAAGGTAACTGGATTTCTAGGATCTAAAAATTCTCCTTTTTTTGCCTTATAGTCTGGTAAAAATTTTTTATGTTTCCGGAATTTCACAACTTTCATAAGAGTGGGTTAAAATAAAACCATCAACATTTACAAAGACTGGTAATGATAAAGCTTCAGCTATTTTATAGGCGACCACATGTAAATCAATCGCTTCTTGATGAGTTTCAGCAAATAATAAAATTACCCCCGCATCGCGCAGTCCCATGATGTCAGAGTGGTCGTTCCAAATGTTTATTGGTCCAGAAACCGCTCGATTAGCGACGGTCATTACAACTGGCAATCTCATGCCAGAAATATTATAAATAACTTCAGCCATTAGTAATAATCCTTGGGAGCTGGTCGCGCTATAAGTTCTAATACCAGCAGCGCTAGCACCAAGCACAATTGAAGCGGCCGCAAATTCACTCTCTGCTCTTACATACTCGTAAGACTCTGGTCCGTCCGCTTTGAACTTAGCCAAGTCCTCAACAATATGAGTCTGGGGGGTAATTGGATAAGCACTTACAACCCCTGGTTTAATCGCTTTAATTGTTAGAGCGATTGCCCGTGAACCTTCAAGTAATTGTTTTTTATTTTTTTCCATACTAAAAATCCTTTACCATTTTAATAGCCTTAACTGGACATTCTTTAGCGCAAAGACCACAACCTTTACAGTAATCATAATCAGTTACTGGTTTCAATTTATTTTCATAATCTTTTTGTGCTTTCATTTCAATACAAGCATCAGGACAAAATTTAGCGCACAGTGAACAACCAATACAAATTTTATAATCTGTTTCTGGTTTATAAACGCGCCAAGAGCCAGTTTTATTATTTAGGGATGTATTTGGTTTACTAATTGGTTTCATATATTTTATCAATCGCAGCTAAATTCTTTTGTAAAATAGCTTCACCTTTTTCTTTTAGTTTAGTAGTTACAGCTTTTTTTAAAGCAGTTAGTGAAAATAAATTACTATGTTTTGCTAGGGCTCCTAGAATAACGGTATTAACAATATTTTTACCAATAAACTCTAAAGCAATTTCCGTTGCTGGGGTGGTGTAAATATTATTAACTTTGATATTTTTTTTATTTTTAAATTCTTTGTAAATAAGCCCTTTATTTTTGGAAGAGTTTACTAATATTTTTGTGTTGGCCGTAACACCATTTAAGATTCCCTCATCATCAATTAAAGTCGCATCTTGAATAATTAAAAAATTTGGATGATAAACTTGTTCGCGTGTTTTTATTTTTTTATCAGATACTCTAGCAAAAGCCATAATTGGCGCCCCACTTCTTTCAACGCCAAAGAAAGGGAAGGCTTGTGATTCTTTACCATCGTAAAAAGCGGCAAGAGCAATAAGTTCGGCGGCGGTTACCACCCCTTGTCCGCCCCGTCCATGAATTCTAGTTTGAATAATGTTATCTGACATATTTATTTTAAACTGGCTAGATAATTATCTAGTAAATTTAAGAAATCACTTTCTGGTACATAACCAGAAATTAACTTATTGTTTAGAAACCACGATGGCGTTCCTTTTAAATTAAGCGTGTTAGCATCAGCGTAGTCAGCGCGGATATCGGCTAGATATTTTTTTTCTTGATAGCAAGAGTCAAAAGTAGCAGCGTTTAAACCAATCGAGCCAGCTAAACTGTAAATTATGGTTTTGAGATTATCGTCGGTGACAGTTAAGCTGTCTTGATTAGCATATAACTGGTCGTGCATTTCCCAAAACATCCCTTGTTCACCGGCACAACGAGCGGCCATTGATAAATCAATAGAATTTTCATGTAACGGCAAATCCCTGTAAAATATTTTTACCTTTCCTGGATAGCGGTTGATGATTTTTTTTAGTACGGGATAATTTTTAGCGCAGTAAGGACAGGCAAAATCAGAAAATTCGACAATTGTTAAAACTGGTTTGTCACTGCCTAAGAAATAATTATTGCCGGAGTTTATAATTCTTTCTACCGTTTTTGTTGGATCGGTCTGGTTATTATTTCCCGTCGCCTGATATTCTTTAATTTGATTAAAAATATAAAAACCAGCGGCCGTTGCTAAAATTAAAACAACCCCAACAATCAATATAATTAAAACACCCCACCATCTCTTATACCAGGGTAATAAATTTTTTCCGTATTTAGCTTTTAGTTCTAAGTATTTTTTTCTTTCTTCAAGATTCATGCCGCTTAAATCTACAGGCATAATTGTATGTTTTAGGTTTTTAAATTATACTTTCATTATACATAATTTAGGAAAAATTAACACTATGAAACTCATTTCTTGGAATGTAAATGGTATTAGAGCGGTAATGAAAAAAAACTTTTTAGAATTTTTATTGGCAGAGCAACCAGATGTTTTGTGTCTGCAAGAAGTTAAAATCTCAGATAGTGCCAAAGATGATGCTAAATTAGACTTTCCAGGTTACAGGGAATATTGGAATTGCGCTAAAAGACCGGGTTATAGTGGCACGGCTATTTTGGTGCGTGAGGATTTGGTTCAACCTGAAGTTAAAAATGGTTTTGGATTTTCTAAATTTGACGATGAGGGGCGCACCCAAATTGCTGAATTTAAAGACTTTTATTTAGTAAATTGCTATTTTCCAAACTCTAATCACGAGCTATCACGTTTAGATTATAAAATCGAGTTTAATCAAAAATTACAGAAATATTTAAAAAAATTAGAAGAAAAGAAGCCAGTAATTATTTGTGGTGATTTTAATGTCGCCCACTTGCCGATTGACTTGGCTCGTCCTAAAGAAAACGTTGGTAATCCTGGATTTACGGTTGAAGAGTGTGCTTGGATGACTAATTTTTTAGCTGATGGATTTATTGATTCTTATCGCGTTTTGAATGGTGATAAGGTTCAATATACTTGGTGGTCATATCGCGCTGGGGCACGTCAGAGAAATATTGGTTGGCGGA
>CAZEBE010000008.1:0-15817 GCA_964510275.1 uncultured Gammaproteobacteria bacterium
CGAGCCAGAGAGAGCTAAAGAATTACTGGTTAGACAGGGAACGGAGTGGGAGGAATAAAACATAGTATAAGTTTAAGTCCTGTTGTTAGACAGGGCTTTTTTCTTGATTCTTGCCCTCATCTAGCTTATACTGAAAATGATATGAAAACACTTATTCTGGGCTCACAAGGTGGGCTGGGCACGCAACTTACTAAGACTTTTGCATCATCTGAATTATTAACTTGGGATAAAACCGAAGCTGATTTTTTAAATATCCCTGATTTATTAGTCAAATTAGACATTGCTAAACCAAAAGTAATTATTAACGCAGTCGCCTATAATGCGGTCGATAAATGCGAGACTGATTCTGATGAATTAGATATCGCTTTAAGACTAAACCTTGATTTACCTCGCGCCTTGGCTCAGTGGTGTGTTAACAACTCAGCCACTCTAGTTCATTATTCAACTGACTATGTTTTTAGTGGGACTAAAGATAAACCAGACTTTTCCGAAACTGATGTTCCTAATCCGACTAATAAATATGGCGAGACCAAAGCCATGGGCGAAAAGGCTATTTTAGAATATTCTGGTTTAAAATATTATATTATTAGATTGTCTAAATTATTTGGCCCCAAAGGTGACAGTGTTCATACTAAAGCTTCCTTTTTTGACATCATGCTTAATCTCGCTAAAACCAATTCAGAATTAAAAGTGGTTGATGAAGAGCTCAGTTGTTTTACTTACTCACCGGATTTAGCTGCCGCCACCTATAAATTATTAAATGAAAGTTATGAACTGGGAATTTATCATCTAGTTAATTCTGGCTCTTGTACTTGGTATGAAGGAGTTTTAACTCTAAAAGAATTAGCTAATTTATCTGTTGATGTTAAATCAATATTGGGAAGTGATTTATCTCGTCCAGCCAGTCGTCCTAAATTTTCAGTTTTAAAAAATACTAAATTTCCGCCTCTTCGAAATTACAAAGAGGCTCTTGAAGAATACCTAAATAAATAAAAAATATGAGAGGAATTATTTTGTCTGGTGGTAGTGGAACTCGACTTAGACCACTTACTAAAATTACTAGTAAACAATTATTGCCGATTTATAATAAACCAATGATTTACTATCCGCTTAATACTTTAATTCAAGCGGGTATTAAAGAAATTTTAATTATTGTATCGCCTGAGCGAGCGGGGGATTATTTAAACTTACTTGGTAGCGGTAAACAATTTGGCGTTAAATTTACTTATGAAATTCAAGATAAACCAGAAGGTTTGGCCCAAGCTTTTTTAATTGGTGAAAATTTTATTGATGATGAAGATGTAGCCATGATTTTAGGTGATAATATTTTTGAAGATGACTTTTCTTCAGAGATTAAAAACTTTAAAAGTGGAGCTAAGGTCTTTGCTAAACATGTCAGTGATCCAGAACGCTTTGGAGTGGTTAGTTTTGATGAAAATAACAAGGCTAAACAGTTGGTTGAAAAACCTCAGGAGTATATTAGTAATTATGCGGTAACTGGTCTTTATGTTTGTGATCATCAGGTGGTTAATATTGCCAAAAACATTAAACCAAGTAGTCGTGGTGAACTAGAAATTGTTGATGTTCTAAATAGCTATTTAGAAAAAGGAGAACTTGAAGTAGCGATGGTGAGCGGTGAATGGTTAGATGCGGGCACTTTTGATAGCTTACTTCGGGCGCAAAATTTAGCTAAGGAAAAGTTAGCCGATAAAATGGTTATCTAGAATTTATGAAAATTGCGATTGGTTTTATAACTTATAATTCTGATACAGCCAAATATCTACCTTATTTTTTAGATAGTCTTTTTAAGTCTTTAGAATCTTGGCCTAAATCTGATTTTTTAGTGTTAGCACGTGATAATAGTGATGAACCAGATAATTATAACCGTAAATATATTGAAGACGTCTTTAACAAAGAAGAAGAGCTGATAAAATTTCGCTGTTCAGGTGAGAACGCTGGGTTTGCTAAAAGTTATAATGTCATGATTGCGGAGGCGGAGGAGTTTGGAGCGGATTTCTTTTTAATGATTAACCCCGATGTTGTTGTCTCTCCAGAGGCCTTAATAAAATTAGCGACGGCCTTAGAAGCTGATAAAATGTTGGGATCGGTATCTCCTAAAATTTTGCGTTGGGATTTTGCTAATTTAAAATTAACCAATCAAATTGATACTTGTGGTCTATTACTTGAACCAGGTCTATCTTTTAGCGATATTGGCCAGGGGGCTCTAGACAAAGGGCAATTTTATGATATTTCTATTCTTGGCCCCTCGGGAGCAGCGGGACTATATAGAATGTCAGCTTTAAAAAGAATAAAAGAGAAAACGGGCTATTTAGATGAGCGGATGTTTATGTATAAAGAAGATTGTGATTTGGCTTATCGGTTATTTTTGTCTGGTTTTTCTTCAAAATTAGTCCCTGAAGCTTTAGTTTATCATGATCGTAGTGTTTCTTCTTTAGGAAAGGGATTTCTGGCAGCCCTAAAAAATAGATCAAAAAAAAGCAAACAAGTCAGATCTTGGTCTTTTTTGAATCAGCATTTAATATTTATTAAGTTTTGGTCTAAACAATCAGGGGTAGACAAATTAAAAATATTTACAAAAATGGTCTTATTAGCAATTTATGCTTTATTTAAAGAACCTTTTTTGTTAAAAAATTACTCTAAAATAAGGAAATATTGTCAAGAACAAAGATCGCTAAATAATACTATTGACTAATACAAATTATTATGATAAATTGACCATATTGTGAAGTTTAAATAGTAATAAAATAACTAAGTATAAGATAATTATATTTTTTCAAATAGTATGGAAAACGTTTTAGAAAAATTGGTAAAAGAAGAGAAGAGCGAAGAATTGGCTCGTCTTAACGCCATAAATATTGTCAATAACTTATTTTCAGACCTTTTAGATCGTGAACGCGATGTTCTTTCTCGTCGTTTCGGATTAAAGGGTGGCAAAGGTGATACTCTTGAAAAAATTGGCCAGATGCACAAGTTAACTCGTGAACGCGTGCGTCAGATTGAGGTAGCTAGTATTCGTAAGATAAAAAAACTAGAAACACTAGAGTCTTGTTTAGGGTTTCTTAAAACTACTATTACCAAACTATTAGAAGATCATGGTGGTTTGCTTCGTCGCGATTATCTATTAGATATTTTAACAGTTTATTCTTTAGAAATGGGTCATGGTGATGAAGAGGCAAACGATGAAACCCGTTCCGTTTATCGTAATCATTTTAACTTTTTAATTTCTAAATTATTAGAAGAAGATTTGGATACGGTTAAAGATTCAAGTAAATTCAATTTATCGTATAAATTAAAGAATGCACCAACCAGTCATTTAGAGGAATTAGCCGACTCTTTAATTGCTAAACTTGATAATACTCCAAAAACTTTAAGCACTGAAGAATTATTAAATCTAATTAAAGATTCTGATGTTTATAGTAAGTATCAAGATGAACTTAAAGAGGCTGAAACCGATATCACCCCAGTTTTTAAAAGCAAAACTTTTTCTGATAAGGCGGAGGTAATTAATGCTAATAAAATTTTATACTCATTATTACAAGCTGTTAAAAGCGTGGAGCAAAATAAATTTGGACAATGGGGCAAGGCTGATTCTCATGAAATTAAACCTAAAACAATTAACGATAAGATTTATTTAGTGCTTAAGAATGAAAACCGCCCAATGCATTTTACCGAAATCGCTAATCGAATCAATGAAGTAAAATTTGATGGTAAAAAAGCTAATCCAGCCACAGTACACAATGAACTTATTTTGGATAATCGCTACGTTTTGACTGGTCGCGGTATGTATGGACTTAAAGATTGGCAGAAATAAATTGATTAAATTTTCTTATCAAACGCTCCTTCGGGGGCGTTTTTGTTTTTTAATAAATATGATAAAATAAAGACATGAATATAACCATAAATACTTCACGTTTAGAAGAATTTTTGTATGCCAGCCCAGGCGATGCTTTCTGGATGTTTTTTGTAAATATCGGCTGGATGATTTTAGCTTTTTATTTTTTAGTTGGCGTGAGAGAAGTTTACTTAATGTATGTGCAGGGTAAATTTGCTGCTGGTTTAAAAAATATTCTTTTGGCTATCGATATCCCTAGAGGTAATGTTCAGTCTCCAAAAGCGGTAGAGAATCTTTTCACTTATTTAGGTGGTGCTCATGGTTCTGTTAGTTTTTGGGAAAAATGGTTTGAAGGCAAGTTTCAGGAAGCTTTTAGTTTTGAAATTATATCAATTGATGGCTATACTCAATTTTTAATTAGAACCCCAGCTGCCTCACGCTCTTTGCTAGAGTCAGCTATTTATTCACAATATCCTGATGCCGAAATAACTGAAATTGATGATTATGTCAGTGGTATGCCGACGAAGTTTCCTGATGAAGAATGGGATATGTGGGGAGCGGAATTTATTCAGGGATCGCCTGAAGTTTATCCGATAAAAATGTATCAAGAATTTGAACATAAGTTTGGAGAACCAGAAACCCAGTTTAAAGATCCAATGGCTTCTCTTATGGACTTATGCAGTTCTTTAAGAAGTGGCGAGCAATTATGGATTCAGTTTATTGTTATTCCGATTGGTTTTGATTGGGTTAAAAAGTCTGATAAAGAAGTTGATAAAATCTTGGGCAAAGAAAAAAAAGTGGAAAGTCGGGCTTCTCGTTTTGTAACTTGGCTTGGTGATTTAAGCGAGCAAGTGTTTTCTATTTGGGGCGATCTCAAACCTAAGGAAAACAAAGCGATTTCTATGATGGAGTTAACGCCTAAAAAGAAAAAACAGATTGAGGCAATTCAGATGAAGGCGGCTAAACTGGGCTTTGGTTTTAAAATGAGAGTGGTTTACATTGCTAAAAAAGAATTACTCAACCGGGCTAAAGTAGTTAGCGGTTTGGTTGGTTGGGTTAAGCAATTTGCCGCCTTAGATTTAAACAATCTAAAACCGGATATGAGTGTCACTGCAACTAAAACAGCTTATTTTGGTAAGGACAGACGCCTAATTACTAAAAAGAATACTTTAATGCAGAATTATATTGGTCGAAGCGGAGCTGGTCGGCCAGCAGGAGTTTTAAATATCGAAGAACTAGCTACTTTGTGGCATTTTCCTTTAGAGGCTAATGTTAAGGCACCGTTTATTCAAAAAGCTCCCGGAAGAAAAGCTGACGCTCCAGCCTCTTTGCCTGTTTTTGAGGAAACCGTTACTCGTAATTTGCCACCAGATATCTTTGGCGATTTAAATATAAAAAAAGAATCAGAAAATAAAGTTAAAGAAGATGATTCTAATAATGATTTATTCTGGGTAGAAGATAGCGGTAATAAAGAAAAACAAAAGAAAGAAAATATAACCAATGATGCTCCGCCACCAGCCGGACTGCCTTTTGTTTAATTTATTAGTATGGATATTAAATTAGAAAAACACCGAATTATCGGGATTGATGCTCGTTTTTATGGCCCCTTAGGAAAGGGGCTTGGTCGTTATACTCAAGAAATAGTTGATAATGTAATTGCTATCTCTGTTGATGAACCAATTGATTATGTGGTTTTTCTTTCGCCCGATAATTTTGAAGAATTTATCTGCCCCAATGAACATGTCCGCAAAGAGTTAATCACCTCTCGTTGGTATACTTTAGCGGAACAATTTGAAGTTCCCTATAAATGGTGGCGGGCTAAGATTGATTTAATGCATTTTCCTCATTTTAACGTTCCTTTTGTTAAGCCAGGGGCCTATGTCGTTACTATTCACGATTTGATTTTAACAAAATTTCCAACACGTCGGGCTTCCACTTTAAACCCAGTTATTTATTGGCTTAAAGACAAGGCTTATCGTTTAATTATTTCCAGTGCTGTGAGATTAGCTAAAAAAATAATTACCGTTTCGGAATTTACCAAAGCAGATTTAATTGAGCAGTTTAAAGCTGAAAGCGAAAAAATAGAAGTGACCTATGAAGGGGTGGCTAATTTAGCTAAGGGTAATGATTCTTTGTTTATAGCTAAAATGGACACGAAAAAAACTTTAGCTTTTTACAATATTAAAACTCCGTTTTTGTTGTATGTTGGTAACGCTTATCCTCATAAAAATTTAGAAGGCCTTGTTTCTGCTTTTTCTAAACTACATATTAAATATCCTGATTTACGTTTAGTTTTCGTTGGTCGGGAGGATTATTTTTATAATCGGGTTAAAGATTTTGCTAAGGTAAACAATTTATGGCAAAAAGAAAATCGTAATAGTTCGGTGGTCTTTGCTGGTTATGTGCCTGATAATGATTTAGAAACCTTGTTTAAAGAAGCTAGTGTTTATGTTTTTCCTTCTCTTTATGAGGGGTTTGGTTTGCCGCCGCTTGAAGCGATGGCTCATGGCTGTCCAGTAGCTAGTTCTAATCGGTCTAGTATGCCGGAAATTTTAGGTGAAGCTGCTTTGTATTTTAATCCGGAAGACAAAGAGGATATTATAAACACTGTTCTAAAAGTTTTAGATAATAAAATCGAAAGGGAACGACTAATCGCCTTGGGTTATGAGCAGGTTAAAAAATATAGTTGGTGGGACTGCGCTTTAAACACCAGTAAGATTTATCAAGCAGTGTTAAGAAGTTTAAACTAATGTTTAGTAATAAGAAAAAAATAAAGCAGGTAAATTTATCAGCCAACTTCTTGGACAGTTTGGATGGTTTGGAAATGGTTTCTCGAAAACTAGATAAAACTAAACGTCAGATAAATAAAGAGCTAAAAAAAAATAAAAAAATTATAGAAAAAAGAGGAGATGATTTTGTAAAACCAATAAAATCTTTAGAAAAAGAAATTTTGAGAAAATTGCAAGACCAGCATTATCGCTTTGATAGAATTTTAGCCGAGGGTGAATATAACTTAAAAAAAATTAGACGCACTTACTGGTTTTTTAATAGAAAAAAGAAGGTTAAAAAAGACTTGGAGTTGCAGCTTAAATGGTACCGTTCTTTATTTTCCTTTTTTATAGTTTTAATACTCTTAGTTATACCTTTTAAATTATTAGCCTACTTACAGGTTTTTAATCTTTCTTCCTTGGAAGATAGAGTTTTAAATAATTCTAAATTAGCCATTGATAATTTAATGGGGGCGGGGGCAGCGGCTTCTAAGCTGGATCTTATAACAGCTCGTGGTCGTTTTGCTACGGCCGGGGCGGAATTTTTACAGGCCGATTCTGATATGGCTTTTATAAATGACACTATTTTATCACTCGCTTCTTTGTCGTCTAATTCTAAAATTAAACTAGCTTCAGAAAGTAAAAAATTCTTAAAAATTGGAATTTTAGGCTCTAATTTGGGCGGTGAACTTTCGCAAGCTTTAGTTGGTTTGCAAATTAACGATGGCAACTGGATTAAGATCTTAGATGATTTCAGTGTTCATGGACACCTAGCATTAGATAATGCCCGGGCACTTCAAACAGAAATTAAAAAAATAAACCCTGATAATTTACCCGAAGAATATCGAAATCAATTTTTAGACGTTTCTAGTAAAATTGAAAAATTGCCGAACAGTTTATCTTTAATTTTAGAGAATATTGACGAGCTTAAGGTTTTTTTAGGAGCCGGTAAGGATAAAAGATACTTACTTATTTTTCAAAATAACGCGGAAATGAGAGGTTCGGGCGGCTTCTTGGGTAGTTATGCTTTAGTAGATTTTCGTGAAGGTAAAATCAGAAACTTAGAAGTTCCTGGTGGTGGTTCTTATGATACTGAAGCTGGGCTAACAGAGAAGATAAAAGCCCCGGCTCCATTATGGTTAGTTAATCCTCAATGGCACTTCTGGGATGCTAATTGGTGGCCAGATTTTCCAACAACAGCCAAAAATTTAATGTGGTTTTATGAAAAAAGTGATGGCCCAACAGTTGATGGTGTTATTGCTTTTACTCCAAGTGTAATTGAAAAATTACTAACAGTTACTGGTCCAATTGATATGACAAAGGATTATGGTCTTGTTATTACCGCGGATAATTTTTGGCAACAAGTTGAACTGACCGCTGAAAGAGATAATCTTCTTAAAAGTAATCCGGAGGCAGTTAGTCATTTGCCGGTCGGAGAGCAAGCAAAACCTAAAAAAATTATTGGAGAATTGATGGTTAAAATTATGGAGGTACTACCGCAGAAACTTGATAAAAATAATTTAATTAAGTTGCTTGGAATTTTTGAAGACAGTTTGGCCTCAAAACAAGTGATGTTCTATTTTAATAATGAACAGCTGCAAGAAAAAGTTATTGAACAAAATTGGGGCGGTGCAATTAGAAAAACCTCCTCGGATTATTTAATGGTAACTAATACTAATATCGCTGGTGCTAAAACTGACCGCGTTATTTCAGAAAATATTTATCACGAAATAAGTGTTGCTCTTGATGGTTCTATTATTGACACTGTGACAATAACTAGAACTCATCGTGCTGCCAAAAATGAACCGTTGATTGGTGTTCGTAATGTTGACTGGCTTAGAATTTATGTTCCTCAGGGCAGCGAACTAATAGCGGCTACTGGTTTTGTTTCGCCGGACTTAAAATATTTTGAAACCCCTGATAATAGTTGGATTACTAATGATTTTCTAGCTCAAACAGAAGATTTAGCAATTATTGATAAAAACAGCGGCACAAAAATATATCAAGAAAATGGTAAAACTGTTTTTGCTAATTGGCTAATGATTGATCCTGGAGAAACTGCTACTGTCACTTTAAAATATCTTTTACCTTTTAATGCTTGGCAAGTAGATAAGAAAAATAATTTTTTAAGCCGTCTTAATTCTTGGCTTAATCCAGATAACAATATTCTTTATAATTATTCGCTTTTAGTACAAAAACAGCCAGGGGCGGAAAACGAATCACTGACCACTAATTTAGTTTTGCCAAGCTCGACAAAGGTAATGTGGTTAGATGAAAGTGGTGATGATTTAACGAAAACCTCTTTACTTAATCAAGATAAATTTTATTCAGTATTATTGTCTAATAAATAATTTTATAAACTTATGATAGCGGATAAAAAAAACCAGCTAAACAGCAAGCGTCGCCCCCTGGAACCGGTGTTTATGAAGCGTCCCGTGCCGACTCAAAAACAGGTTAGGCTTTTTGAAAAAGCGGTTTTAAAAGAGGCGCGTCAAGAGGAGATTGATGATAATCTGTCAGAGATTTATCGCAATGATAAGGGTGATTTAGTGGACGTTTCTCACTTGCATCATAAAAAAAGATTTATTTTTATTGAGATAATAAAAAAGACCTTTGTTTTAGCGGTGCTAGTTTGTTTGGGGTATGGTTTTTACACCTATCTTACAAATCAGTTTTCAAATAATATTTCTGTCGATTTAAAAATGGAAACACCTCAAACCGTAAAAGCCGGTGAAGACTTTACCTACTCTGTTTATTATAAAAATAATAGTAAGTTTGAATTAAATTCTTTAAAGCTTGAGCTTAAATACCCAGAAAATTTTATTGTTAATTCAGTAAGCGGTGGTGGGCTAGAGGCGATTTCAAGTTCAACGGTGCAAAATTATTTTAGTTTACCAGCTTTACCATCCGGAGGTGAAGTAAAAATTTTAGTTTCTGGAAAATTATTGGCCAAAAAAGATTCGGCTAATATATTTAGTTCGAGCTTAAGTTATGAACCAGGTAAATTTACGACGGAATTTAAGAAAGAGGCGGCTGAGTCCGTTATTGTTGATGATCTGGGTTTCAATCTTAATTTTGAATATGCTAATGCTGTTTTAGTTGGGGAAAATAATCAGGTTGATTTGCTTTTTTCAGAGGTAAAGGATAACTCTTTGAATGATTTTGAAGTTTCTTTTTCTTTCCCGGAAAATATTATTTTGTCTGATAAATCTTTAGCTAGTAGCACAACAGCCACTTCTTCAGAGAATAAATTAACCGTTAATAAAATAAGTAATTTAATTTGGCAGGTTCAGGGGGTAGCTTCTAGTTCTGTCCCTTATCATTTGCCAGTGCAGTATAAAATTACTAAAAAAGTAGGCGACACTCAAACTATTATAATAAGGCTCAGTAAAAAAATGGATAACGGAAAATCGTATATTTTTTCCGAGAAAAGCATTCAGCTTAATGTAATGAACAGTAATTTAAATTTAACCTTGATTTTAAACGGCAGTAAAAATGATAACACGGCTAATTTTGGGGATACTTTGAATTATTCTTTAGCTTATGCTAATAAAAGTGATAGTCAATTGAAGGAAGTGGTTATTATGGCGGCTTTAAAAAGCGAATTCCTTGACTGGACTGGATTTACTAATTCTCAAAAAGGAATAATTGGTGAAAATACAATTACTTGGACCAAGGAACAAATTCCAGCCTTGGCTGTTCTAGAGCCGGGAGAAGAAGGAGTGATTGATTTTTCAATTCCTATTCGTCCTTATAACAATAGTGATTTGGGTAAAAGTTTTACGGTTGTCAGTTATGCTCAGTTTAATATCAATAACAGGCAAGGGGATTTAAATGACAGTAAAAGCAATAATATTATTACCAAAATAAACAGCGATTTGAATTTAACAGAAAAGGTTTTGTATTTTGATAAAAACAATATTCCGGTTGGTTCTGGTCCGCTGCCTTTGAGAGTTAATCAAAAAACTAGCCTTAAAGTTTATTGGCAAATCGAAAACAACCTTCATGAATTAAAAGATACTAAAGTAATAGCTAAATTACCTGATTATATTTTGTTTGATGGTAAAAGTAATGTTTCGACCGGTGATTTAAGTTTCGACGCTGCTACTCATTCGGTTGTTTGGACTATTGGTTCTTTGCCTGTTTCTATTTATCAAGCTCAGGCAGATTTTAATATTAGTGTGACGCCCGTTGAAAGTAATCGTAATGCCTTGCTTGTTTTACTGCCAGGATCAATTGTTAGCGCTGTTGATACCGACACTAATTCGTTGTTAGAAAAGAAAGGAAATTCAAAAACTTCCAAGTTGGAAGATGATGATATTGCTAGTTTAAATAATTCAGGGTTAGTTGAATAATATTTATGTTTAAAACTGATAAGAATAAAAAGCTGCGTTGCGGCGTGGTTAAGACGGCTCACGGGAATTTAAAAACTCCCTTTTTTATGCCCGATGCAACTCGTGGTTTTGTAAAACTATTAACCGAAAAAGAAGTTAAATCAACAAGTACTCCAGCAATGGTGGTTAATACCTTTCATTTATATTTACATCCTGGTCCAGAGTTAATTAAAAAAGCAAAGGGAATTCATAAGTTTATGGATTGCTCACGACCACTATTATCTGACAGTGGCGGTTTTCAGGTGTTTTCTTTAATTCATCGAAGCAAGGATATGGGTAAGATTGATGATGATAAAGTTACTTTTAAATCACCAGTTAATGGCTCGCGTCACGAACTAACGCCAGAACGTTCAATTCAAATTCAATTTGATTTAGGCGTTGATATGATGGTGTGTCTTGATGATTGTCCGCCTAATGAATTCTCCCGAGCTGATTTAGAAAAAGCAGTTAATCGAACGATTGCTTGGGCTCATCGTTGTAAAACGGAATACAACAAACAACTTAAACTTAGAAAGCTAACTGGAACAAAAAGACCATTATTGTTTTGCGTTATTCAAGGTGGGGCAGAACTTGATTTAAGAGAGAAGTGTGCTAGAGAATTGGCCTCTATTGGATTTGATGGTTATGGCTTTGGTGCTCGTCCGATTGATAAAGAAGGTAATTTTTTGGCCGAGGTGATGCTTAAAACCGCTTCTTATGTTCCGGTGGACACAATTCGTTTTGCACTTGGTGTGGGTACTCCGGATGACATCTACCGCTGCTATGTGATGGGCTGGGATATGTTTGACTGCGTTATTCCAACACGCGAAGGTCGTCATGGTCGCTTATTTAATTTTACCTCAAAGTTTAAAGGATTTGCGCCTCCTAAAAGTTTAAATAAACCAGTAGAAACCGCCCCCAAGTTTTATCAAACAACTAATATTAACAATGCCGAATATACTGAAGATTTTTCTCCGATTAACGCTAATAGTAAAATTCCAGAACTTCGAAATTACACCAAGGCTTATTTACATCATTTGTTTAAAGTTAACGAACCCTTGGGCCAGAAATTAGCCAGTTTAAATAATCTAGAGTTTTTTGCGGAGCTTATGGATTATTTAAGAAAAATTAAGTAAAATCTTGTCAAAACTTAATATTTAATTTATACTATAGTCTGCTATTTAATTTTTAAAATATAACTATGAACACAAAAATCGTGGCCACTGTTGGGCCAAAGACTGAATCCGAAGAAGCATTAAACGCTATTATGAAGGCAGGCGTTGATATGGTGCGTGTTAACTTTTCTCACGCCACTTATGATCAATATAAGAGAATTAAAAAAGTTGTTGACAATTTTAATAAAGAACATGAAGATCGCAACGTTTCTTTAATGTTAGACTTACAGGGTCCGAGAATTCGTGTTGGTAAATTTCCTGAAGGAGGCATTGTTTTAAACGCCGAAGAAGTATATCAATTTACTTATTCAAAATTACCTTATAAAAAAGGCGGTGTTATTCCAATGGATAACAGTGAATTATATAAAGATATTAAAAAAGGTCACCCATTATTCTTATGTAATGGCGCTATTGAACTTACAGTTACTGAAATAAAAAATAAAGTTATTACCGCTAAAGTTGTTAATGGTGGTGTTCTTAGTTCAAACAAAGGCATTAACGTTCCTGACACTAACATGCAAAAAGGGGGACTTACACCAAAGGATATTAAAGATTTAAAATTTGGTTTAAAAGCAGGCATGGATTATGTAGCTTTATCTTTTGTGCAAACTGCTAACGATGTTACTCGTCTTAGAAATTTATTAGGCAAAAAGAGCAAAGTTAAAATTATTTCTAAAATTGAACGTGGTATTGCTTTAAAGAATATTGATAAAATCATTATGGCTTCCGATGTTATTATGGTGGCTCGCGGTGATTTGGGTATTGAAGTACCGATTGAAGAATTACCAGTTATCCAAAAGAATTTAATCAGACACTCACACTGGCACAACACCCCAACCATTTTAGCAACCCAGGTAATGACTTCTATGATTAAGAATCCACACCCAACTCGTGCGGAAATTAGTGATATTGCTAATGGTGTATTTGATGGTGCTGATATGATTATGTTGTCCGACGAAACTACTGTTGGTGATTATCCTCTTGAAGCAATTAAAATTTTAAAGAAAGTAATTAACTGCACTGAAGAAAATATCTTTAAGACTTATATAGACTAGACTTTTCATAAAACTCTCTTTAGTTAAATGAGAGTTTTTTGATAAAATTATTATTTAAAATATATGAAAATAAAATCAATCAAAGCTTTACAAATTCTTGATTCTCGCGGTAATCCAACCTTGGCGGCTACTGTTACTTTAGAAAATGGTGCTACCGGCTGGGCAGCGGTTCCAAGTGGAGCTTCTACTGGTAGTTATGAAGCAGTTGAACTTCGTGATGGCGACAAAGCTGTTTATGGCGGACAAAGTGTTTTAAAGGCGGTTAAAAATATTGATGAAAAAATTGCTCCCGCTTTAGTTGGTCTTGATGCAACTGACCAAAAAAATATTGATAGTGTGATGATTACCCTAGATGGTACTGAAAATAAAGCTAATTTAGGAGCTAACGCTATTTTAGGTGTTTCTATGGCCGTTGCTCGGGCAGCAGCAGCCGGACTTAATCAACCACTATATCAATATTTATCAAAATTCAATCCAGACTTCAGTGGTACTTATCAAATGCCAGTGCCAATGATGAATGTTTTAAACGGTGGTAAACATGCTAACTGGGCAACTGATATTCAGGAGTATATGGTGCTTCCAGTAGGTGCTAAATCAATTGCACAGGCGGTTCAGATGTGTGCGGAAATTTACCAAACTCTTAAAAAAGTTTTGAAAGCCAAAGGTTATGGAATTACCGTAGGAGATGAAGGTGGTTTTGCTCCAGCGGTAAAATCAAACGAAGAAACTTTTGATTTGTTAACCGAAGCTGTTGTTACAGCTGGTTATGTTTTGGGCACTGATATCATTTTTGGTATCGATGCGGCGGCTACTGAATTTTTCCAAGATGGCGCTTATCACTTAAATAAAGAAAATAAAGTAATGACTACTGATGAGTTAATTGCTTTCTATCAAGATTTAGCACTTCGTCACCCAATTAGATCATTTGAAGATATTTTAGCTGAAGATGATTGGGCTGGTTTCAAAAATTTTACCGACGCTTTTAACCGTGAAGTTCAAGTTGTTGGTGATGATTTGTATGTTACTAATGTTAAAAGATTAGAGAGAGGAATTGCTGAAAAAACTACTAACTCAATTTTAATTAAGTTAAATCAAATTGGTTCCTTATCAGAAACCATCGCCGCTATTAATGAAGCTCGTGCTAACGGGATGACCGCGGTGGTATCTCATAGAAGTGGTGAAACTGAAGATGCTTTTATCGCTGATTTTGTGGTAGCGATGGGAACTGGTCAAATTAAGACTGGTGCTCCCGCTCGCTCTGAACGAACGGCTAAGTATAATCGTTTAATGGCGATTGAAGCCGAACTTGATGGTAAATCACAGTATGCCTCGTTTCCTTTCTTGAAAAAATAAATTTTAAAGTAACGGGCCTTTTATTGGGCCCGTTTCCTTTTTATGGACATGTATTTTTATCTTAATATTTTTATATTAAGTTTGGGCAGTGTTTCTGGCTGGCTTTTAATCGTTAATCTGTTTGGAATTAGTAATCCAGTAATGCGTTTAATTTTAGGAATAATTATTTTTTTCCTGGCTGTTTCCGCTTATTTATCTTCAATAATTATTCATAAGAGAGACACTTTAGCGGTGCGATTTTTTTATCTCATTTCTTGTTTTTGGCTGGGAGTATTGCTTAACTTTGGTTTATTTGCCCTGGCTTTAAGTTTAATTTTTTGGCTACTTAAAATTAGTGGTTTTGTTTTATCGACAGAATTATTTAGAATTATATTATTTATTGGCACCCTTGCTTGTTCTGGCAAAAGTTTCTACAACGCTCATGAAATAGTGGTGAAAAAATATACAGTAACTATTAAAAATTTACCAGAAACTTGGCAGGATAAAAAAATTATTCACATCTCGGATGTTCATTTGGGACCAATTTTGCGTGAAAAATTTTTTCATCGGGTGGTTCATAAGATTGAAGCTTTAAAGCCAGCAGCGGTTTTTTTAACTGGCGATTTATTTGATGGTTCAGAATCGGATTTTTCTTGGGTTAAAAATCCTTTAAATAATTTAAATGCCCCTTTGGGCTTGTATTATTCTTTAGGCAATCACGATTTTACTTTAGGTGTTGAGAAGGTAATTGATTTACTTAGTGGCAAAGATATAACAGTGTTGTCTAATCGAATGGTTATTAAAGAAGGGCTGCAAATTATTGGCTTAGATTTTAATCCGGATCGTAATTTTGATTTAAATCGTGAAATCTTGGCTCACTCTGGTTACTCGGCTACCACTCCATCGATTTTATTATTTCATGAACCAAAAGATACGGTAAAATCTCAAGGTTTAGGTATTGATTTACAACTTTCTGGACATACTCATGCTGGGCAGATGTTCCCGTTTAATTTTATATCTCGTTATCTTTATCATAACCACAGTCACGGTTTGTTCCGTCGCGGAGACTACACTTTGTCGGTCACTGCTGGTGTTGGTACCTGGGGGCCGCCAATGAGAACCGGTAGCCGTTCGGAAATTGTCGAGCTTACTTTACGAAAAAAGTAATCTGTGTTAGACTTTTGACTTATGAATTTATCTAATTTACATCAAACAATTGAAAATGAACCAAAATTTCGCCACCGACAACTTGATCAGGCGG
>CAZEBE010000008.1:15827-18726 GCA_964510275.1 uncultured Gammaproteobacteria bacterium
CGGTTTTTGTTGATTTAATTAGTAACTGGGAAGAGGCCTCAGTTTTACCAAAGGTATTGCGTGAAAAGTTGAATGAGATTTGCCCTTTGGATATTAAAGCTGAAATTAGTAAAACTGGTGGCGCCGAAACCACTTGGAAGGCTTTAGTTACCTTAGAAGATGGTGCTGAAATTGAAACGGTTTTAATTCGTCAAAGAGGGAATCGTAATACAGTTTGTGTATCTTCTCAGGTTGGTTGTCCTTTGGCCTGTGCTTTTTGTGCAACTGGCACTTTAGGTTTTACCCGTAATTTGCAAGCTCATGAAATTGTAGAACAGGTGTTGCTGTTTATGAGAGAGCTTAAGAAAGAAGGAGATGATTCTAAAGTTGATAATATAGTGTTTATGGGTATGGGGGAACCATTTTTGAATTATCCTGAAGTTTTAAAAGCACTTAAATGGTTAAATGATTCCGAAACTTTTAATTTCGGTTCTCGTCGCCTTTCAATTTCTACTTCAGGTATTCCCGAGGGAATTATCAAAATTGGTGGTGAAAAATTGCAAATCAATTTAGCGATATCGCTTCATTTTGCTACCGATTTATCGCGTCAGCGCTACATGCCAATTGCTAATAAGTATCCACTTGATAAGTTGATGCCAGCGGTAGATGATTATATTAGAAAAAGTGGTCGTAAAGTAATGTTTGAATATTTGATGATTAAGGATGTAAATGATAGCGACAACGATGCCAAACTACTTATTTCTTTGATGTCAAAACCACTTTATATGGTTAATTTAATTCCTTATAATCCTACTGGTCGTTTTTTACCATCAACCGAGGAGCGAGTAATTAAATTTAAAAAGATGTTAGAAGATGGTGGCGTAAATGTAACTACTCGTCATTCATATGGTGGTAGTATTGACGCGGCCTGCGGTCAGCTGGCTGCTAAAAAGTTAAAAAAGAAGATTTAAATAAAAAGCCTGATTATATCGGGCTTTTATTTTTTAATTTTTAATTAGCCTATAAATTTGCTATAATAGAGAAGTTAAAATACTAATAATTAATTATAATAATATGCATACCTTACCAATTTTGCCGTTTGACATGACTGATTTAGAACCACACATTTCGGCTAAGACTTTAGAGTTTCATTATGGCAAACATCATCAGACGTATCTTGATAATTTAAATAAGTTAATTGAAGGCACTTCAATGGAAAAAGATTCATTGCAAAGCTTGATTTTAAAGACTGCCGGCCGTGAAGGGAAAGAGGGTATTTTTAATAACGCCGCTCAAGCTTATAATCATGAATTTTTCTGGAAATGTTTGAAGCCGGTTAATCGCGAAACCTTGATTCCAATTGAACTTAAAAATGCGGTGATTCATTCCTTTGGTTCTTGGGAAAAAATGATTGAAGATTTAAAAGGAGCGGCACTGTCTCAATTTGGCAGTGGTTGGGTATGGCTCGTTAAAGAAGATTCTAATGTGAAGATTATAAAAACCGCTAATGCGGACACTCCAATTGTTCACGGTCAACAACCATTATTTGTGATTGATATCTGGGAACATTCATATTATTTAGATTATCAAAATCGTCGTGCTGATTATGTGACCGCGGTTATTGAAAATTTAGCTAATTGGGACTTTTCTTTAGATAACTTGAAAAACTAATGCCTTATCAGAATCCTTATGTTAAGTTGCGACCGAAAACACGTCGCCCTTATACAGTTATTTATTTAATTCGTCACTGCCACCCCGATTATTCTAAACAAAAGAAGCTCGGAGATTTTGATATGCCGCTATCTTCTTTTGGCAATGAACAGTTGAAGTACCTAACAGAGCGACTGGCGAAATTAAGAATTGATAAAATCTACGCCAGTCAGCTTAAGAGAGCTCAGGAAACCGCTACGCCAATTGCTAATATTCTAGATATGGAAGTAGTTATTGACCCACGACTCAATGAAATTGATTGGTGGGATTGGTATCGTGCACCATATTTTAATACCAGCGAAGAGAATCGTCCCAAAAAGATTAAAGACTACAGACGACTTGATAATGAGCTTAATAAAATGCAAACTAGCGCTCGTCGTCTTATTCATGATATTTTTAAGAATAATAAAGGGAAGACAGTTGCTCTTTTTACTCATGGAAATTTTATTAAGTCAGTACTTACTAGTATTTTAAATGCCGATGTTATTGGATTTTTATCTCAAGATATTTTTCAGTCATCGCTGTCTAAGATTGTTATTGACAGAGATGGTTATGTAAGAATTAGTTTTGTAAATAATGTTGATCACTTGCCGCAGCCACCAGAAGAAGATTTATTTATTACCTTAGTTGATTAAATATATGAATAAGAAGTTCTTATCAATATTTATTCTTGGCGTTATTTTTTTAAGTAACGCTTTTTTGGTATATCCAGTTCAAGCAATAACACTAGCCTCACAGTTATCTGGTAGAATTTTGCTTCAAGTTGAAAGTCGCGGGGAAGCTTGGTATGTTAATCCCAAGGACTTAAAAAAATATTATTTAGGTCGTCCTGATGATGCTTACAATTTGATGCGTCAGCTTAGTTTGGGTATTTCTGAAAAAGAATTTGCTTCTTGGAATCACGGCGCACCAAGCTGGGCTAAAGGAAAATTATTTATTCGTCCACAGAGTCACGGTGAAGCTTATTATGTTGACTTAAATCAACGTTGGAATTATTTAGGACGCCCACTTGATGCTTGGCTGTTGTTTCGTGCTAAGGGACTGGGAATCTCTAATAGTAATTTAGCCAAAATTCCGAGCGCCAATAGTAGTATTACTCAAACAGTTCCAGCGGTAAGTGATTATACTGCTTCTTTTAATTGGTTTTATAAATTGGAAAATTTTAAATTAAACTTTCCGCTTAAGTCGAGTTTAAATAATGATTACGCGT
>CAZEBE010000009.1:0-17061 GCA_964510275.1 uncultured Gammaproteobacteria bacterium
AGCCATTTTCTTCCTTCTTTCCTAGCAAATGCTGAATTTCTTTATTTTTAAGCAATATTTTTCGTTCTCTAATTGGATTGTAATTTTCTAGCCCCCCAGCGTGACGATATTTGGAAATATGAGCCCCGATTAGAAACAATTCTGGCTTACTATTGTTGTATCTAAAAGAGATATAAGACCCCTTTAAACTGACATGTCCGTCTTTAATCGCTTTAACCTCATGACCAAACAAAACCAGACCGGCTTCAAAAGTTTCGATTATCTTATAGTCAAAAGTCGCTTTTTTATTTGTTGCCAGTGCCGGCATAATTCCATTCTTTTAATTTCGCAATCACTTTGCCGTTTTGTAAAATATTTCCCACATAGCGACGATACCCTTTATCGTTCACCATTTTTTCTAAATCTTTATTGTCTTTATGTGCTTCTTTTAGTTCGGAAATTTTGTCATCAATTTCTTTTTCAGTCGCTTCTAGTTTTTCAACTACACCAACCTCTTTCATAATTAAAGCGGTCTTAACGCGTTTAACCGCGTTTGGTAATAAGTCCATCACTAATTCATTTCGAGTCTTACCGATGTGTTGTAAATAATCCTCCATCTTACCACCCTGACGAGCAATATCTTCTTCAATTTCATGCATCATGAAGTGTGTTTCACTTTCAACCATTTGTTCTGGTAAATCACCGAATTTAGTGTCGCTAACAATCTTATCAAGCATTTCCAGTTCTGCTTTGGTTTCTACTTGATGTTTTCTATCGGCTAAAATATTTTCGCTCAGTGTCTTTTTCAAATCAGCTAAATCTTTAAATCGAAAACCAACGGCAAATTCATCGTTAATTTCTGGCATTTCTCTTTTATAAACAGAAGTGATTTTAACTTTAAAATCAACCATTTTACCAGCTAAGTTTTTTTGATGATGATCAGCCGGGAAAGGTAAAGAAAAATTTAATTCTTCGCCAGTTTTAGCACCCAATAATTTACCATCAAAACCACCCACAAAATAATTCTTACCAATAATCACTGCTAAGTCTTTAGTTTGTCCACCCTCAACCGGAACTTTATCCATAAACATTTCAATGTCCACTAAAACTTTATCAGTATCAGTGGCGCCTTCCTCTGAAATAACTTCTTTAACACGCATTTCTTGAAGTTCTTTTAATGTCTTTTCGATATCAACACTTTCAACTTTAGCTTCGGCTGGTTTAATTTTTAAATCTTTATATTTACCAAGAGCAACGGTTGGCATAATTGAAGTAACCACTTTATATTCAAAAGGGTTGCCAGGAGCTAGTTTAGTAATTTCTACTTTTGGTTGACCAACAGCCATACGATCCATAGTCTGTTGTTCTAAAATATCATCAATTGTTTTATGAATCGCCACATGAGCGGCTTCTTCTAAGATAGTCATTTCGCCTACTTTTTGTTTTAAAATTTCAAGGGGGGCTTTTCCAGGACGGAAGCCTTCAATTTTTATTTTTTCCGCCAGTTTAACAGCACCTTTTTCAATATAAGGGGCAAATTCTTCGGCAGTCATTTCAATTGTTAATTCAATCTGAGATTTTTCTAAGTCTTTTTTAGTAACTTGCATAATTTTTATTTAATAATATAAACACTGTTTTTATGAGTTTATACTATAACATTTATTGGGTAAAATCAAGGTTAAAAAGCTCTCGTAAATCATCTCCGACAATTGACATTCACCGATATTTATCCCAAAATGATCTTACAGTTATCTTTTTGTAGAACCTTTAAATTTTAAGACAATGGAAACCTCTTATGAAAGATGGCGCCAAATCGCGCTAACGTATTTTGATTACTATGTTTTAGAGTATTTAGCTAACCAAGCTTATGTAATTAGTGATATAAGCGGCGAGCTGAACGAGCGAGAGCTTGAAAATTTTTCTAGCCGTATTAAACAGAACTCGGATAGAGTGCACTCGGCGATAATACTTTCATGCGGAAGAATTTCCCAAGAAGAGGTTCATCCGATTCTCTTCAAAGAAGAAGAGGACACAATTATTAAAAGTGTCATAAAACTACTTCTTAAAGAAAATGATTGTTCGCTGTTCATACAACGAAGAAAAATTGGGACTATTCGTTCAAGAATGAATCACATTAATCCCTCTTTAAAGGTTAGTCTTTCTGAATTTATTGAATTTCTTAAACCTCTTTATATAGAAGCGGTCGAAGAAGTTTTTTATGTTTAATGATCAAGGTAAAGTTGAACTTTCTAAACGGGTAATTCTGCTCCCTCATTTATTTGAGCCCTGCAGAGAACAAGAACCGCTCCTCATCAAGAACATACAAAAAACCCTCGAAACAAATCCGAGGGTTTTTATTAAAATAAAATTTTAAACTTATCTGCTTGCGCCGGAATAAGTAATGGCCTGCATTATATTCCAGTCTTCTGTTGTTCTTGGATTATATCCATAAACCGCCTTGAAAGTTTTAACACCCGCTGCCTCACTTTTTAAATTTCTATTCTCGGCTTTTTGTTTAAGACCATAAGCCATAATAGTAACAGCGGCATTATCACGAGAGTTTTCCATATCAGCTGTTCTTTTGTAAATCTTTTTAAACTGCTCTTTGGCTCTATTTTCAGCTACCTGACTGGTTACTCTTGGCCAACGACCATTAGCAATTCTAATAAGATCATTAAACTCTGCTTCGGATTCTGGTGCTTTGCCAAAAGCGTTTTTATAAGAATAAACAACAGCCGCTCTCTCGCCAGCCCCTAGTTTCTGTGTATTTGCATCTACTCCAAAAACCAAAAAATTATTTATCGCCGATTCTAAATTAAAGGCGACGCTACCTGTTCCAGAGTAATTAGCGTTATTTGTTCCAGGATAATTAGCATCAACTGTTATTATTCTTGAATAACTATTATTAGACTCATCTAGTTCGTTTAGCTCATTACCATTATCTACGGTGTAATCTAAATAATATTTACCAATCTCTGTAAATTTACCCAGCCATAGACGAGAGATTGATTCTCCTGGCTTTAAAGGATAACTATCTGATGGCAAAGGTCTGGTGGTCTTTAAACTTTGTGTTTGTGTTTCTGGATCAAAGACAAATTTCTGAACAGATAAATTAAAATAGGCATTTAACAAACCCTTTGAACTAGTAAGAGGGGCTGTGCCAGCGTTTTTTATAGTAACAGAAATGGTTCCGAGCTGATTAGCATAGTTTGTAGAAAAACTAATATCGCTAACAATTAAGTCTGGTTTTTTACCAGTGTCACTAATAACAACTAAATCTGAAAAAGAGTTGTTTTCTTCATTTAGCTCATTTAATTCATCGGCATTATCAACCTTGAAGTTTAGATATAAATTACCAGAAGTATTAAAACTACCATACCAAGAGAAAGTAATTGATTCATTGGTTGCCAAAGGATTTGAATAACTTGGTAACGATCTGTTGGTTTTAAAATCATTTATAGACGAAGTTGAGCTATCAAAAACAAAATTTTGAGAACTGAAATTGTTGTAAAAATTAAGCAACCCCGATGAATTTTTCAAATCACCTCCGACATTTTTAATAGTAACCGACAACTTGCCAGATTGTCCTTTCTGAGAACCAGAAAAAGAAATATCTGTAACTGTTAAATCTGGGGTGCCTGATCCAGCTTGAGCTGCTAAGGCAAAAAGAAAACCACAAACCCCAAAAACTATAAATGGAGTTAAAATCAATTTTTTAAAATTAATCATAAAGTTTTAATGTTTTAATTATATTTAAACTATAACAAAAAAACCGAAAAAAACAAAAATGGCTCAAACATAAAAGTTAGAGCCATTTCCTATCTTCAAACCTTAAATATTAAAGAAGTAAACCAACAATAAGTAAAGCAACAATGTTTAATACTTTAATCATTGGGTTAATCGCTGGACCAGCAGTATCTTTATAAGGGTCGCCAACTGTGTCACCAGTAACCGCTGCTTTATGAGCATCAGAACCTTTAACACCGAAGTTACCTAGTTCAATGTATTTCTTAGCATTGTCCCAAGCACCACCACCGGAGGTCATAGAAATAGCTACAAATAAACCTGTGATAATTGAACCAACAAGTAAACCAGCTAAAGCTTCAACACCGTGTGAACGGAAAGCGAAACCAACAATAATAGGTACTAAAACTGGAATTAAAGCAGGCACAATCATTTCGCGAATTGCCGCTTTAGTTACGATATCAACAGTGCGTCCGTAATCTGGTTTTTCAGTGTTTAACATGATACCTGGTTTTTCTTTAAATTGAGCGCGAACATCTTCTACTACAGAACCGGCTGTTTTTCCAACCGCTTTCATAGCCATCGCACCAAATAAATATGGAAGTAAACCACCAATAAATAAACCAATTAAAACATATGGATTATCAATCAAGAACTCAGCGCTGCCGCCGCCATCTTTAATCTTCTGAGTGAAATCGGCAAATAATACAAGAGCAGCTAGTGCTGCAGAACCAATAGCATAACCCTTAGTAACCGCTTTAGTTGTATTACCAACGGCGTCTAGTGGATCAGTAATATCACGAACGTCATCTCCTAACTCTGCCATTTCAGCGATACCACCAGCGTTATCAGTAATTGGACCATAAGCATCAATTGTAACAATGATACCAGCCATAGATAACATCGCCATCGCTGCAATTGCGATTCCGTATAAACCAGCAAGTGAATAAGCACCTAAAATTGCTAAACAAATAACAATGATTGGAGCAGCAGTTGATTTCATAGAAACAGCAAGTCCGGCAATCACGTTAGTACCATGACCGGTCTTTGAAGCTTCAGCAATAGATTTAACTGGAGAGTAAGCAGTTGAAGTGTAGTATTCAGTAATAATAACTAGTAAACCAGTAACTGCTAAACCAATTAAAGAAGCGAAGAAAATATTTAAAGAATTTTCTTTAATAAAATAATTAGTTACAAAGTAAAAAGCAATTGCTGATAAGACACCAGCAGCAATTAAACCTTTGTATAGAGCACCCATGATATTTTGTTTTTTACCAAGTCTGATAAAGAAAATACCAATGATAGAAGCAATGATAGAAACAGCACCAAGAACTAATGGGAATAAGATAACAGTTTCATTGCCCTTAAATACTAAGTGACCAAGCACCATAGTAGCAATTGTAGTTACGGCGTAAGTTTCAAATAAATCAGCAGCCATACCAGCACAATCACCAACATTGTCACCAACGTTATCAGCGATAACCGCTGGGTTACGAGGATCATCTTCTGGAATAGAAGCTTCAACCTTACCAACTAAGTCAGCTCCAACGTCAGCAGCCTTAGTATAAATACCTCCACCTAAACGAGCAAAGATGGAAATAAGAGAACTACCAAAAGCAAAGCCGATGATAGCATCCAAATTATAATTAGATAAGAAATAAAAACCAGCAGTACCAAGTAAAGCAAGTCCTACTACTAACATACCAGTTACACTTCCACCCCAAACAGCCACGTTTAAAGCTTTTTGCATACCACCACGAGCAGCTTCGGCAGTTCTAACGTTAGCGCGCACGCTAACAAACATACCGATGTAACCAGTAAGGGCTGACAAAATAGCACCACCTAAAAAAGCACCAGCTGTCATCCAACCTAAAGATGGAATGAAACCAACTACTAAAAATAAGATAGCAGCTACAATAGCTACGGTCTTATACTGACGATTCAGAAAAGCGCTAGCTCCCTGTTGAATAGCCAAGGCAATTTCTTTCATCCGGTCATTACCATCAGACATTTTGAGAATAAGGCGGATAACAACGGCTCCATAAACAATGGCGGCCAGTGCGCTACCCAAGATAATCAAAGTGGTTAAATTGATCATAAATCTTGTTATTTAAATTTTTTATTATAATTATTCACTTAATTCTTTTTCAAAATCGGTTGCTTCTTCAGCATCAACATGTGCCTCTTCTTCAAAAGCTTCTGCTAACTTTGGGTCCTCACTATCTACTACTTTACCAACTCCATCTTCGATAATATCAATTTTCCAACCAGTAAGATGAGCTGCTAAACGAACATTTTGACCGCTTTTACCAATAGCTAACGACAATTTATCAGAAGAAACCTTAACTATCGCTTTATGCTCAGTGGTATTTAATTCAATGTCAGTAATTTTAGCTGGAGCTAAAGCGTTAGCAATAAATTTAGCTGGGTCTTCATTATATTCAATAATATCAACCTTTTCACCACCAAGTTCTGAAATAATAGTTTGAATTCTAGCGCCGCGTTGACCAACGCAAGAACCAACTGGGTCAACATTTTCTGCCTCGGTGTAAATTGCTACTTTAGAACGAGAACCTGCTTCACGAGCCACCGCTTTAAGTTCAACTAAACCATTAGCGATTTCTGGAATTTCTAAATAGAAAATCTTACGAAGAATTTCTTCACTGCGACGAGATAAGATAACTTCGGGGCCTTTATGTCCCTCACGAACTTCTTTAACATAAACTTTAACGCGGTCAGAAACATTATATCTCTCACCAAAAATTTGTTCTTCCGCTGGTAAAATACCAATCGCTTTACCAAGGTCAACAAAAACTAAGCGACCTTCACGACGTTGCACCACACCGGAAACAACTTCTCCTTCTTTATCTTTAAATTCAGAGAAGATCATATCTCGTTCCATTTCTCTAAGTTTTTGAATAATAACCTGCTTCGCAGTTTGAGCGGCCATACGACCATAAGATTCTGGAATTGGTAATTCGGTAATAATTTCGTCACCAACTTTAACTCCTGATTTCAAAATACCAGCTTCTTTTAATTGAATATCGGTCTTAGGATTAAACTTACGAACCTCCTGACCATCAACATCAAGTTCTGGCTCGCTATATACGGGTTCATCTTTGGCGTTTTTATCTTGAGGTCCATAAAGACGTTGCAACATTTCCGCCTCTTCTTGCTCAGGCAAGTCTTCAACCACTGTTTTAACGTCAAAAATTTCGCTCGTTCCGGTATTAACATCAAATTTTACTTTGATGTTTTGATTTTTTTCGCCGTAATCTTTACGATAAGCGGCTGCGAGAGCTAATTCGATAGTTGACACCACTGTGTCATATTCCAAATTTTTCTCTTCACACACCAACTTAATGGCATTTGATAATTCAGACATAATATTTATTAGACACCAAATTTAAGAGGCGTCTTTATTTATAACTAGAGAAAAAGCTAATTGTAAGAACAACTAGCTTTATAAATACATAATAGCAAATACTGTGGTTTTGTCAAAATTACCAAATAGAAGAGCAGCTAACGCCAGAGGTAGTGGTTGAACAAATAAGCCATTTAACCATATAACTAACAATGCTCCAAGAAGCTAAAATTATTAGTAATCCAATAAATAAAGCTTTGATTTGACTAACCGCTTCTTTTATTTGAGCTTCGTTGCCACCAGCTGTCATATATTTAAAACCAGCAATCATAAGCATTACTAGCAAAATAATCCCCACAAAAGACAAAAGCAACCGAAGAATATTAAAGGCAATTACCTTAACATCCTGAGGTTTATTGCCATAATTACTGGCTGTCGATTCTTGAAGTAGTTGTTGATTGTTCAATAAAGAAGAGTCTGCTAAAACTGGTTTAACTAAAAAAAACGTGCTAAGCTGCAAAACTCCTAGAGAAAAAATAAAAACGGACGATAATAAATATTTTTTAGCAAGATGCATATTATTTTGTTATAATTATAAAACGTTTAATATTATTATACTTAAAAAATAGTCAAAAGACAAACTCATGACACTTTCTTCTAAAATCGCCTATAACACAATTATTCAACTAATCGGAAAAGTCGCTTCCACTATCTTAGGTTTAATCGCGCTGGCGATGATGGCTCGCTATTTAGGACAAGCGGGTTTTGGATCTTACACCACCATTATTAATTTTGTTTCCTTCTTCGCTATCATTGCCGACCTGGGATTAACTTTAGTAACCGTGCAAATGATTAGCAAACCTCAAGTAGATGAAAAAAAAGTTTTAGAAAATCTATTTGGGCTAAGGCTTGTTTCGATTATTATTTTTTTGGCGCTCGCCCCTCTGGTAGCTGTTTTCCTTCCTTACGAAACCGCTATAAAAGTTGGAATTTTAATTGCGGCCGCTTCTTTCTTATTTCCGGCTTTAAGTCAAATTATAATTGGTTTGTTGCAAAAAAAATTACGCATGGATAAAGCGGTAATCGCTGAAACACTAGGGCGTGTAATTTTAGTCATTGGAATTTATTTTTCAATTAAGAACAATCAGGGGCTTAACGGAATTTTGTGGGCCACTGTTATCTCAGCAGCGGTTACTTTTTTAGTTGGTTATTTTTTAGCTGCTAAATACTATTTAATAAAACCAGCTTATGATTTTAAATTATGGCGCGAGGTAATTTTAAAAAGTTGGCCCCTAGCAGTAACCATTGTTCTTAATTTACTTTACTTAAAAACTGACACTCTAATTTTATCTTTAATTAAAAGCTCGGGAGAGGTTGGTTTGTATGGTGCCGCTTATCGCATTATTGATGTGCTAACCACTCTGCCTTATATGTTTGCTGGTATTATCTTACCAATCCTAACCCTGTCTTGGTTTGAAGCTAGAAAAGAATATTTTGCCGCAGTACTTCAAAAATCATTTGACCTGATGGCAATATTTTCAATTCCAATTATTGCCGGGACACTGGTGCTAGCTAAGCCTCTTATAGTTTTAGTTGCTGGCAATGAGTTTGCTGATAGTGGCACTATTTTAAAAATATTAATTTTTGCGCTCGCTGCCATTTTCTTAGGTTGTATGTTTTCTCATGCCGTTATCGCTATCGACCGTCAAAGAGAAATGATTGGTGCTTATATTTTTGTGAGCATCTCAGCGGTTATTCTTTATTTAATTTTTATTCCACCGTTTTCTTATTTAGGCGCCGCCGCAATTACAATTTATAGTGAGGTGATGATTGCTATTTTATCCGCCTATGTTGTCTGGCGTCACACTAAATTTATTCCTGGTTTTAAAACTGTAACCAAAGCCATTGTGGCCTCAGGAATAATGTGGACCGCACTTTATTTTATTCCTAACAATTTATATTACTCTTGGTTAGGAATGATTGTCGGCAGTTTGGTGGCAATTATTATTTATTTTGTTAGCCTCTTTTTAATTAAAGGCTTAACTAAAAATGACTTAGAAATTTTATTAAATAAAAAACTTTAATTATATGGAACCAAAAATTATTTTTGAAAACAGTGACTACTTAATTATTAATAAACCATCGGGACTTATTGTTCATGGCGGGACTGGAATTACCGAACCAGTTTTAACAGACTGGCTGCGAATTAAATATCCAGAGATTGAAAATGTTGGTGATGATCCAATCCGTCCTGGTATTGTTCATCGTCTAGATAAAGAGGCGAGCGGATTAATGCTAATTGCTAAAAATCAAAAAGCTTTTGAATATTTCAAAAAACAATTTCAAAAAAGAAAAATTGTAAAAAAATATTTAGCACTAGCTCATGGAAAAATATTTAAAGATGAAGATGTTATCTCTTTTCCAATCAAACGTTCTAAAGATGGTTATAAAATGGCCGCTTTACCTGTTAGTTCAGAAACTATTAGTGATAAAAATAAACCAAATAATCGCGATCGTGGTACTTTGCGCGCCCAAGAAGATTCCAAAGAAGCAATTACCGAATTTTGCGTACTACATAGATACATCAACTACACCTTACTGGATGTAAAAATTAAAACTGGCCGCACGCACCAAATCAGAGTTCATTTTTATGCTTACGGACACCCCTTAGTTGGCGATCCTTTATATTGGACCAAAAAAACAAAAGTAAAAAATGAAAAAATAAAGCTAGGAAGAATTTTCTTGGTCGCTCGCGAACTTAGTTTTAAAGATTTAGATGGTGAAAAACAAACCTTTGCAATTGAAACTCCAACTGATTTACAAAGTTTTTTAAATAACACTAAATAGCTTTGACGCTATAACTGGTTTTAGCTATAATAAGAAAGAATTAAAAAAAAATAACTTACAAAAAACTATGAACAAGAATAAGAAAAAGATTATTTTTGGTTCAGCTGCTTTACTTGTAGTAATAGCTGTTGTTCTAGGAATTTCCCTATACCAAAACAAAGGTAATATTAAACCAGAGGAAGCCAGAGTTAAAGTAGAAAACTTTGTTAACTCTTATTTAATGCAAGACGGTAGCAAGGCAACTGTTTCTAATGTAACCGAGGTTTATGGTCTTTACAAAATGAAGATTAACATCGGCTCCGACCAGAGTGTTGATTCTTATGTTTCTCGTGATGGTAACCTTTTCTTTCCTCAAGCTTTAGACATTGCTAAAATCACCAAAGAAGCAAATGGTGGCGAAACAGCTACTAATAACCAAAATTCCGCTATCCCAACCAATATTCCTAAAACAGACAAACCAGAAGTTGAGTTGTTTGTGATGAGTTATTGCCCATATGGCACACAAATGGAAAAAGGAATTTTACCAGCTGTCACTGCTTTAGGTAAAAAAGTTAATTTCGAAATCAAATTTAACGATTACGCCATGCATGGCGAAAAAGAATTAAAAGAAAATTTAGTTCAATATTGTATTCAAAAAGAACAAGCTTCTAAATTTAATGAATATTTAACTTGTTTCCTAAAATCTAGCGACAGCGCTGCTTGTTTAGCTAGCGCTAAAATTAATACTAGTAAAAACGATTCTTGTGTTGCTAAGACTGATAAAGAATTTAATGTTACTGATGATTTCAAAAACAACACTAACTATAAAGGAACTTACCCAGGTTTTGATATTTCTAAAGATGACAACGCTAAATATAACGTTGGTGGCTCTCCAACTTTAATTATCAACGGCACTGAAGTTTCCGCTGCTCGTGATAGCGCTAGCCTACTTAAGACCATCTGTTCCGCTTTTAAAGAAGCTCCTGAAGAATGTAATACTGTTTTGTCTTCTGCTTCTCCGGCCGCTGGTTTCGGCGAAGGAACAACCTCTGGTAGTACCGCCGCTGGTTGTGGTCAATAGAAATTGCTTATATTATACAAAAACGGAGCCCCAAACAACTCCGTTTTTTTGTGGCAAAATAACTATTGACAGTTTTTACTTTTAATGATATTCTTTATCAGCACTTAAAAAAGGCAAAAAAACAATGATCGAAAAAATTCTCTCTGATCCCCATGGATTCAGAGATCTTCTTTTGGCCGCGCAAGGCCTAGTTAACGAGCAGTTTAAAGCTAATGCCCAAAATATTTTTTGGAACCAAGCAGGCTCTGCTCAAGTAAAAAAACTTAAAAAATTAAAAAAAGCGGTAAAGAAGTCCACACTTCTGACCGAAGAAGAAAAAAATCTTTTCGAAAAAGACAACGATGCCTACCGGTTAGCCCGAGAAATAATTCTCCGGTTTACTGCCCAGGAAATCAAAAGCCCCCTCAACAAAAGCTGATGGGGGCTTTTTTCTTAATTTAAATTTTATTTAGCGGTCTCGGTCTCCAGGGCACTTAAATCAGCGTAAACCGTAAGAGCCCAGTGAGCAATATATTCTCTTTCTCCTTGAGGATCTTTGGGGACTTTACTAAAATCAATAAAGATGCCGGAAGAAAATGGAAAAGTATAATATTCTCTCTGACTCATTTTTTCCTTTAGCTGTTCTGGGGTTAAATTTTTACGATCAGCCATTTTAGCCTCTTCTTCAATTCTAAAGTCTTCAGGAAAATCGGCATTAAAATTAATATTAATTAATCTTATAGCAATTTTTAAATCGGAAATTAATTTATTATGATAAACTCTTCTTTGACCATCCGATTCTGCAATCGCTGATTGATATTGTTCTATATCATCATAAGTGTTTACTTGTTGCAGTTGTAAATAATTAACCTGTGATAAATAATTATGAACATCACCCAAAATTGAGCGCAAATATTTTAAAACCATTTCTTTGCGGTTTTCAATTATTTTTTGTTCCGCTTCATCGTCTTTAAATTCATCCTTAAGTTTAGCTCCTTTTACTAACTCAATAGTCTGATAATATTTTTCAGCCACTGAACCAAAATGCTCTACTTTAGCTTCTTTTTTACCGCTTAAAACTTCATTCTCAGTTTCAAATGTGTCTTCTAATTCTAACTCGGGATCATGCCAAGTCGGCTGACTTTCCTTTTGTTTATCAGGTTCTTTGTTTTGGTCTCTAAAATATTTTAGAGGTGATTCGTAAGGCATAAATTTTTTTGATTATATTCCAATATTAAAGGATGAAAATAAAAAAAACAAGGCATTAAACCTTGTTTTTAAAATCTTATATACTAGCAGTTAAATCAACTTTTAAACTATCCTTACTTCTCATCCCAATAAATTCGCCCGCTACTTCACCATTTTTAAACAGCTTCATATTAGGAATGCTCTGAATTTGGTATTTAATCGCTAAGTCTTGATTGTTAGCTTCTTCAGTGTTTACTTTAACAATTTTAACCTTGCCTTCTAACTCAACCGCTAATTCGTCCAAAACTGGAGCCATCATGCGGCATGGACCACACCAAGGAGCCCAAAAATCAACTAACACCGGAATTTCACTTTTTAAAACCTCGACCTCAAAATTATTGTTGTTTACATCTAATGCTTGTGACATAAAATTATTGTTTAATTATTTCTTTAAATAGTTTAGAAACTTTATCAGATTGTTTATTTTTTTTAGAAAAACAACAATCCATTTCTTCTTCAAGTAACTTATTCATTAAAGAAGAAATTGCTGACCGGGCCGCTTTAAGTTGCATAATAACAGCTAAACATTCCTTGTCTTTGCAGTTTAACATTTTTTTAGCTCCTTCAAGTTGTCCGACGATATTATTAATTCTCTGCTCAGTTGTTTTCATATTAACTACATACTATCATATACCCCTAGGGGGTGTCAATAATAACCCAGTAATTATATTTATCACTATATAATTTAAATTTTTTAAATCCAGCTTCACGAAGTAATTTTTTAAGGCCACATTTTGTAAAAGCGTGATAATATCTCTCACTGACAGCCTCGCCTTTATTATTTTTCCACGGAAAAAGTAAATCACCAAATTCTAAGTCACTTCTTAAAGTGATTTTATCCCAAATATTTTTTATCAGATATGGACGATATTTTTTGTTAGACCATAATTTCCAAACACTAAAAACAATTTGGCCTTTTTCACAGGTGACCGCACCTAATTGTTTTAAAGCCTGAAGTCTGAGTTCTTTACCCGGCAAATGATGTAAAACCGCCACTGAAATAACTAAATTATATTTTTCATTTAAACTTTCTAGATTTAAAATATCTAAAACTTTAAAATTTTTATCAGGGTAATTTATACCAGCTAACTTAATTAATTCTTCACTACTATCAACGCCTAAATATTTAATATTTCTATTACTTAAATTTTCTAATAAGCGCCCATTACCACAACCAACATCTAAAACACTATCGTCATCTTTTAAATTAGCTAAAACTCTCTCGAGTTCTGGCCAAATATACTTTTTACGAGTCACATCAAACTGAGCCGCAATATCGCGGTAATTGTCATGAACTATTTTAAGTAATTTTTCTTGAACACTCTTTTTCATACTAATCTAAATAGGTTTTGTGTCGATAATCCTGTCCGCCAGCATCACGCACCTTTTTTAATTTTAAACAATTGTCGCAACAACCACAATCCTTAGCCTCATGATCGCCAAAATATTTTAAAATATATTGTTGACGACAACCAATCTGATAAACATATTGTTCCATTTCGTCTAATTTTTCATAAGCCCGGTCAGCTTTATTACGAAGCGATTTAAAATCTAAATTTAAATCTTCACCACGTACTTGTTTTAAAATTTTAATCTCAGTCCCACGAAATGGAGCCCGATATTCAACTAAATCTTTTTCTACTAGTTTTTTAATCGTGCGCAACAAAGAATCTTTCTTAACATTCATAATTCGAGCGGCATCTTCTAAACTAATTTCCCAACCCGCCTCAAACTCTTTCGCAAATTTTTCAAACAGTAAACTAATAACTTCAATTTGTACTTTAGCTCTTTTTCCAGAGGCTTCAATCATCTCATGTGCACTAACTTTAGCTTTTAAATAAGCATTAGAGTTTTTTTCATTAGGACGCGATAAATATCCTTCTTTTTCTAAAATTTTAAGAGCAGTGCCAACAGCCATTTCCGGAACTCGCTCGGATAAGTTTTGAATGATTTCTGAATAAGTAACAAGCACCGTTTCTTGCCCAATCTCTTCATTGCGACTTGCCCAATCAGAGAGTAGTTCGTAAACCTCAACAATAATATTTGGTGATGGGTTATCACCTTTAATAAAAAATTCTCTTAAATATCTATCTTGTGGCGAATAAAATAATAAACAAAAACTAGACTTACCATCACGCCCAGCACGCCCCGCTTCTTGATAGTAAGCTTCAACGGTTCCTGGTAAATCATGATGAATCACAAAACGAATATCTTTTTTGTTAATTCCCAAACCAAAAGCGTTAGTCGCAATAACTACTTGCGCTTCGCCTTTCATAAAACTGTTTTGTACCCAATCACGACTCTCAGCGTCCATGCCCGCGTGATAAACAACAGCCTTAATATTTCTTTCAATCAAAAGTTCAGCCAGCTCATCAGCTTTCGAGCGAGTACCGACATAAATAATTCCCGAGCCCAGATTATCATTATCCATCGCATCTAAAATATATTGAATTTTTTGGTTAGCGCTCGCCTGAACTACTGCCATTTGCAAATTAGGTCGCGCAAAACCAGAGATTACATATTTAGCATCAGTTAAATTTAATTGTTTAGCAATATCTTCACGAACTTCAGGAGTAGCCGTAGCGGTAAGCGCAACCACAATTGGCGAACCAAGATTTTTAATGACATCCTTAAGACGCATATAACTCGGGCGAAAATCCTGTCCCCACTGTGAAATACAATGAGCCTCATCAATCGCAAATAAAGAAACTTTTAAGCCTTTTAAATCAGCCATAAAAGCGGCGTTGTAAAAACGCTCGGGCGCTATATAAATTATCTTATAATATCCTTGCCTAATTTTAGAAAGTCGCTCGTCACTTTCTTTTTGAGATAGCGATGAATTAATAAAAGTTGAAGGAATGCCGACGCGGTCTAAAGAATCAACCTGATCTTTCATCAAGGCAATCAGCGGCGAAACTACTAGTGTAATGCCATCAAAAATTAAAGCCGGTAATTGATAAATCATTGATTTACCACCACCAGTCGGCAAAATTACCACCGCATTTTTTCCTTCCAAAATATAATCAATTGCTTCTTCTTGTCCAGGACGAAAAGACTCATAACCAAAATGAATCTTAAGTAAATCGAGTAGTTGTTTTTTACGGTGCGGCATGAGCAGAAAAAAGAACCGCGTTTAAGCGGTTTTTTTATTTTTATAAATATTTAAAACGTTTTGAAACAGAAAGGCGATGGTCATCGGACCAACGCCGCCAGGCACTGGAGAAACGAAAGCGGCGATGTCTTTAACATTATCAAAATCAACATCACCACAAACTTTATCACCCACTTGAGTGGTGCCAATATCAATAATCACTGAGTCATTTTTAATCATATCACCTTTAATAAAAAATGGGGCACCAATAGCCGTAATTAAAACATCAACTGTTTCAGAAATTTTTGAAACCTCAGCAGCGTCACGAGCGGTGATGCCATAAACTTTTTTAAAACCATAACTCTCTAAAAGTTTTTTTAAGGCCTCACCAAAAACTTCAGAATTATACAAGGCGCCAGCACTTAATTCTTGAGGTTTTATTTTAGTATCATCTAACATCATTTTAACTGAAGCGAGCACTGGAGAAATAACATTCTCTGGATGATTGTCCAAAAAACCATCAGCATCTTTTTTCGGATCAAGCACTGACATCACTTTGTCAGTATTAATATTTTCCGGAAGAGGTAATTGAACTAGAACAGAATCAATAGCGTCATCATTATTTAAAAATTTTATCGTTTCAATAATTTCATCCTCAGAGGTGTTTTCTTCAAGTTCATATAAATAAGTATCGATGCCTAATTTTTTAGCCTCTCGCTCTTTTAATCGAACATAAAGCTGTGAATCAGAACGAGATCCAACTAAAACAATAGCTAGGCTTGGATGAGCTCCGCCATTTTTTACGATATCAAAAACATCTTTAGCAATTTTATCTTTTACTTTCTCCGCTAACTTGCGGCCGTCAATTATAGTCATGTTTTTATTTTTTATAAATTGGAAAATTCTGACACAAATTTTTTACTTCTTGTTTTAAATTCTCAATATCTTCTTTTTTATTTAGAGCACGGTCAATTAAATCAACTAATATTTTCATTTCGGGTTCTTTCATGCCACGAGTAGTTACTGCCGGAGTACCAATTCTAATTCCTGAGGGATTCATTGGTGGATTAGGGTCATTAGGAACAGTCGAACGCGAAACCGAAATACCAATATTTTCTAAAATTAATTCTGCTTCCTTACCAACCAAGCCTTTATTACTTAAATCAACCACCATTAAATGATTATCAGTACCACCAGAAACTATTTTATACTCTTTAGCGATTAGTTCGGCGGCTAAAAATTTAGCATTAGTAATTACTTGTTTGGAATATTCTTTAAATTCTGGTTGCAGCGCCTCTCCAAAAGCGACGGCTTTAGCGGCGGTAATATGATCATGAGGACCACCTTGCATGCCTGGAAAAACCGCGCGATCAATTTGCTTAGCAAATTTTTCCTTACACATAATAATCGCTCCACGGGGACCACGTAAAGTTTTATGAGTTGTCGTGGAAACCACATCAAAATATGGTATTGGAGAATTTACAATCCCTGCCGCTACTAGTCCAGCAATGTGAGCAATGTCAGCAAAAGTATAAGAGCCCACTTCATCAGCAATCTCTTTAAATTTTTGCCAATCAATTTCTCGTGAATAGGCCGAAAAACCAGCGACAATCATTTTTGGTTTTTCCTTAAGTGCAATTTGGCGCACTTCTTCCATATCAATAATTCCCGTTTCGGCATTTACGCCATATTGTACAAAATTATATAAACGACCAGAAAAATTAACACTATGACCATGTGACAAGTGTC
>CAZEBE010000010.1:0-14551 GCA_964510275.1 uncultured Gammaproteobacteria bacterium
CGGCAAAGCGCGACCAAAAGTATCCTGGCTTTTAAAGGCCAAATGTGCTAAGTTTTTCATGCAACGTCCCTCCTGTTTTAAATTGTTATTGTACTACTTTGTTATACAACACTAAGACAAAAATTTAAGCTCGTCAATATGTTAGATTTAGAAATCGAAAAAAATATTATAGGACTTGGCTATAACTTTGTAGCCGGAGTTGACGAAGCTGGACGTGGACCACTGGCTGGACCAGTAGTCGCCGCTTGTGTTGTGATTGATAAAAATTTTCAAATTGACGATGATCTTAAATTAGTGGCTGATTCTAAAAAACTAAGTGCCAAAAATCGAGAAAAGCTATTTAAAGTTATTAAAGAGAAAGCCCTAGCCATAGAAATAAGCGTAATTGGACACGAAACAATTGATAAAATAAATATTTTACAAGCCAGTTTATTCGCCATGAAAAAAGCTGTTGAAGCTTGCAAAACTCCGCCTGATTACGTTTTGATTGATGGTAATCAAAAGATTCCTGGACTTACTATTAAACAACAAACAATTATTTCTGGCGATGCTAAAGTATTTTGTATTGCCGCTGCCTCTATTATCGCCAAAGTCAGTCGTGACTGGTTAATGCATGAAGAAGATAAAAAATATCCAGAGTACCAATTTGCTAAACACAAAGGTTATGGAACTAAATTGCATTTAGAGATGCTGGAAAAGTACGGTCCCTGCCCGATTCACCGCCAAAGTTTTGCACCAGTTAAAAAATTACTCAAATAAAAAAGTCTCACCGTTGTGGTAAGACCTTTTTTATTTTAGCTTAAAATGTCGCTGATAAAATCTGTGACTTTCCCGTAAATCATCTCTGATGGAACCCCTTTTGATTGAAAAAGCCCAACAGGATGAACCGAAGTAATAGCAACAAAATCCAGATCAGCTTCTTTAGCCAGTCTTAAATCTTTGCAGCAACAATGACCAACAAAAACAATATCTTCTTTAGAATATAATTCCAAAGAAGAATCCAGGACTCGGGGGTCTGGTTTTTTTATTGGTTCATCATCGGTTTTTACAATCTTGAAGATATTTTCTGGTATTCCTAATTTTTTCATTTTTTTTACCAGAAAATCAAACGGAGACTCTGTTACAATACCCAATTGATAACCGTGGTCACGAAGGCTGATTAATTTTTCAGCCAACCCAAAAGAACAGTCAAAATCTTTATCTCTGAGTATTTTTTTAGCAGTTTCTATAACCGCTTGTTTTTGCTCTTCTTTCCAATTCCCGTTTTGTGCGAGAATCGGAATAATAACTTCCTTAAAACTTTCCGTTCTATTACCGAAAATTACCTTGTCATCAGGCTTTAGACCATTTAACACAATAGCTTCACGCCAAGCGACCAAAACTCGTTCAGTGGGTAAAAATAAAGAACTGAACAAAATCAACTTCTTTTTTTTAATCTCTTCTCTTTTCATTTGTTCCCTCCAAAATTTAGATGTTAAAGAATGTTTTTATATATAGAAAAATCTATGTTTTATTTTCTAGTTGAACGAACACGTTCAGTTTCGGTCAAGAATTGCTTACGCAATCTAACACTTTTAGGGGTTACTTCTAAATATTCATCAGCATTCATGATACTTAAACCACGTTCTAAATCTAATTCCCAAGGTGGGGTTAAATTGATCGCTTCATCAGAGCCGGAAGCACGAACGTTAGTTAGTTTCTTACCTTTAACTGGATTAACTGACATGTCATTACCTTTAGCCACATTACCAATTACCATTCCTTCATAAACATCAACGTTTGGTTCAATATAAATAACACCACGGTCTTGTAAATTCCAAAGAGCAAAAGCCGCTACTTTACCAGTAATCATTGATATCATTGAACCTAATTGACTACGTTCAATGTCGCCAACATATGGTTTAAAACCTAAAAAATGAGAACATAAAATTCCTTCACCACGAGTATCAACCACAAATTCATTGCGATAACCTAAGATACCGCGAGTGGGAATTTCAAACATTAAACGGCTTTGACCGTTATGATTTTTTAAATCAGTCATCTGTCCTTTACGACGAGACATTTTTTCAATAACAACACCGGCACAAGCCTCAGGAATATCAATAGTAATTTCTTCAAAAGGTTCAGATTTAACACCGTCTATATCTCTTACAATCGCTTCTGGTTGAGAAACTTGCATTTCATAACCTTCACGACGCATATTTTCTAAAAGAATCGCTACGTGTAGTTCACCACGACCATAAACTTTAGCAAAGTTATTATCAGAAAAATCAACCTTAAGACCAACATTAACTTCTAATTCTTTTTCTAAGCGTTCTCTGATTTGGCGGTTAGTTACAAATTTACCTTCACGACCCGCAAATGGTGAGCTGTTTACTAAAAAGTTTAAGCAGATTGTTGGTTCATCAACTGTGATTGCTGGTAGAGCTTCTTGATCAGCTGAATCAGAAATGGTTTCACCAATGTAAACATCTGGTAGACCGGCTACCATTACGATATCACCAGCCACCGCTTCTTGAATTTCTTGACGAATAAGTCCAGCGAAAGTAAATAACTTTGTGGTGCGGCCAGTCGTCATAGTACCATTTGGTTCTTTAATATAAACAGTTTGGTTAGGCTTAATACTACCCTTGTAAACACGACAAATAGCACAACGTCCTAGGAAATTGTCATAAGCTAAGTTAAAAGGTTGAGCCGCTAAAGTAAGATTTGCCATTTCTGGAGTTGCCGCTGGAGATACGTGTTCTAAAATTTTATTAAGTAATGGCTCTAAATTATCTGATTCATCCGCTAAGTTTAATTTAGCGATACCGGCCCGACCATTAGCATAAACTACCGGGAAGTCTAATTGTTCATTAGTCGCTCCTAAATCTAAGAATAATTCATAAACCATTTCTTGAACTTCATCAGGACGAGCCGCTGGTTTATCAATTTTATTAATTACAACAATTGGCTTTAGACCTAATTCTAATGATTTCTTTAATACAAATTTAGTTTGAGGCATCGGTCCTTCTTGGGCATCAACAACTAAAAGAACACAATCAATGGAACGTAAAATACGTTCTACCTCGGAACTAAAATCAGCGTGGCCAGGAGTATCTACGACATTAATTTTTGTATCTTTATAAAAAAGACTGCAATTTTTAGAATAAATTGTAATACCGCGTTCTTGTTCTAAATTATTACTATCCATGCTGGCACCGGCCTCAGTCATGCCGTTTTGACGCAAAAGAGCGTCAGTCAGAGTTGTTTTGCCGTGATCTACGTGAGCAATAATAGCAATGTTTCGAATTTCCATAGAGTTGTATTATATAGGAAAATATCTACAAATTCCCAAAAAAATAAATAGGCAGCATTTTATTGCCTATTTTTGAATAATTAAGCTTTTTTATTCTAATATATAAATTAAATAAAGTCAAGCATTCAGCCCCTGGTCAGCAATTAATACGAAAAATCACTCATCAAATCACCAGAATAAAAAAATTCATAAGCCAAGGAGCCAAAAACATAATTATTATCACCGATGGTAATTTTAGACCCGCCTACTAACGGTTCACTTTTTGGTTTAGAGTTTTGAATTCCAATATTAAATAAAGTGGCTAAAATTTCTGGTCGATCAGAAATATCATAACCAGCCACCCGCCACTGAGCGATTACCTGTTTAATAATTAACCCTCCATAAAGGTACGAGTAGTAATGATTTTTTTCATCAGTCAATCTATCATATCTTTCTTTGGTGGGATTATCGGTCTTAAAATCTAAAATATTTTTATATTCCTCACCCAAGTAAAAACTAGAACTTTCATCTTTCAGGTTTTGTTCTGTTTTAATAGCGGCTGCTTCTTTAATTGACATCACACCCCAAGCCATCTTATTGGCGCTGGCCAAAATTTTAAGTGGCTTAAAAACTTTTTCAAATAATTCTCGTTGAGTGTAATACAAACGTAGCTGCTCAACAATTGCTACTGACAAGATTAAACGTGGCGAAATTTTTAATTCAGCCCCAACCTTATTCAAAACGTCTTTATCTTTAATCACTGCCTGCCTAATAATCTGCCACGGTTCTTCATTTTGCCAAGTAAAGACACTTGGCTGTTTAGGGTTTTGTAATTGAATATTTAGTTGATTGATATCTATATCTAATTCTTCTTCTTGACTGCAAACAACCAAACGGTCCTCTAAATGATTTTGGTCATTCACTCTTAGTTTTACCGCCAAAATCATTTTCTGAGCTAATTCATAAGATTTATTTTGTTGATAAGTTTTTAAGATAGTCGCCGCGTTATAATCCGCATAGTCTGCCAAAACAGACAACTGGCAATAAACCTTGGCATCATTTAAATCTTGAATATCACGACTAACTGGCAATGAAGAAATGTTTTTATACGTAATCAGATTATCTGCAAGAGAGTTGTACAAACCAGTGTTTTCATCAACATTGCCAGCAGTTTTAGTTAAATTAAATTTAACTGCCAGAAACCCAGAAACCAAAACAAATAAAAAAGCTGTCCCTAAAAAACCGATCAATTTTAGAAGAGTAATAATTATTGTTTTTATTTTTATATTCATAAGATAAAAGTCGAAACTTCTTTATGAAAAATTAAGTAACCTTGTTTTATAATTTAACTATTAAAAAATTAATTTATAAAAAGTATGAAGATCTTAATCATCGAAGACGAACCATCAATTGCTAACTTTATTAAATCGAGTCTAGAAAAACAACTCTACATTGTTGACATTGCCACTGATGGCGAACAGGGCGCTTTACTGAGTAAAACCGGAAAGTATGATTTAATTATCTTGGATTATTTATTACCAGGAAAAAATGGTCTGGAAATAGTTAAAGAAATACGCCTTACTAAAAGTGTACCGATTATAATGCTTACTGTCTATGGTGATTTTGATTGCAAAGAAAAAGCTTTTAATTTAGGGGTTGACGATTTTCTAACCAAACCATTTTTACTTGAAGAATTATTCTTAAGACTAAAGGCTTTACTAAGAAGACCGCCAGAAATCACTCCCGATATTTTGCGACTCAACACTCTAGTAGTGGATTTAAAACGTCAAATAGTTAAAAGACAAAATCGAATAATAAACTTAACCCGAAAAGAATACGGAATTTTAGAATACTTAATTAGACATCGCGGCGAAATAAAATCCCGAGAACAAATTATGGAAAATGTTTGGGATATAAATTCCAACGCTTTTTCCAATACTTTAGACACTCATATTCTAAATTTACGCCAAAAAATAAAAGCGGAAAACGGTCCAGAACTTCTCCATACTTTTACTGGTCGTGGTTATAAGTTAGACTCCAAAAAATTATAAACTAAAAAATTGGACCTAAAATGATGATGACTTGCCCAAATTACTAAATATCTTTATTATATAAAGAATTATATGTCACCCCTTCTACAAGTCAACAATTTAGAAAAAGAATACGGCGGAAAAACCATTTTTTCCGGCTTGTCTTTTAGTGTATTTGCTAAACAAAAAATTGGTGTCATTGGCCGTAACGGAGCCGGTAAATCTACTCTATTTAAAATAATTTTAGGACAGGAAAAGGCTGATAAAGGAGAAATAATTTTAAGTAGCGACGCCGTAATTGGCAGCATTGAACAAGAAAATAATTTTTTAAGTGGCGAACTGGCTTTAGATTATTTAAAACGTAAAAGTCACAAAGAAGATTGGCAATGTCAAAAAATTGCGAGTCATTTTAAATTTGCCACTGGGCAGCTAGAAAAACCAGTTACGGAATTATCTGGTGGTTGGCAGATGCGCCTGAAGCTAAGTGCCATGTTACTACTGGAACCAAATTTATTTCTGCTTGACGAACCAACTAACTATTTAGATTTAGGCACAATTTTGTTATTAGAAGATTTCTTAAAAAACTATCGCGGGGCTTTTTTAATTATTTCTCATGACCGTGAGTTTCTAAAAAATACTTGCCAGGAAACAATTGAAATTACCACTCATCGTTGTATTTCTTTCCCTCAAGGGATTGAAGCGTATTTAGCTTTCAAAGAACAACGCGAAGCCAGCGATCAAAATCTTAACAAAAAAATTGACCGTGAACAAAAACATCTTCAAGAATTTGTTGACCGTTTTCGCTATAAAGCTTCCAAAGCTAAACAAGCTCAAGCTTTTATTAAAAAAATTGATCGCATGGAAGTTCACAAAATCAGCATCGAACATAACGCCAGTACGGTTAGAATCACAATGCCAGAAGTAGAAAAACTCAAAAAAACTATTTTAAATGTTGATAATTTAAGTATTGGTTATAATGAAGTGCCACTAGTTTCTGATTTAGATTTTATTATTAAAGGTGGTGAGAAATTAATTATCGTTGGCGATAACGGCCAAGGAAAAACAACCTTACTTCGAACCTTAGCTGATGATTTGCCAGTGGTTAGTGGAGGGTTTTCTTGGTTTCCTGACCTTAAAAAGGGCTACTATGCACAACAGTCAATTAACAGCTTAGATGTCAACGAACAGGTCGGTGAATATTTAAGACGTTTAGCCTCTAACGACTTAAAAACAGAAAAAGTATTACAAATGGCTGGCGACTTTTTATTTAAAGACGATGACCTTAAAAAACCAGTTGGCGTTTTAAGTGGTGGCGAAAAATCTCGTTTAGTTCTTGCTGGATTATTACTTAGTAAACCAGATATTTTAATTCTTGATGAACCGAGCAACCACTTGGACTTTGAAACCGTTGAAAATTTGGGCTTAGCTTTAGCTGATTATAATGGAGTTTTGCTTTTTACCAGTCATGATCGAACTTTTGCCAATATCGTTGCCACCGGAATCCTAGAAGTAAATAATGGCCGGTCAAAACGTTATTATCATGGCTACGAAGATTACATTAAGCAGTTAGAAAAAAGATTGGAACTTAACTCTCTACTTAAAGAATATGAACCAGCAGACAAGCCAAAACCAGTTTATTTAGAACAAAAGGAAAAACAGAAAAAAATAAAAAATTTGGAAAATAAGTTGGAAAAATTAGAAAAGCAAAAAGAAGAAATTTTTAGACACTTCAATGAAAATCCGATTAATTACAAGCCTGAGAAAATAAATGAATTAGCTGAAGTAAAAAAAATGATTGCCGAGATAGAAGCCGAGTGGCTAATGATGATGGAATAAAAAATCTCAGTTTGTAGCTGAGATTTTTTAAATAAATTTCTTCTTCCGAATCTTCTCTGGTAAATATTCTTGCTTACTCGAATCTTCTAGTGGCGTATATTTATAGCCCTTACCATAATTCAAATCTTTCATCAGTTTGGTTGGCGCATTTCTAATGTGTAGTGGCACTGGCAAATTGCCGCTCTTCTCGATTTCTTCTTTAACTAAATTATAAGCCTGATAAGCGGCAATGCTCTTGGGTGATTTAGCTAGATAAGCGACGCAGTGAGCCAAATTAACACCACACTCAGGCATGCCAATTTTGTGACAAGCATCATAAGCCGCATTAGCTAGTAATAATGCTGAGTTATTGGCCAGTCCCACATCCTCAGAAGCGAAACGAATTAAACGACGAGCGATATACAACGGATCTTCGCCCGCTTCCAACATTCGCCCCAACCAATAAACAGCAGCGCTAGCATCACTGCCACGCATGGATTTATGAAGTGCCGAAATAATATTGTAATGTTCTTCCCCGTTTTTATCATAAAGTAAATTTGGTTTATTGATTATTTGTTTTACTAAATCCAAAGTTATTTCTCGACCATCAGCCCCAACACTTTCTAAAATATTTAAGGCTTTACGCGCGTCACCGTTGGCCAAGCGGGCAATGAAATTCCAAACATCTTTTTTAGCTTTATAGCCTAAAAATTTAGCTGCCCGAGAAACCACTAAACTTAAATTAGTTTCTGATAAGGCTTCTAGTACCACCACTTTAACTCGAGAAAGCAACGCGCCATTAACGGCAAAACTTGGATTTTCCGTGGTGGCTCCAATTAAAATAATCGTGCCATTTTCAACTTGTGGCAAAAGTGCGTCTTGTTGAGCTTTATTCCAGCGATGAATCTCATCAATAAATAAAATTGTTTTAGTCCCTAATCTTTTAGACTGACGAGCCCGCTCAACTATGGCCATCAAATCTTTTTTACCATTTTCGGTCGCTGAAATTTCGACAAACTCGGCCTTAGTTTCTTTAGCAATAATTAAAGCGAGAGTTGTCTTGCCAGATCCCGGTGGCCCCCAAAATAATAAAGATGGCACTTGGTCACTTTTAATCGCTTTATAAAGCCAGGAGTCACTACCGACAACCTGTTCTTGACCAACAAAATCACCCAAAGTCTTGGGGCGAAAAAAGGCGGCTAATGGTAGGTTGTTTTCCATACTAATTTAATTTAAGAGGATTTTTTTGCGATAACTTAAGATCTTAACTATTGAAGGCACAAAAGAAACCAGTAATAAAACAAATAAAACCGGCAAAGCAAAAAGTAGCGTTTTATTACCATCTAATAAAATAACCGCCCCGACCACTTGCAGACAAAACAAAAAAGATAAAGACAACTCTTTAGTCTTGTGCCAGTAATCTTTTAAAGCGCTACTTTCTAAATGATTTATTTTGAAATAAGGAAAAAATAAAAACATTGAATAAACCAAAGAAATAGTCAAAGGCCAGAAATAAGCAAGGAGCGACCAAGAAATGAATTTAATTTGACCATCGCGGCTAAAGGAAACCGCTAAATAATCAGGCGACATTTGTTTAAAATAGGAAGCGGCCAAACAAGACAAAAGAACAGCTAAAATCGGATACCACTCCGTCTTTAAATTGGGCTTAATAGGGTTTTTCATATTATTCTAATTAGTTGATACTAAAATTATCGTCCACAAAAAGTCTTTTGTCCAGTCTTATAAAAAAGCGGTCCAAATAATTGAACCGCTCTTTTAATTTTATAACATTATCGAGATTTTTTAAAACCAGGTTTGCTCTTAGCTCTAAACGGTTTAGCACCACGACTGTCGGTTTTTCTAGCACCAAAACTAGGCTTAGAATCAGATCTTTTTGCTCGAGAATTAGAACCTTCGTAAGTTACTTCAGTTCTAGGTTTATATGAAGACGGCGCGTCATATGATTTACTAGCTGGACGGCCAGAGTGGTAAGAAGATGAACGATTAGCACCAGACGAAGCTCTTTCTCCATAAGCTGGCTTACTGAATGTTTTCGTTTTTCCTCCTTCATAAGATGAAGAACGAGAGAAACTTGGTCGAGCGGAATCACGAGCTGGCCGAGCTTCTATAGAATAACTTTGTTTAGCTGCTCTCGGATTTGAGCCTTCATAAGTTGAGTGGCGAACTGGAGCGCCTTCTGTTTTAGCGTAAGGTTTTTTATCAGAATAAGCTGGTTTACCAAAAGTTCTTGGTTTTGAACCTTCATAAGAAGAAGTTCTTTTTGATTCACCATATCTTTTTGGTCTTGAATCTTCTCTTTTATTAACCCGCGGGGTTGGTGTTTCTTCGACAAAATTAAAAGTACTAAAATCAGGTTTATTATTAAAACGTGGTAAATGATTCATTCTTTGGTCACGTTCAAAAGTGTCTTTAGCGACATAACCAGATTTCTTAGAATCACGGCTTCCCTGGTCAAATTTTTTGTACGGCGCTCTAGTAGCAGATGTGTTTTCTTTAAGACTTGGTGTATATTTTTCACCTAATTCTGGTTTTGGTGAGTTATAGGAACCGGCTCGAGATTTTCTTTCAAAACCAGGTTTTGAAGTAAATCTTGACGGTTTAGCACCATATCCTCTACCTCTGGGTTTTGAATTACCACCAAAACTTTGTGGCTCAGCAAATTTAGTTAAAGTAATTGTTTGATTGATAAGACGTTCGATATCACGGATATCTCGAGCTTGGTCTGGAGTAGCAAAAGAAATAGCTTTACCAGATTTTCCTGCCCGACCAGTACGACCAATACGATGAACGTAATCCGTTAATTTATCAGGTAAGTTATAATTTATAACCAATTCAATACCATTTACATCAAGTCCACGAGCAGCAATATCGGTTGCCACTAAAATGCGGGCTTTACCGGACTTAAAATTATCCAAGGATCGACGACGGCTACGTAATGATAAGTTAGAGTGAATTTCTTCAGCAGTGTGGCCAAAATTTCTAATCGCTTCAGTAAGACCAGTAACACTATGTTTAGTACGAACAAAGATTAAAACCGACCCCTTATATTCATTTAAAATTTCTTCCAAATGTTTAATACGATCATCTTTATGCATGATATACATTTCCTGATCAACATGTTCAGCTGTCGTTCCTGATGGTGCTGCTTCAATGCTAACCGGTAGCTTCATATGGTTAGTTGTTAGTTTAACGATTGAAAGCGGCATTGTAGCGGAAAACAACATTGTTTGTTTATCACTTGGCATTTTAGATAAAATTTCTTCAACTTGAGGAGCAAAACCTAAATCAAACATCATATCAGCTTCATCTAAAACTAATACTTTGATATCATCTAAAGTTAAAATGCGACGTTTTAAATAATCAATTAAACGACCAGGAGTCGCAATAATAATATGGGGGTTTTTTCTAAGGGCATAAAGCTGACGTTCTTGAGCCTCACCACCAATAAAAGTGGCTGTTTTAAGCCCCAAAGAAGTACCTAACTTTTTCAAACTCTCTTCAACCTGTAATGCTAATTCGCGTGTTGGTTCTAGAATTAAACCACGTCCGCCAATCGCCCCAATTCGCTGCAACATTGGAATGCCAAAAGCAAAAGTTTTGCCAGTTCCTGTCTGGGCGATACCGATTAAATCTTGTCCTTCTAGCCCAATAGGAATAGTTTTGGCTTGAATAGGGGTTGGTTCGGTAAAACCCAACTTCTTAATTGATGCTAAAATAGTGTCTTTAATTCCTAGTCCATCAAATCCGGAATTCACTTGTTTGTTATCTATCATAAAAAAAATAAGCGACCCGATTCCATTTAGGGCCACTTAATATGACAAATGCTCGGATCTTAAATTACTAATGTAGATTAGCATAAAAAAGTAAAGACGTCAATCCAGACAAAACCATAAAATATCACTTGTCAGGCGATAAATTGACTGATACAATATATTTTTAAAAACTATAAAAATAATATGGGTAAAATTATTATCATTTATGGCTTGCCAGCCGCTGGCAAAACCACTCAAGCTCGTCTTATTGCCGAAAAATATGGCTTATATCATTTTGCCATGGGCGAAAAACTTCGTGAACAAATCGCTTCCGGCTCCGAACTCGGTCAAAAAATAAAAAGCACCGTTGACTCCGGGCTCCTTGTTTCTGATGACCTTATTTTAGAAGTGCTCCGTGATGTTAAAAATCAAGCAGTTAAAACCGGTATCGTGTTTGATGGTTTTCCCAGAATCATTGACCAGGCAATTATCCTTGATAAAATGTTAGCGGAGGTCGGCTTAGAGGTAGATGCTATGTGTTTATTAAAGGTTACGGGCGAAGAAGTTGATAAGCGAATCAATGACCGCATCGCTATAGAAAATCGTGGCGACGACAAGGATAAAAGTGTCGTTGAAAACAGAATGAATGTCTTTCTTAAAGAATCAATTCCTTTATCAGAATATTACAAAGCTAAAAACAAATTTTATGAATTAGACGGCAAGGAAAGCATTGACGAAATATTTAAAAAACTTTGCGACATAATCGAATAGACAAAAGAGCTACCAACTAGGTAGCTCTTTTTCTAAACCGCACCCTCACCCGCAACATACCCAGTGGTCCAACAAATTTGTAAATTATAACCACCACTAGGGCCATCCAAATCCAAAAGTTCTCCCGCTAAAAATAAGTTACTAATAATTTTAGATTGCATGTTCTTAGGGTTTATCTCGTTTAGCGCCACCCCACCCTGAGTAATTATAGCTTTATCATAACCACCGATTGATTGAATTTTTAAAGTTAAACTTTTCAAAAAATTAACCAGAGATTTTCGCTCTTCTCTATTTATAATACTGGCAGTTTTATCAGGACTAATGCTAAGCAGGTCACAAAGTAAATACTGTAACTTAGGTTTTACTAAACCGTCTAAGCTATTTCTAAATAATTTAGTACCATGTTGAGTAAAAATATCTCGTAAATATTCATCCAAGTTTTCCGTTGTATAGTCTGGTAAAAAATCTATTTTTAAAGTCAGTTTTTCAGTGCCCTTTATAAAACGAGTTAAGTCCATTGCCGCTGGTCCACTAAGACCATTTTTAGTAAAAACAATATCACCAGTCAAACTAATTATTTTTTTACTATCTTTAAAAAGAGTTAAGACCACATCGTCTAAACTAAGTCCTTCTAATTTTTTAACTAAATTTTCACGAACTATTATAGGCGACAACGCAGGTTGTGGCGTAATAATTGTATGTCCTAATTTTTTAAGCCAAAGATAAGCATCACCCGTTGAACCAGTATCAGGATAAGACCGACCACCAGTCGCTATAATATAATTACGAGCAATAATTTCTTCGTTATTATTTAAAACAATTTTAGTGATTTTATTATCAGTTGAGATAATATTACGAACTATGGCTTCGGTAATTAATTTTCCACCATTCTTTTTAAATTCATTCATTAGGGTGTTTAAAATTTCCGTTGAACGATTGCTTTCAGGAAAAACCTGATTAATTTTTTCGATTTTAGTAAAAACTCCGCGATCGTTAAAAAAATCGATTATCTCTTTAGCGCCAAATTTATTAAGAGCGGAAATTAAAAATTTTCCATTACTTCCATATTTTTCCGAGAGCTCTTTAGCACTCCAAATAGCATTAGTAATATTACAACGACCACCACCAGTTGTTAGTAGTTTAAGTCCGGGTCTTTTATTTTTTTCTAGTAGCACAACTTTAGCCCCCAATTCGGTCGCTCTTACACCCGCCATCAGCCCTGCCGGACCAGCGCCAATTATTGCAATATCATAAATCATATATTAAGAGTATATAACAAAAACCCGCTATGACCTAGCGGGCTTTTTAATTTAGATTGATTCAAAGAAAGTGCGAGCCAACACTTCTTGTTGTTGTTCGCGTGATAATTTAATAAAGTGAACGGCGTAACCAGAAACTCGAATTGTTAGTTGTGGATATTTTTCTGGGTGCTCCATAGCGTCAAGTAAAGTTTCACGATTAAACACATTAACATTTAGATGATGGGCGCCTTTAGCAAAATAACCAGAAAGCAAACTAATTAAATTATTTTTTTGCTCTTCTAAATCGAGTCCTAAAGTTTTTGGAGTAATGCTAAAAGTATTAGAAACACCATCACGGGCGGTACGATAATCAATTTTAGCCACTGAGTTAAGTGAAGCAACGGCACCATGGGTGTCGCGACCATGCATTGGATTAGCGCCTGGGGCAAACGGTGCTCCAGCTTTTCTACCATCAGGAGTAGCTCCTGTTTTTTTACCATAGACCACATTAGAGGTGATAGTTAAAATAGATAGGGTTGGTTTAGCGCCACGGTAAATATTATGTTTGGCCAGCTCAGCGTTAAAATCAGCCACCAGTTTAGCGGCAATATCATCAACTCGCTTATCATTATTGCCATATTTCGGGAAATCACCAGTAACCTCAAAATCAATAGCTATTCCTTGTTCGTTTCTAATTGGAATTACTTTGGCATATTTAATTGCTGACAAGGAATCAGCTGCCACTGATAAACCAGCTAAACCAAAAGCCATAATACGTTCAACATCAGTATCAATCAAAGCCATCTGCGCTCTTTCATAATAATATTTGTCATGCATGTAATGAATAATGTTCATGGTCTTAACGTATTCATTAGCCAAAAACTTGATACTCTTTTTGAATTCTTTCACTACTTGTTTGTAGTCTAAAGTTTTTCCAGCAAGTGGTGCAATGTCGTCAATTATTTTTACACCACTAATTTCATCTTGTCCTTCATTAATAGCAAGTAACAGCGCCTTAACAGCGTTGCATCTGGCACCAAAATATTGCATTTGCTTACCGACGGTCAACTTAGAAACACAACAAGAAATCGCATAATCATCACTGCCGGTTACCTCACGCATTAAGTCGTCATTTTCATATTGAATGGATGAGGTTTTAATCGAAACCTCGGCACAGAATTTTTTAAAATTCTCTGGTAAATCTTTAGACCACAAAACGGTCATGTTTGGTTCTGGAGAGGCGCCTAAGTTATATAAAGTTTGTAGAAAGCGATAAGAAGTTTTAGTTACTTTATGTTTACCATTTTCGAACACGCCACCAATTGATTCAGTCAGCCAAGTAGGGTCACCAGCAAATAATTGATTATACTCATTAGCTCTTAAATGTCTAACTAGTCTTAATTTAATTACAAACTGATCAATCAGCTCTTGAGCCTCTTCTTCAGTAATTATTCCCTCAGACAAATCATGTTCAATATAAATATCGAAGAAAGAGCTAACGTTTCCCAAGCTCATAGCGGCGCCATCCTGTTCTTTAAGGGCTGCTAAATAAGCGAAATAAGTCCACTGGATAGCTTCACGAGCATTTTTAGCAGGACCAGAAATATCATAACCATAAGAAGCGGCCATGGTTTTAATATCTTC
>CAZEBE010000011.1:0-10367 GCA_964510275.1 uncultured Gammaproteobacteria bacterium
ATCAAGACTAAAGATATTAAAAAAATTGCCCAAGTTACCTTGGGAAAAAAATAGCCGTTGTATATTAAAGTAATCAGTCATTACTAGCATTTTAGCATTAGCTTGTGCCAAGTAATTATATGGCTGATTATTTTTTTATAAAAAAATGAAGCCATTAGGTTTATTATCAGTATCTTCAGGAGGGAGGGGCCCCGATGAATTAAACTGACAATTCCTAATGGCTTGCATAAATACAATAACACATTTTTAAATTAAGTCAATAGCTGATAATTAAATTTTATTTAAAATTAGTTAGCAAAAAACTATGTACGAAGACGTTAAACAGAAATTTATTGAAATTGAGAAGAAATTGAGTGATCCAGTTTTAATAAATGACCAAAAGGCGATGATTAAGGTGTCTCAAGAGCACGCCAGTCTTCGTGGTGTTGTTGCAAACATTGTCGCTTATGAGAAGGCATTGACTAATATTGAAGAAAATAAAGCTATTATAAATAGCGAAAACGACCCGGAACTTAAAGAAATGGCTAGCGCTGAACTTACTGAACTTGAGTCTCAAAAAGATAAATTATACGAAGAAATAGAAGAAGAGCTTCATCCCGACAATCCAAACGACAAGAAAAATGCCATTATTGAAATTCGTGGCGGAGCTGGCGGTGATGAAGCCGCTCTCTTTGCTGGTGATTTGTTTAGAATGTATATTAAGTTTTGCGAACGAAAGGGTCTTAAAATTGAGGTTTTAGACTCGAGTATGATTGGTGTTGGCGGTTATAAAGAAGTTGTCTTCTCTGTTATTGGCCAAGGAGCTTTTGGACTAATGAAATATGAAGCCGGAACTCACCGCGTACAACGTGTTCCAGAAACCGAAAAACAAGGCCGCGTTCATACTTCAACGGCAACCGTCGTTGTTTTACCAGAAGCTGAAGAGGTTGATATTGAAGTCAAGCTAAGTGATTTAAGAATTGATACTTTTTGTGCTAGTGGTCCTGGTGGACAGTGCGTTAACACCACTTATTCAGCTATTCGCATTGTTCATATTCCAACGGGTGTCACCGTTAGTTGTCAGGATCAAAAATCACAACATCAAAACAAAGAAAAAGCTTTACAAGTTCTACGCTCTAGATTACTTGCTAAACAAGAAGAAGAACGAATTGCTAGTGAATCTAGTGCTCGTAAAACTCAAATTGGTGTTGGTGATCGTAGTGAAAAAATTAGAACCTATAATTTTCCCCAAGACAGAATTACTGATCATCGTATTAATGAATCCTGGCACAGTATCAATTTAATAATGGACGGAGGATTAGAACCAGTAATTAACTCCTTAAAACATGCCGCTAAAGAAGAACAAAAAAATCAAGGAAATTAAGTTAGCGGGCCTTTTAGAAGAGGCCTGTTTTCTTTTTAAAAAGAAAAAAATTGAAGCCCCAGAAATGGAAGCGCAGTTGCTTATGGCGAGTGTTCTTAAAAAAGATCGTGTTTTTGTCATTGCTCATCCAGAATACGAAGTAAAACTAAAAGAAATTACTCAATTTAATAAATTAGTTCGGGCAAGATTGGCTAACTGGTCAAATGCTGTTTTAATCGGTCATAAAGAATTTTATGGCTTAGATTTTAAAGTAAATAAAGATGTTTTAGTTCCCCGCCCGGAAACAGAAATATTAGTTGATGTTGTATTAGATTATGTTAAAACGAAATCCGGAGCGATGATTATGGATATTGGTACTGGTTCAGGGGCAATTATTACTTCCCTATATAATAATCTACCAAACATCTACCTTTTTTTAGCTTCTGATAAATCAAAAAAAGCTTTAACAGTTGCTAGGGGCAATGCTTTAAAAAATAAAGCCAAAGTTACTTTTTTAAACGGTGATTTACTTTATCCATATTTGCCCTATATAAAAAAAATAAATCCACAAAACATCATTATCACCGCCAACCTTCCCTATTTAAAACCTAGCGAAATGTCTGAACCAAGTATTAAGAAAGAACCTAAATCAGCACTGCTGTCTGGTTCTGATGGTTTGTGGCACTACAGAAGATTATTCTCACAATTAAAATCCATAAAAGAAGCTAAAGTATTTTTAATTTGTGAAATAAATCATAAGCAAGCTCGACCTATAGAAAAACTAGCGCGAGCTAGTTTTCCTAAATCAGTAACTCATTTTAAAAATGATTATACTGGTCGTATTAGATTTTTTATTTTAGAACTTAATAACTAACTTTTTGTAGGTCATCTATTACTTCAATCCAAGTAGTCCCAGCATTAAAAACAAACTCTTCACCATCTTTGTAGTAGTATTTAGCACGAGAACTCGTGCTATTTTTTTTCCAATTACCCAAAACACAACTTCCGTCTTGGCAAAGTAGGGCCTGTCCAGATAAAGCCGTTGACATTTCTAGTCTTAATTTATCATCGGTTACAGAAAATGAAGTTAAATGGATAATAATATTCTTAGCCGCAATCGCTGTTCCGTTAGCATCTTGATGAGCGATTTTATCTAAATAACGAAAATAATCTCCGGTTTTGCCATCATATTGCCAATAAACATCATACCCAGTGGAATATTTAATGTTAACTTTAGAGCTAATCTCAGTAGTTGAAGTGGCTATATCTTTAAATTTCCAGGCGGAAAATGATAAAACATTCTCACTTTTTAATTGTTGGTAACTAATTAATTTTTCACCTGATGTTAAAACGTTATGAGGAGCAGTTCGTGTATCACTGCGCCAAAAGAAATTACTTTTATAGAACTCGTTTAAATCATTAGTTCCTAAATTTTTGGCTAGTTCAAGAGCTTCCGGGCTACCGCCAACATGAACATAAATTGCTCCTAATTCTTTGGCCCATTTTAAGAAATAAGTACGAGCACTACGAATTGGACCAATTTCAGTCGGTGCTTCGTCAGGAGAAAAAAAAGCTAAATATCTAGTTATTCCGCCTTCGGCTGGAGCTTCATAAACCAAGGAAGCTTTACTGAGCCCTGATTGTGGCCTGGCGGTTTCAAAATTATCAATCATGACTGCGTATAATTGAGCTTTTTCAAATTCCGGAGCAGCCATTACGCCATCAATATAACGCCTAACACAATTAGGACAAACCTCTTCAGTCGTTGTGGCAATATTTTCCACCACTTGACTGTCAACTTCTGCTTTTTTAGTTAAATCGATTTTAAACCAGGCTGGCTGAAAAACATATATAAACAGACCAGCTGACGACAAAACAAGAATTACAAGAGCTATTTTTGTAATTGATAATAATTTTGGTGATAAATTATTGCTGTTATTCTTTGTAGACATGTTATTTTTCATTTTTAGATTCTTCTTTGATAGCAGTTGTTACTGGAGTTGTTTCTGGAGCGACTTCTTCCTGAACACGTGGCGGAATAACACTAACAATTATTCTGTTTGTTTCATGAACAAGTTTCATTCCTTTAGGTAAGATTAAATCTTTCAAGGAAACTTCGTCGTGATATTCATTAAGACCGGAAATATCAACATCAATGTGATCAACTAAGGCGTCTGGTAAACACTCGATTTCAACAGCGTTTATATCCTTAATTAGAGAACCAGATTTTTCCTTAACCGCTTTTGATTCACCAATAAAATGAAGTGGGATTTCTGTAGTAATTTTATCCTTCATGTTTACTTGGAAAAGATCAACATTAAGTAATTTACCATTCATACCACTTCTTTGTGTTTCTTTAATAATTACTTTTGATTCGAGACCGTCATGTTTTAATGTAATTAAATTTGATTCTCCGGCTTGAAGCGCTATCTTTTCTACTTCACTGCGATTTAGTTTTAGACTTTGACTAATTATCCCGTGACCATATAAAACAGCTGGAACTTGATCAACAGATAACTTTTCTTTTTTCTCTCGCCCTTCGGCTGATAATATAATGTCCATATTTTTATGGCCTATTTGCGTTTAATCATAAGATTAAACCCTTTTGGCATTAATAATTTATTCTTGATTTGATAATAATGTTTTCTATAATTCCAATAGCAATAAACAACGATAAAGTAGCACTGCCGCCATAACTAATAAAAGGTAAAGGTAGTCCGACGATTGGCAACAGACCAAGGTTCATACCAATATTTACGAACATGTGTGTTAATATAAAACCCAAAACCCCCAAGATAAAATAGATTCCAAAATCATTATTTATTCTTTTAAGCGCTGAAATTGCTCTAAAGTATAAAATACCAAAAAAGCTTAAAACAAGAACAACCCCTAAAAAACCCATTTCTTCAGCCACTACCGAAAAAATAAAATCAGTCTGGGCTTCCGGTAAAAATTTAAGCTGTGATTGAGAGCCAAAACCAACACCCTTGCCCATTAAGCCACCAGAACCAACAGCGATAATAGCTTGAAGGCTGTTATAACACTCTTCTTTGGCACAAGACTCGAAAGATGGATTTAAGAAAGTAGTAATACGTTCTTTCTGATAATCTTTAAAAAAACCAAACCAGGCAACTCCGGATAAAAACACCGCTGATAAAGCAATAATAACGAAATATTTTTTAGGAAAGCCGGCCATAATAATCATTATCATCCAGATTGCCAATAAGACTAAGGCTGAACCAAAATCAGGTTGCAAAATAATAAGTCCGGCAAAAATTAAAGTACTAACAACCGACACAATGAAATGACGTAAAGTTTTTACTTTAGTAGCTAATCTAGAAAAATAGCTTGCCAAGAAAATTATTAAAATAATTTTAATAAACTCAACGGGCTGAATACCAAAACCAAAAATGCTAAACCACCCCTTAGTACCGTGTAAAGTGTCACCAAAAATTAAAACCGCAATTAAAATTAAAACCCCAAACCAGTACAAGTATCGACTTAGACTTTTTAAAAAATGATAATCAGTAAACGTAAATAAAAATAACAAGATTACACCCAGAACAATAAAAAATACTTGTTTATAAAAATTTACCAAATCATGACTGCCTAAGCCAAGTGCCACACTGTAAACTTCCATTAAACCAAAAGCTGACAATAAAATGACAGCTGAAAAAAGCACCCAATCAAAATTTTTAAGATATAATTTAAGTCGATAATACATAGATTAGTTACTGCCGTAAGGCTTATAAACATCGCTGTTTAGAATATTTATTTCCGGAGTAACAGAAATTTTCCCAGTTAAGTTGGCGGCTTCAGGCCAGGATAAACGAATTTTTTTTGTTTCTTTGCTATTTAATTCTTTAATTACATAGCGATTAACCGCTAAAATATTGTCATTTTGACTAATTACTAAATTCAAAGGAACTTCAAAATAATTGTAAGAAGAGTTATTAGTAATTTCAAATTCTAAATAAGAAACATTATTACTATAATCAGAAAACTTTGGTTCGGTTATTAAAAAATCAAGTCGTTGATTTTTAAAAGCGTTCCAGTCAGGGATTTCGCTGGTTTTTATTTTTTGCCAAACAATATCTTTTAGTTTAAACTCTACTAAATCGCTTGGTATTTTTACATCAGAATTTACCAATAATATATCTTTCTCTTCATTTGGTAAGATGAAACTAGAACCACAAGCCTCTTTTTCTTCACCAACAAAACAAAAACTAAAGCTGGCCACCTGTTTTTCATTGGAATTTTTTAAATGAACCACAAAATCTGAACCAGAATTATTAGTAATTGCTCTTGCCGGAGCGTGAATTAGTTCTAGCGGGGTGTTCTTTAAGCGGTAATTTATTAAATCTATTCCAGAGACGTTCTGCTCCAAAGATTTATCTTGTTCCCTGCCAAAAACAAAATAATAAATATAACCATAGCTAGAATAAAGCAAAAAAACGGCAGCAATAAACGCTAAAGCGATAATCAAAATTTTATAAATAAGTTTATGATTAGTAGCAATCCATAAACCAATTTCTAAGTTTTTTGGCGATAGATCAGTGGGATCGTTATATTTATTCAAATCAACTGATTTTTTTGGACTTTTAACCTTACTCATAAAATGTTATAATAAAACTGTTTTTAATATCTTTATAATATCATATTTTAGTAATTTTATAAACTTTTAAACTTATGTCTGAAATAAAAATTCCTTTAACTGTTCCTGTGACAAAACAACGAGAGTATTTAAAAAATCTTGATTTAGCCACTGCTAACAGCGGTTCTCTGCTCTTGTTTGCTGGCGATCAAAAGGTTGAACATCTAAACGATGATTTTGTTGGACAAGGAATCGCCAAAGAAGATGCTAGCCCGGAACATTTGTTTCAGATTGCGGCCGCTGCTCCAATTGGAGTTTTTGCGACTCACTTGGGACTAATTGCTAATTATGGTGCTAGTTACCCAAGCATTCCTTATTTAGTAAAACTTAACGGCCGAACAAATTTATACAAAGATATCGAAGAAATAAATAGTCCCGCCTGGCTTCAAGTTGAAGATGTAATAAACTTCAAAAAACAGAATAAATTAAATATTCTTGGAGTTGGTTATACGGTTTATTTAGGGGGTGAAGAAGAAACGAAAATGTTGGTCGAAGCCGCTAAAATTGTTCGCGAAGCTCATCAGAACGGTTTAATTGCAGTAATTTGGATGTATCCTCGAGGTAATAACATTAAAGAAGAAGATATTCACACTATTGCTGGTGGTGCTGGTGTAGCGGCTGCTCTAGGAGCTGATTTTGTAAAAGTGAAATACCCTTATGAAAGTAAGTTAAAAAATACGGCCGAAAGTTTTAAGGAAGTCGTTTTAGCCGCTGGTCGTACTAAAGTAATTTGTGTTGGTGGCGGTAAACAAGGCGCTAAAGAACTAATTACTCAGGCTTATCAACAAAAACACGTATCAAACTGTTGTGGTTTAGCTGTTGGTCGTAACTTACACCAAAGACCGCTAAAGGAGGCCATCTTATTAGCTACCGCCTTGGCGCTAATAATTAACCATGAGGCTAGCTTAGAAGACGCTTTAGATGTTTACAACGGCAAGAAAAAGATTGATAGACATAGACATTCTGATTTCCTTGGTTTGTTTTAAATTCTCTATAAAAAAACTAGACAAGTAAATGTCTAGTTTTTTGTTATCTATCTATTTGTTTATTTGAATGTTTATTCTATCTGGTAAGTTTGGTGCGCTTTTGACAAATGATGGCCAAAACTCTAATTCATAATCTTTTATTTCCGGAAAGGTGTTTAAATACTCTGAAATTTGTTTTTCATTTAAACCAACGAGTTTATGGCGATCAATTAAAGAAGCATCTGATTTAAGGGACATAAGTCCAGTAAAGTAAGCTTTAATCTCGGCGGTCGCGGTCTTTTCATTAAAATTTTCTAAAGTGTAGGTTATTTGATTGGTATTAAAATTAGATAACTGCTTATCATCAGAAACCACTAAAGATAATCTTGCCTTGGCTAGTTCAGCCACTTTGTCTTTAGAAAAAGTGACAATAACAACTTTTTTCTTAGCACTGAGATTAAAATTAGCTTTTTCATCGCCAACCTTGGCATCAATTTGAGTTGTTATTTTATCATCAACATCACCATAAACAATTGCCTGATTTCCAGAGGCCTGTAATTCATTTTTTATTTTCAAATTTAAAACTTCATTGATATCTTTTTTAGCTTTATCTAAATCACTTTGTTTAATAATTGTTTTTGTTTGTGGCTGATAAGTTAATGGTTCTGAGTTTTCCGCATAAATACGGTCCTGAATGCCAGCCCATAAACCAGGAATGGTAAATCTAGTATTAGCTTCGGTTTCCATATCCATACCCGGGGTATTTGCATAAACATTGGCTGTCACTTTTCCGCCGGCAGGAATATTAACCGCTTCTTTTAAGCGAAATAGTTTTCCATCAGGAGATAACAATCTAGTTGTTGCTACTAAAGTTTGATTCTTATTATATTTATTTATTAAAACAACTGAGCCGGTTATAATTACATCACCATCTTCAGAAACATCTTCGCTAGATGTTTGATAGGCTTTTTCAGCGCTTATTTCTTTGACCTGTAGACTTCCCTCAATTATCTTGTTGTTAATGTCAGTAGAGCTGCCGGTACTTGAGGCAGTATCGTCGCTAATAACACTGAAGGAGACAGAATCATTGATTGTTTCCCCTTGAGGATAAACTAAAATAGTAAGTTTAATAAAAAAGAAATAAATTACCGCCAAAAGTAATATTATAGTAGCACCTAAGTAAAAAACTGCTTGTCGTCTGTAAAGTCCGATTGACTTTTTTCCGGGAGCTAATCTTGGTTTTTCACCATCTTCCTTTGGAGCGTTTTGTTTTGCCCAATCAGAAAAAAACTTTTTCTGTTTGTCATACTCATCAGTCTCTTCAGCATCAATCGTTTCCTCTTCATCTAACTCACTTAAAATGTCTTCAGTTTTTTGACTCTTATCAAAATTAGGCCAAGAAGAATAAACTGATGAAACGGAATCTTCTCCTTCTTTGTTATTTAAAGCATCGTATTCCGGAAAACTATCTTCATTATCAGAAATGATATCAACTATAATCTTGTTGCTTGGTTTAGAAACTGGTTTTTTATTTTTTTTACCAGCTATTTTTTTTACCGGTTTCTTTTTTACGGACTCAGTTTTACTTTTTGAGGTCGTTTTTTTATTTTTTGATACGACTTTTTTTTCTCCAGTTTTTTTACTTATTGTTGGCATACTATTTTTGTTCCCTTTTTTATTAGCCTAAAAGCTTATATAAAAAATTAAAAGTGAATTTGATTTTAAGTTAACTTAATTATACCAAAAATATTAATTCTAAACAATTTTTAAGGTGCCGGAGAATTTTTCTTTTATAAGATTTTTTAATTTTTCGGAATTACAAACTTTAAAGCCCGTTTTCATTATCGTATCTTTATCCGCCTGTTTTATTTTAAAATAAGTATCGCTTTCACCAGGACTAGCAATTAAAATTTCTCTTAGAGCTGAGAGGTCATCATTTGAAAAATTATTTTCAAAAATAATTTTAAGGGGTAAGTTTTCTAAATTTTCTTTAGAATTAACAACTTCGCTTACAATTTTATTGGCATTACTACTATAGGATCCAGAATTATTATACTTATTGTTATATTTTTTCTTCCAAGAATTTGCACCGCCATTTTTTTCTCGAAAAGCCATGATATTTCTTTTAAAATCATCAATTGATTTTCGAGGATCTAAATGATCTAAAACACCAACCTGATTAACTAATATTTTCACATCTTGGTCTTTTTCTGAAACTGAGCCTTCGCAAATAATCGCTTTGCCGGATTGCCAGATAGCTAAAGTGTCTTTGAGTAATTTAGGAAAGATTAAAAGTTCAACTGAAGAAACAGCATCTTCAATTTTTACAAACAACATTGATTCGTTTTTTTTAGTAATAATTTTTTTAATTGAACTAACAATTCCAGCAATTATAACTGAATCCGATCCTTTGTAACGAGGTAAGTCGGACAATAAAACGGCATAACCACTTAAATAATTTTTATAAATATTAAAAGGATGTTCACTAATATAAAGTCCCAACAATTCTTTTTCCCAAGCTAATTTTTCTGCTTGTGGCGCAGGCGCTACCTCTTCTAAGGTAAGTTTTGGTTGATAAGAGTTTTCTGTTAAGCCAGAGAATAAACTAGTTTGTCGACTTTCTTTATTTTTTATAATTTCTTTATTTAGTATCAGTAATTTTTCACAATTAGTTAATAAGCTACCACGCTCTCCCCAGCTTTCTAAAGCACCGCACTTAATCAAACTTTCCATTGATTTTTTATTTAGATCCTTGTCAGTGATGCGTTCGAGAAAATTAAATAAATCTAAATAAGCACCATTTTTTTTACGCTCACCTATAATAACACCAACAATATGTTCACCGACGTTTTTAACAGCATTAAGTCCAAAACGAATTGTGTCTACTTTTTCATTCTCAGCAACCACAGTGTCTTTAGCGGTTCCAGCAGTAACTACCGTAAAAGACCCAAAAGACTCATTAACATCTGGTGGCATAATCTTAATTCCCATGTTGCGACATTCTTCAATTTCAATAGCCACGCGGTCGGTATCTTGTTGATCAGCGGTTAATAAGGCGGCCATAAATTCTACTGGCCAATGAGCTTTAAGATAAGCTGTTTGATAACCAATCAAAGCATAACAAGCCGCATGTGACCTGTTAAAACCATAACCAGCAAAGGGCTCGATAAAAGAAAAAACCTTTTCTGCTAATTCTTTATAAACACCATTTTTGACACAGCCATCAATAAACTTTTCTTTTTGTTCGGCCAGTAAGCTGACAATCTTTTTACCCATCGCCTTACGAAGCACATCGGCCTGCCCCATCGAAAAACCAGCTAAATCACGAGCAATTTGCATTACTTGTTCCTGATAAATAGCCACGCCATAGGTCTTTGCTAAAATTGGTTCAAGTTTTTCGTGTAAA
>CAZEBE010000011.1:10377-14263 GCA_964510275.1 uncultured Gammaproteobacteria bacterium
TTTTTTATCACCACGTTTACCGGTAATATAATCAGGAATCCATTCCATTGGACCTGGACGATAAAGAGCCACCATCGCAATAATATCTTCAAATTCAGTTGGTTTTAAATCACGTAAATAACGTTTCATGCCCGAAGATTCGAACTGAAAGACGCCAGTGGTTTCACCGCGTTGAAATAATTCATAAGTTGCCTTATCATCCATCGGAATCTCATCAATATTAATTTTAAGCCCTCTGGTGTTTTTAATAATCTTTAAAGCAGCTTCGATAATGGTTAAGTTTTTAAGGCCTAAAAAGTCCATTTTAAGTAGCCCTAAATCTTCAATTGGATGAGCGGAATATTGGGAAACAACCGACTTATCAGCGGATGAAGCATATTGAATTGGAGTGTAATCAGTTAATGGATTTTTAGTGATTAAAACTCCGCAAGCATGAGTTGAGTGATGGCGAGCCACCCCTTCAAGGCGCAGAGCGTAATCTAGAATTTTCTTGGCATCAGGATTATTAGCATACCTTTCTTTAAGTTCTGGCACGGTTTTAATTGCCTCATCTAATTTAGTAAACATCGGAATGTCTTTAGAAATAGAGTCGCAAAAATCGTAAGGATAATCTAAAACACGACCAACATCACGTACGGCCGCCTTAGCGGCCATCGTTCCAAAAGTAATAATTTGTGACACATGATCAGCGCCATATTTATTTGATACGTATTCAAGCACATCATTACGACGAATATCAGAAAAATCCATATCAATATCGGGCATGGAGATACGCTCGGGATTTAAGAAACGCTCAAACAACAAATCATACTTCAGAGGATCAAGATTAGTAATACCGGTTAAATAACACACTAAAGAGCCAGCGGCACTACCACGACCAGGACCAACCACAACACCATTATCCTTAGCCCAATTAACAAAATCAGCCACGATTAAAAAGTAATCAGGCCAACCCATCTTCTCGACTACTGATAATTCATAGTTCATTCTATCTAAAATAGGTTTTGCTTCATCACTGCTTAAATCTAAATCTGGGTAGCGTCTTTTAAGACCATCCTCGCATTTATATTTTAAATAAGAATTACCGTCATAACCTTCGGGGACATCAAAATAAGGTAGTTGTGTGTGGCCTAAATCAATTTCCAAATTACACATGTCAGCGATTTTCAAAGTGTTAGCAATCGCTTCCGGAGTATCTTTAAAAGCTTCAATCATTTCCGCGTTAGAACGCATTGAATAATCACCAAAACCAATCATCGACATTCTATCAGTGTCGGTAATTTTTTTCTTATTTTGTAGACACAATAAAATATCCTGAGCCTCCGCATCCTCTTTCTTTAAATAATGAATATCATTGGTTGCTACCAATGGGATATTCAATTCTTTGGAAAAACTAATTAAAGCCTTGTTAACTCTTTCTTGACCATCAAGCTCGGGGTGATCCATGATTTCTAAATAAAAATTGTCTTGGCCAAAAAGATTGTTGTATTCTAAAATTCTTTTTTTGGCACCCGTTAAATCACCAGCTAAAATATACTGAGAAATTTCACCACCTAAACAAGCCGTTGAAGCAATTAAACCCTCGTGATACTGCTCTAAAAGTTCCCAGTCAATTCTTGGTTTATAATAATAGCCTTCAAGATGAGCAAACGAAATTAATTTAATTAAATTTTTATAACCAGTCTCGTTTTTAGCGAGTAGTATTAAGTGGTAATTTTTAGCGTCAGAGCGACTTAATTTATCATGGCGACTTTTAGGTGCTAGGTATGTTTCTACGCCAATAATCGGTTTAATACCAGCTTTTTTGCACTTTTGATAAAACTCAATCACACCATACATGGTGCCGTGATCCGTAATCGCCACCGCTGGAGAACCCTGCTCTTTAGCACGTTCAACTAGCTCATCAATCTGAGTTAGACCGTCAAGTAAGGAATAGTGGGTGTGGTTGTGGAGGTGAACAAAAGACATAAAAAAATTGAGATTTCTTTGAGTTAATCTTAACTAAACTATAACAGTTTTGAAGGCGACAATCAACGTTGATTTATATTAAAAAAAGTGTTCCCTAGATGAACACTTCCTTTATTTTTATAGGTTTTCATTTAACAATAATTTTCCCACGGCAATCAGTAGCAAAGACAAAGAGTACAATGCCGATAACAATCATGGAAAAAATCGCGACTAGAACCGAATGCCAAAATGTCACCCAGCTAGACGAGTGAAGAATGAAGAACAAACAACCGGCAATGAAGCCGAGCATGAAAGAAGTTTGGTAAATTCGTTCTACCTTCTCCCTTCTTTTTCTAACAATTTTCGCTTCCATTACAATTTTTTTTGTTAAGAACTATATTTAAACTCTAATGTTTTTATCTGTTTTTGTCAAATTAAATAATTCGACTAATAATATCACTTAACTCTCCGTCACTGTAAAAATCAATCGTGATTTTGCCACCTTTTCCCTGTCTCTTAATACTTACTTTTGTGCCAAGAGTTTGAGCTAAACGTTTTTCTTTATCTTCATCAGCGAAATCTTTGACTCTAGCTTCTTTAGTGCCTCCTAAACGCTTGATTTCACGGTCAGTTTCCGCCACGGTCATGTTGTTTCGAACAATCTTGCGGTAAACATTGATTTGTTTAGCCTCACTATCAAGTCCTAGTAGATATTTAGCATGAGCCTCGGTGATTTTCTTCTCGGCTAGTCCAGTTTTAATTTCTTCCGGTAGCAATAATAGGCGTAAACAATTAGCAACCGTCGAACGAGCTTTGCCAACTCTTTTGGCGGCATCTTCTTGAGAAATGTTAAATTCGTCCATCAGCTTCTGATAACCCCAAGCAGTTTCCAGTGGATTTAAGTTTTCTCGTTGCAAATTTTCAATAATTGCAAATTCCAATTTCTTTTGTTCGCTCGCCTCACGGACAATTACTGGAACTTCTTTTAAACCTAAAATCTTAGCACTACGCAAACGACGCTCACCAGCAATCAGTTCATATTTACCATTAGTTCGAGTCACAATTAAAGGTTGAATAATACCGTGTTCACGAATTGATTCTACGAGGTCATTAATACCGGATTCCGAAAAATGCTGTCGGGGTTGCCAAGGATTAATGGCAATATCATCAGGATTAACCTTAATAATCCGGTCTAAATCGTTTAACAAAATAGCGGAACCAGTTTCAGATAACGCTTCAACTGGTACTGAATTTATTATTTTTTTGGGAATAAGCGAATCAAGTCCGCGACCTAAACCGTTTGGCATAATATATATGTTATTTATTTTTTTCTAAAGAGATTACTTCTTGAGCTAAAGCCTCATAAGCTCTACCACCTGTTGATTTATTGTCATACTGAAAAATACTACGACCATAACTTGGAGCTTCGGCTAGACGGACACTACGAGGGATAACGGATTCAAAAACTTTTCCGGGAAAATGTTTTTTAAGTTCTTCCATTACCGAAGCTGATAATTTATTGCGACGATCAAACATTGTAACCACTGTGCCCATTATTTTAAGTTCCGGCTTCAAATTCTCTTGAATTAAATTAATCGTTTGCAGTAATTGCCCTAAACCTTCCAGAGCATAATATTCACTTTGAGTGGGAATTAAAATCTCGTCGGCCGCCACTAGACTATTAATAGTTAAAAGTCCGAGAGATGGTGGACCATCAACAATAATATAATCATATTCCTCGCGAACGCTTTCTAAAATTTGCGACAAACGATATTCACGATTTTCCATTGAAACTAAATCAATTCCCGCGCCAGCTAAATTATTAGTAGCTGGGGCGATTAAATAACCTTTTTGAAGCGTGCGTTTGATGATATCAAAAATCCGCTTCTCACCAATTAAAGCTTCGTAAATACCCGCTTCAAGCTTATTATGTTCAATT
>CAZEBE010000012.1:0-14223 GCA_964510275.1 uncultured Gammaproteobacteria bacterium
GTATAGTGGCAGTACGCGTGCATGGGGTGCATGTAGCCCCGGTTCAATTCCGGGCAGCCCGACAAAAAAGGGCTTGTAGCTCAGCTGGTAGAGCGCTGCATTCGCATTGCAGAGGTAAGGGGTTCGAGTCCCCTCAAGTCCACCAAAAAACGGGTTGTGGTATAGTGGTATTACGCGCGATTCGGGTTCGCGTAATCCCGGTTCGATTCCGGGCAGCCCGACAAAAAAATATCCAGAAAATGTCTTGACTTTAAGGCATTTTTTTGCTAATGTAGGTCAAGTTGCCAAAAAGGATAATTGATTATATAATGAGTTGGTAATTATGTGACTAAACACTTTGTTTTAGTAATTCAATACTGCTCCAGTTATTGAATTATTTTTATAATATATGATTGATTTCAAACAAGGCATGGAGCCAGAAGCTGGTATTCCTTCCGAAGATAAAGGAAGAAAAAGTAAAAAAATATTTCATACTTTAGCAATTCTTCTAATTTTAGTCGTTATTTTTGCAGGAAAAGTTATTGTTTCTGATTCTAATAGTGATTCTTGGTTAAGTACTAAAATTTTCGGCAAACTACCACACATCACCAACACTACCAACAAAAAACTAATTGGTGAAGAAAACGACCGAATCAATATTTTACTTATTGGCATGGGCGGAAAAAATCATGATGGTGGTTATTTAGCTGACACTATAATGTTGCTTAGCACCAAACCATCAACCAAACAAGTTTCCATGATTTCCATTCCTCGAGACATGACGGTTCCAGTTGAAAACGGTTCTTGGCGAAAGATTAATTCCATCAACGCAACCGCCGAAGCTAAAGAAGAAGGTAGTGGCGGAGCGGCGATGACTGGTGCTTTAAGTGAAATTCTTGGTACACCAATAACTTATTATGTACGCGCTGATTTTCAAGGTTTTGTAAATATTATTGACGAAATGGGCGGAGTTACCGTTGACGTTGAAAACACTTTAGATGATTACTCTTATCCAATAATGGGCGAAGAGGATAATCCTAATTATTATTCCAGATACGAGCATCTGCACGTTGAAAAAGGGTTGCAAAAAATGAACGGTAGCTTAGCTCTAAAATTTGCCCGCAGTCGTCACGGAATTGGTAGCGAAGGATCTGATTTTGCCAGAGCTAAAAGACAACAATTGATTTTACAAGCGGTAAAAGATAAGCTATTATCAAGCAATACCTTATTAAAACCAGCCATGTTGATTAAAATTTCTAATCAACTACGAGAGCATGTCGATACAAATATTTCCATTACTGATTTAGTGGCTTTATGGGATGAATATAAAAATACAGAAAAAACAAACATTATAAGTAAAGTTTTTAATAACGGCCCTGATGGTCTGTTAGTTAACACCACTGGAGCTGACGGAGCTTATTTGTTAATGCCTAGAACTGGTAATTACAACGAAATAAAAAAAGCTGTTTCTGATATCTTTGGTGTTGTACCCAGTAAAAAAATAGCAGTTTCGCCATTAAAAAAATCAGTAAACCTAGAAATTGTTAACGGCACCTGGATAACAGGACTAGCTGGAAAAATTAGCACTACTTTAGAAACTTATAATTTTACAACTAATAAAAGTAATAGCAGCGAGAGAAATATTATAAAAAGCGCCATCTATGATTTATCATATGGTAAAAATGATGAAGCGATAACTGCTTTAAAAAATTTAACCGGGGCAACACTGAGCTATGACAACCCCGACTGGTTAAATGCTATAAAAAACAGCAGTTCTACACCGGAATTAGTTTTGATTTTAGGAACTGATGCGGAAGACTGGGATATTGCCAATCCTCAACAATAAAAATGAATAACCAAAAAAACAATTTACCATTAGTCGCCTTACTTGGACGAGTCAACGTTGGCAAGTCAACGCTTTTTAATTGTCTAATTGAAAAACAACAAGCTTTAGTTTCTGATGTTGCTGGAACCACTCGTGATAGTAATTATGGTTTTGTCTCTTGGAATAACCGTGATTTTGAATTAGTTGATACGGCTGGTATTTTTGATGCTAAACATTTAAACAATGAATTCAAAAAATCTGAAAATAACATTGATTTCTTAGCCCAAAAACAAGTTAGACAAATTTTAGACGATGCCGCTATTATTCTCTTTATGGTTGATAATCGCGCCGGCCTCTTAACCGAAGATCGTCATTTAGCAGCTGCTTTAAAAAAGAATCCTGAATTGCTTAAAAAAACAATTATTGTTGTAAATAAAGTTGATAGTCAAAAACACGCCACCGAGGCTTTAAATTTTGTTAAATTAGGGCTAGGTCAACCTCGTCTTATTTCTGCTACTACTGGATCTGGCACTGGTGATTTGTTAGATGAAATTGTTATCAAACTAAAACCCTTCGCTGATACAAAAATTATTGAAGAAGACACTAGTGATGAAATAAAAGTTTGTATTATCGGCAAACCAAATGTTGGTAAATCGTCTCTGCTTAATTCCATACTAGGTTATGAAAGAGTTATTGTTAGTGATGAGCCACACACTACTCGCGAACCACAAGACACTGTTATTATTTGGAATAAGAAGAAAATACGTTTTGTTGATACAGCTGGAATTTCTCGACAAGGACACAAGGGCGATGGAATTCAAAAACTAGGTATCGGCAAGTCATTACACGTTTTAGATAAAGCGGATATTGCTTTATTAGTATTTGACGTCAGTGAACCATTAACTCATCAAGATGCAAAAATTGTCGGTGAGATTATTGAGCGTCATAAAAGCTTGATTTTAATCGCTAATAAATGGGACAAGGTTGAAGTTAAGGATACCAAAAAATGGACTCAAGAAATCTATCACGAACTATCTTTTGCTGCCTGGGCGCCATTACAATTTATTTCTGCCAAGACAGGACTTAAAGTACAAAAAATTATGGATTTAGTTACGACAATTGCCGAAGCTCGTAAGATTGAAATTTCCGATTCACAATTACAAAAATTCTTAATGAAGATTGTAAAAATTCATCTGCCCGCCAAAGGTAAAGGGTTAAAAGCTCCTCGTATTTATGAGTTTTCTCAAGTACGTAGTAACCCACCGTCGTTTGATATTAGAATTGGTTCAAAAGATAATTTACATTTTTCCTATGTTAGATTTATGGAAAATAGATTGCGTGAAAAATGGGGATTTACTGGAACGCCAATTAAAATGACCGTCTCTAAGAATAAAAAAGTTCACGGCACCGCTTCTTAAAAATATGCCTTTAAACTTAAATCAAAAAATTAAATTCTGGCACGTACTTCTGCTCTTTGCGGTTATGCTGATATTGGTCTTTCTTTTTAAATCCTCTTTTGCTGGCTTATTTTTATTGTTTAGTCCCTTAATTTTCTTTTTGTTATTTTCAGTAAAGTCACTTACTGCTCCTAAAAACACTCCTAGAAAAGACTTGTCTAAGCTTAAAAAAGCCTTGTCGGTATTAGGAATTCTTGCTATTCAACTTTTTATTGCTGTTTTTGAACTTGCTTCCCTTTTTGCACCCGGAGGCAGTCAAACAGGCTCAAATTTTATTCTAAATGTCTCCGTTATTTTTCCAGTCATTATTTGGATAGTCTACTATGCTATAAAACAAACCATTCCCATTACTCTAATTATTATCACTGGAATTCCCCCAATTCTTGTTTTTCTTCTCCACTCTATTAGATAACCGTTTGTTTTTAAAAAAGAATTTTCAAAAAAATTCTTTTTTTATTTCTCGTTATCCACAGTCATTTTTTAAAATTTACCAAAAAATAGCAGATGCCTCTTGTCTTATTAAACATAATCCAGAAAAACAGGCTCTATAATAACAACTTTTCTTAAGATATTTTTTATCCTTACTTTATTTTAACTACAGGAATTACTAATCGTCTTTTAATAATCAATGTTGTATAATAAAATCATCAAACAAATAACTTAAACTATATGAGAATTATCGTTGGACTTGGTAATCCAGGAGATCAGTATCAAAAAAATCGTCACAATGTCGGCTTTATGGCCCTAGACTTATTATTAGGGGATGTTAGGTGGCAACTAAACAAAAAATTTAATGCTTTAATATATGAGGCTGGCGACTGTATTTATCTAAAGCCCCAGACTTTCATGAATAATTCAGGACAATCAGTTCAAGTAATTTTATCTTATTACGGACTCATACCTAAATCATTAGGTCTATTTAATAAAAAAGATTCTGACTTGTCAGATGTCCTAACTGTTATCCATGATGATATTGACATTGAAGTTGGCAAATGGAAAATCACTAGCGATTCTAGAAGCGGCGGCAACAATGGCGTGCAATCAATAATCGATCATCTTAAAACTAAAAACTTTAGACGAATTAAAATTGGTGTTAAAAACGAACTAATTAGAACCAGAATTCCCGTTGAGAAATTTGTTTTACAGAATTTTAACGCTGAAGAAAAAGATATTATTAAAAATGTTTTGTCAGATGCGATAAAATCTATTTAAAAAAATAGTGCCTATAATTTTGCCTCAAAACAATCGGCAACTAAACCAAGGAGGGGCGGTTTAATCTGATTATTTTTTGGGCAAAATTATCGGCACTACTTACACCATCTTAATATATAAAACTTAAATTGGCAACATACCCGAAGATTTATTCTTTCGGGTATTAATTTTACCTTTATGCCTAATTATGAGATTAAAACAATTAAAATAGAAGATTCAAACTATCCGAAATTACTTAAAGAAATTAGTAATCCACCTAAGATTCTATATTATATAGGTAAGTGGCCAGAGGCTAATTTATTTCCATTAGCCGTTGTTGGCAGTCGCGAATCAGATGTCTATGGCGAGCGAGCAATTAAAGAATTTCTTAGTGACAGGGTATTAGATAAAACGATAATTATTAGTGGACTAGCTAAAGGCGTTGACGCCGCCGCTCATAGAATTGCTAAATATACGATTGCAGTTCTTGGTACTGGACTTGATGAGGCTAGTTTTTATCCTAAAGAAAATCTAGAACTATATCATCAAATTATTAAAAATGGTGGTTTAATTATTTCCGAATTTCCGGTTGGTACTAAACCAAGGCCACAAAATTTTCCACAGCGAAATCGCATCATCTCCGGGCTTAGCCGAGCAGTAATAGTTATTCAAGCTAAATCTCGCTCTGGAGCCCTAATTACGGCTCGTTTAGCTCTAGAAGAGGGTCGAGATGTGCTTGCTGTTCCAGGTTCGATATTTAATGAATTAAGTGCTGGACCACACCTTTTGATTGCCCAGGGAGCAACTCCGGTTACTAATTCTGACGAACTGTGTCAGATTTTAAATTTATAAAATAATTATCCACTGATGTTTTGCCGACGTCGGCAAAACATAAATTGTTAGCAAAAACGTATAAAATTAGAAGTTACCAACAATTTTTAAAGGGGTCGAAATCGACCCCTTTGAAAACCTATAAAAAATAATATTAACATTATGAAAAAAATTACTGCCAAAGGACTGTTAGTAACTGTTATCAGTAAAAATAAAGACGACTATATATCGCTTACGGATATTGCTCGTTATAAAAACTCAAACGAACCAAAAGATGTTATAAAGAATTGGATGAGAAAACGTGATTTAATAGAATATCTTGGTTTATGGGAAAAAATTAATAATCCAGATTTTAAACTGGTCGAATTCGACCAGTTTAAAAATGAAGCTGGAACAAACAGTTTTGTGCTTTCTCCTCAAAAATGGATTAGAGAAACTAATTCTGTCGGAATTATTAATAAATCAGGGCGTTATAATGGCGGAACATTTGCTCACAAAGACATCGCTTTTGAATTTGCGTCCTGGATATCGCCAGAATTTAAATTATACTTAATCAAAGAATTTCAAAGATTGAAAACCAAAGAAAATGAAAATATTGGTATTGAATGGAGCGCTAAACGATTACTAACTAAAATAAATTACAAAATTCACACTGATGCAATTTTAGAAAATATTATTCTGCCTCAAAAATTATCTAATAAAGAGGCTAATTTTACTTATGCCAGTGAAGCGGATATTTTAAATAAGGCCTTGTTTAATCTAACGGCCAAAGAATGGCGAAGTAAAAATAAGAATTTAGATGGAAATATTAGAGATTATACTAATGTTCTTCAGTTGGTGGTGCTGGCTAATTTAGAGAATATGAACGCTGAATACATAAAAGAGGGGTTATCACCAAAAGAAAGACTGATAAAACTAAATAATAGTGCTATAACACAGGTTAAATCACTACTAAAAAACTCTAGTGTTAAAAAACTAGAATCAGTGCTAGACAAATAACTCAAAATTAACCAAAGGTTGACAGGTTTCTCTTAAATAGTAAACTGGTTATGAACCCCTAAGTAATTTATCTAAAAATTATGACTTTAATTATCGTTGAGTCTCCAACCAAAGCCCGCACCATATCTAAGTTTTTAGATAAAAAATATTTAGTCGAATCCTCATTTGGTCATATTCGTGATTTACCGAAAAGCGAAATGGGAATTGATATCGAAAACGGTTTTATTCCACGCTATATCATTCCTACCACCGCCAAAAAAACGGTAACTAATTTAAAGAAGCAAGCGGCTCGTGTTGATACAATTATTCTCGCCTCGGATGAAGATCGCGAGGGAGAAGCTATCGCTTGGCATTTAGCTGAAGCTTTAAAAATTGATCCAAGCAGTGCTAAAAGAATCGTCTTTCATGAAATTACTAAAGACGCTATTTTAACTGCCTTAGAACATCCAAGAGCACTTGACATGAAAATGGTTGACGCTCAACAAGCTCGCCGTGTTTTAGATCGTTTAGTAGGTTATGAATTATCACCATTTCTTTGGAAAAAAGTAACTCGTGGGTTATCCGCTGGTCGTGTTCAAAGCGTCGCCATGCGATTAGTTGTTGAACGTGAAAAAGAAATCAAAGCTTTTAATAGTGATGAATATTGGAGTGTCACCGCCGACTTAGCTACTAAAAATCAAGAAAAATTTAGTGCTGAATTATATAAAATTGATAATAAAAATTTAGAAAAATTAGAAATAAATTCTGAAAAAGCGGAAATTTATAAAAAAGAATTAGAAGCTGCGACATACAATGTCGAAAAAATTGAAAAGAAAAAAGTAAACAAAAGTGCTCCAAATCCTTTTACCACTTCAACTCTTCAACAAAGCGCTAACCGTCAACTTGGTTTCTCCGCTAAACAAACAATGACTTTAGCTCAAAAATTATATGAGCAAGGTTATATCACTTACATGCGTACTGACTCTCTAAATTTATCAGAGAAGTTTTTAGGCGAAGCTAAAACTTGGTTACTTGATAATTTAGGGAAAGAATATACTTTAGCTGAGCACCGAGTATTTAAAAATAAAAATAAGAATGCTCAAGAAGCTCACGAAGCGGTTCGCCCAACTGAAGTAATGAAAACTCCGGAAGACTTAAAAGAAAAATTAGAAAAAGGCTTATACAGATTATATAAATTAATTTGGGAAAGATCCGTGGCCAGTCAAATGCCAGCGGCTATTTTAAGTGCGACTACTATATATGTAAACGCTGATAAATACGGTTTAAGAGCTAGTGGCCAAGTTTTAGACTTCCCTGGTTATTTAAAAGTTTATAAAGAGAAAACTAGCGAACAAGAATTACCACTAGTTACTGCCAAAGATATATTAGATTTAATTGCAATTCGTAGCGAACAACATTTTACTAAAGCTCCTGGCAGATATTCCGATGCGAGTTTAGTTAAAGAGATGGAAAAACACGGTATTGGTCGTCCATCAACCTACGCCCCAACTATTAATACCATTATTACTCGCGGTTATGTAAATCGTGATGAAAATAAAAAGTTAGCCCCAACCGATATCGCCTTTGTCGTTACTGATTTACTCATTGCGCACTTCCCTGAAATTATTGATTATAAATTTACCGCTAAAATGGAAGATGACTTAGATAAAGTAGCCACTGGCGAAGAAGAGTGGCAACCAGTAATTAGTAATTTCTATAATAAATTTCACGCTAATTTAGAAACTAAATATGCGGAAATAAATAAAACTGACATTATGCCCGAAGAAACAACTGAGGAAAAATGTGATAAGTGTGGTGCGAACATGATTATTAAAACTGGCCGCTATGGTAAATTCTTAGCTTGCAGCGGTTTTCCAGCCTGTAAAAATATTAAATCATTAGTTGATAAGACTAAAGAAGCCACTCCAGAAAATGCTAAGTTAGAAGAGCTAACCAAAAAACACGCTGGTGAAAAATGTGATAAGTGCGGCGCTGATATGGCGGTTAAAAATGGTCGTTATGGTGCATTCCTCGCTTGTACTGCTTATCCTAAATGTAAGAATATTAAGAATATTAAAACCAGCGACGCTCCTGATGTAAAATGTCCAGTCTGTGAACACGGAAACATTGTTAAAAAGTTTAGTAAGCGTGGCGCTTTCTATGCTTGTGATAATTATCCAACTTGTAAAAATGCTTACTACGGTGAACCAACTGGAGAATTCTGTCCTAAGTGTGAAGCTCTAATGATTAAGGATGCTAAAACAGAAACAGTTAAATGTAGTAATCGCGAATGTGGATTTAAAGGTGGTATTAAAAAGGCTACGGTCAAAAAAACTGGCGAGAAAAAACCAAAAGCCAAAGCTAAAACTAAAGCAATTTACTAAGACTACAAAGACACCTCTATTTGAGGTGTTTTTAAAAATATGAAAATATCCAAACAAACAATTAAACAGATAGAATTAGAGGCCAAAAAGTTTTTTGTGGGTGCTAGCGGTTGTCATGATTGGTTACACGTTGAAAGAGTGTGCAATTTAGCCCTTACTATTGGTAAAAAAGAAAAGGCTGATTTAGATATTTTAATTGTTGCTTGTTTATTGCATGATATTGGTCGCAAAGAAGAAATGAAAAGTCGTGGTAAATTTTGCCACGCCGAAAAAGGAGCTGAAATAGCCAACAAAATTTTACATAAATATAAAATAGACCAAAAAGATATAGATAATATTTGCCACTGTATTATTAGTCACCGTTATAGAAACCAAAATATTCCCAAAACAATCGAAGCTAAAGTTTTATTTGATGCGGATAAAATAGATTCAATTGGAGCAGTCGGTATTGGCCGTGATTTTTTATTTGCTGGATATTTAGGACACTCGATGTACACTGGCAATGAAAAGAAATTAATAAAATTAAAAAAGAACCAATCATACACTATCGACGATACAGCGATTATGGAATATGAATATAAATTAAAAAATATTAAAAATAAAATACTAACCAAAATCGGAAAGAAGTTTGCCAAAAATAGACACGATTTTATGGTGGATTACTTTAAAAGGTTTTGGCGGGAAGTTAACGGTATTATATAAAAAAATCGCTCCCATAAGGAGCGATTTTTTTATTTCTTCTTTTTAGTTGTTGCTTTAGCTGTCTTTGGTCGAGCTTTAGTTTCGGCTCTTTTTTCCTGAATAAATTCAAATACTTTTTTAAGCGCTTCTCCGGCAGTAAATAGATAAGCAGCACTTCCATGTAGTTTTTCTTTAACCGTGCGAACAATGCCTTCAATCTCATCAACAGCCGTTTCTACTTTTCTGGTAATGCGATACCATTTTTGAACCGCTACTACAAAATAATAAATACCCCAACACAAAAAAAACGTGAGCGCGATGATACAAATGGCCAGTACCAAATTTAAAACATCGCTAGAAGTTTCGAACATAAAATTGTAAATTATTTAAATTTAAAAGTTTCTAATTTGAGCACCAAATTTTTCTTCCAGACGAGCAATTAATCTAGTTTGGATTTCATCAATTTCTTCTGCCCGAAGAGTGCGTTCAAGTGATTGATAAATAACATGAAAAGCTAAACTCTTTTTATCTTCTCCCAATTTATCTCCTTGATAGCTATCAAACAATTCTACTTCAATAATTAAATTATCAAAAGATTTTATTTCTCTTCTTAAATCATTATACATTATTCCAGAATCTACTACAAAGGCTAGGTCACGAGCAATCATCGGATATTTAGGTACTGGTTGATATTTAGCCAAAGGACAAACAACATATAATGCTAAAAGTTCAGCTAAATTAAGTTCGACAATCACGGTCTCATTCTTCAAACCAAATTTATTTGAAGCATCTTTGTTTATAGCAGAAATTAATCCTAAGTCACGATTATTAACCCGAATTCTGGCTGATTTTTTATCATCGCTATAAGCAGGAAAGTTTTCAACCACAACAAACTCCGTCTCCCAGGCGTTATTGAAAATAAGTTTAAGCAAAAGACTAGTCAAGCCTTTACCTTCTGAAAAATAATCACCTTTTTTTCCAGACAAAACAAAAGCCACTCTCTTTTCTTGATAAAGCAAGCGTTCTTTGTCATCACCCGCTTTGTCATAATTACCAGGAGTATCAAAATAAACTCTTCCTAATTCAAATAAACGCACTTCATCAAAATTAAACTGATTACTCTTAACATTATTAAGTAACCAAACGGTTAAATTCTGACGTAATAAAGTTAACTGATCAGAAATTGGGTTAGCCAGTCTCAAATAATTAGAAGAATCGGAATTTAATTTTAAAAGCTGACTTTCGCCAACAAAAGAATAATTGTAAGCCTCGTTAAGCCCAAAGCTAACTAAAATATTTTTTATTTTTCGCTCCAGCACTCTTTCGCTTAAAACTTCCGGTGGGTCAAGGGCTACTGTTGGCGCAGCGGTTACGATATTATCATAACCATAAATACGAACAATCTCCTCTAAAATATCTTCACGAATCGAAACGTCTTTAGCTGCTCTCCAAGTTGGAATTGTAACACTTAAAGAGTCTTGATCCTGAGAAACAGTAAAACCTAATCTTTCCAAAATATTTATAATTTGCTTCTCTGGAATTTCCTGTCCGATTTTATCATCAATCCATTTTTTACTTAAAACAATTGGCCCCTGATTAACTGAAAAATTACTAATATCAACTAATTCACTGTTTACCTCTGCTGTTTTGCAAATCGTTTTTATTAAAGCATAAGCTCGACGCAAACCAGTTTCGGTTAAATTAGGGTCTAAAGATTTTTCATATCTCATCGAGGCGTCGGTTCTAAGTCCTAGTTTTCCTGATGTTTTACGAATCGAAACAGCTTCAAAATTAGCAGCCTCAATAATAATTTCTGTCGTGTTGTCATCAATACCGCTGTTTTGTCCGCCCATAACACCAGCAACCGCTATTGGTCCATCAGTATTAGCAATCACCAACATATCCTCACTAAGTTCTCTTTCTTTACCGTCTAGAGTTTCAATATGTTCTTCTCTTTTGGCGGTGCGAACAACAATTTTAGAAACTTGGTTTCTAGAAAAAGCATGTAACGGTTGTCCGGTCTCAAACATTACATAATTAGTAATATCAACAATGTTATTTATCGGACGAAGACCAATGGCAATCAACCGATCCTTTAACCATCGTGGAGACTCGGCTACTTTAATCCCTTTAACAGCCAAAGCCATATACCTAGGACAAAGTTTTTTATCCTCTACTTTAACATCTAACTTTTCTATACTTGGAACAATCTCTGGTTTTAAAAATTCACTATAGTCTTTAAGTTCCTCATCGTAAAAAGTGCTAATTTCTCGAGCCATTCCGTAATGTCCCCAGAGATCGGAACGATTAGACAAAGATTTGTTATCAATTTCTAAAACAATATCATTTAAGTTTAAGTATTCGGAAAATGGTTCGCCAATTTTTGCTTTTTTATCAAGGACCATAATACCCTCATGATTACTACCTAAACCAAGCTCATCCTCAGCACAAATCATACCATAAGATTTTTCGCCACGAATTTCTGATTCTTTAATTTCAAGTCCGTTGGGTAATATCGCGCCAATAGTTGCTACAGGAACAAGTTGTCCCGCTTCAACATTAGGAGCGCCACATACGATTGTTAAAACTTCCGTTTTAATATCAACCGTGGTTACTCGTAATCTATCAGCATTAGGGTGTTTGTCGACAGTTAATACTTTACCGACAACGACGCCAGCAAAAGAAGTTGATTGATCACTCCAACCTTCAACTTCCACCGTATGCATAGACAAACGAAGAGCCAAATCTTCTGGAGTAAGACCTTTGGGAATTTTTACAAAATCTTTTAACCAATTAAGTGATAATAACATATATTCGTAGTTAGAATTGCTGAGTAAAACGTTGATCTCCGCCCATAAATAAACGAATATCATCGATATTATATTTAAGCATTGCTAATCTAGTTAAACCAAAACCAAAAGCAAAGCCGGAATATTCTTCCGGATCGATACCGCCAGCCCGAAGAACATCGGGATGAATCAAGCCACAACCTAAAATTTCTAGCCAACCAGTATGTTTACACACACGGCAACCTTGGCCTTGGCACAAAAAACAAGTGTATTCCCCATTAGAACCAGGTTCTACAAAAGGGTAAAATTTAGGACGCATTCTAAATTTAGTTTCTGGTCCATAAAGTTTCTTACCAACAATTTCACAAACACCTTTCAAGTTGGCAAAGTTTATTTTTTTATCAATCATAATACCTTCTAACTGATAAAAAGTGTGTTCATGACGAGCGTCAGTCGCCTCACAACGAAAAGTTCGTCCAGGAATAATCGCTTTAAGCGGAGCGCCATACTTTTTCATCGCTCTTATCTGCACCGAGGAAGTTTGGGTGCGCATTAACAAATCATAAGCACCATCTTTATTTTTTTTATCAATATAAAAAGTATCTTGCATGTCTCGAGCTGGGTGATGTGGCGGGACATTTAAAGCTTCAAAGTTATAATAATCACTTTCCAGTTCTGGACCATCAAGGACCATAAAACCCATAGACGTAAATAAATCTTCTATTTCATCCTGAACTAAAGTTAAAGGATTAAAATGACCACTAGTAATTTTTTTACCGGGAAGAGTGACGTCTTCTTCATTATTCGCGGCCTGCCGTTTATCAAAAGAATTTTTAACGTTATTAAAATGTTCTTGAAGCTCGTTTTTAATTCCATTAGCCATAACTCCCGCTTCCTTACGAGCTTCGTCACTTAAATCCTTAATAGAGCTCATCAAAGTTGCCAACTCTCCTTTGCGTGATAAAAATTTTAATTCAAATTCACGTAATTTTTCTGAATCGGTTACTGTTTCTAACTGTTTTAAAAATTCTTCCTTAAGTTGTTCTAACTTTATTTTCATATATTTTATCTATTTTTTTGTAAGTGAATCATTACCATTTCTAAAATTACAAAAACAGCCACTAACATCAGCAAATTAAGCCAGGTAAATAAATTTTGCGATAACAAAATCAGGGTAATGATAATAAAAAAAGCGAACATAAACGATTGGCGATAGGCCACCTTAACAGCATAAAAAACTAACTCATGACGTAGGGCGACAAATCGAACCAAAAAACCAATTAGTGACGCCGTGCCGGAAATCGCCATAAATAAAGCCAAATAAAACAAAAAAAACCCCAACCAACTAGTTAATTCCGGATTAACCACGCTAGCGATAAACAAAAAAACTGTCCAACAAATAGCCGTGGCAATCGCTATCACCATTAAATATTTTTTTAAGGTCATACAATTAATTTATTTATTTTATCTAGTTCCAATATATAACCAGCTAATTTCTCTTGCTCAGCTTTAACAATATTTTCTGGAGCACGAGCAACAAATTCTTCGTTGTCTAGTTTGTTTTTTAAATTAGTAATTAATTTTTCTAAGTTCTCTTTTTCTTTCACAAGACGAGCTTTTTCTTTCGCACTATCAACGGCATCAAGCAAGTAAATATCAGAGTGTGCAGTGGTAATGGCAATTGAATTAGCCGGAATCTCGCCCAATTCTTTAATTTCTAAATCACTAATACCAGTTTTAAGACCTTTAATAATCTCTACTGATTCCGCTATAAAAAATTCCTTGGTATAAATTAGGGCTTTTATTTTTCGTCCTGGTTCAATTTTATTTTCTTGTCTGGCGTTACGAATAGAAACAATTATTTCTTGTAAATCATTAATACTTGAAACGGCTTTATTATCGGAAATAAAAGTTTCATCTTTAGGCCATTGTTTAACTAGTAATAATCCGTCTTCCAGTTGAGTCCAAATAGTCTCAGTAACGTAAGGAATAAACGGATGCCACATGATTAAAATATTTTTTAGAAGATAAACTAAAATAGCATCTTTATCTTTTTCAATTTTAGCAATTTCTAAATACCAATCAGCTAATTTATTCCAAGTAAAATC
>CAZEBE010000013.1:0-14199 GCA_964510275.1 uncultured Gammaproteobacteria bacterium
GATACTAAATTGTCTTGGCGGAGAGGCAGGGATTCGAACCCTGGGTCGACTTTCACCGACGACAGTTTTCAAGACTGTTCCATTAGACCGCTCTGGCACCTCTCCTATCAGCCTAAAGATTAACATAAGATAAAAATCAAATCAACTATTCTAGACATTTTAAAGTAATCTTACCAAAGTCTTGTAAAAATAGTATAATGTTAGTATAAAAAATTAACTTAAAAAATATGCCCTTGATACCCTGGGAAAATAAATTTGAACTAGGAATTTCGGAAATTGATGAACAACACAAAAAGATGTTGCAAATCATAAACAAGCTATATGACATGTTTGATGGAATAAAGAACGAAAGTCAGATTGAAATAGACAAAATTATTAAGGAAATGGCGGAATATGCTCTTTATCATTTTGCTACTGAAGAAAAATACTTTGAACTTTTTAACTACGAAGACAAGGAGGCTCACATCGAAATTCATAATCAATATCGAAACAAAATAGAAGAATGGCAAAAAGAATATAACGAAAGCAAAGATAATAAAATATTTTTTGAAATTTCTAATTTTTTACACGATTGGTGGTCTTGGCACATAAATAACGCCGACCGTGAATATGTTCCTTTTATGAGGGCTAATAATATTATCTAAATTAAAAAAATAAAAAGGCTCGTTCATTTTCTTACGAGCCTTTTTTGTTGAATAAAAATTATTTTTGCTCTCGTTTGTATAGGATATAAGAATAAAGCATTAAACCAATAAGCAAAGAAGCTAAACCGCCCAATAAAACAATAATGGTCCAAGTAGCATTTAACCAAGGGGCTAAAATAAGTCCAATGCCCCAAGCAATAAACAAATAAGCGCCGACGCGATGAGTTTTATTCCAAACATTTTCTGATGATAAAGTCCAAGGGGTTTTAATGCCCACAAAATAATTTCTCTTTAATTTACCAAAATAATTACCAAGCACAATCATAAGCAAACCAATAGATCCAGAAACCGTAGCACCAATATTTACCGCATAGCCAAGATTGGAAAAAGTCGCGGCCGCAAAGACCACTAGCAAAACCAACATAATAAAGTTACGCATAATTAAATAAGCACCTGAAAATTCTGAATAACGTTCAGCCCGTGGATCAACTTTTGGCATTAGATTAAACATTAAATACATTGCCAACAATATTCCTGGAAAAAGTAGAACATGAAACTCGCGACTACTCCAACCATCAGCCTGTCCATAAAAATTCCAGTGCGACACCACTGAATCAGGTAATAAAGGATAAGCCCAAAAACTTAAAACAACGGCTAAAGATAAAATCAAAAAAGGAACAAGCTCTGTTTTAATTGAATACTTAATTGGATTCTTCATAAATTTATTTTGTTTTTTTAAAAAGTTTAGCTAGCGACTCCATCACTTCTTCAGTGACACTCAAATTTAGTTGATAAAAAATTTGACGCCCTTCACGACGCGAACTGACTAAGTTACAACGCCGCAAAATGTCCAAGTGATGAGACAAGGTAGCTAAAGTAATATTTAAATGTTTAGCAATCTCGCTAACTGGCAGTTCTGATTTCTTCAGACATTCTAGAATTTTTTGACGATTAGGATCAGCTAGGGCTCCAAAGGTTTGGCTTAAAGACATATTTTGATGTTTAGATATATATCTAATTATAATTTAAAAAAATAAGAATGTCAATGGCGACACTCTTATTTAATCTTAAAGACCAAAAATCTTCTCTTTTAGGGCGGGGATAATCTTTTCGGTAGCCTCCTCGGCGAGTTTTATCACCGAATCATCTTTATCATTCATAAAATAATGAGCCCAGCTAGAATAAGCCATCAGGTCTGGTTGAATAATAAAATCAGCACCGCGGCAAGAATACTGAGCTAAATGATGACGCATAATTTTAATGGTGCCATCGGCTAAATTACCATAACCGACTTCAGCTGGAGCAACGTTGTCGTAGCCAGAAAAAAAATCTAAATTAACCGCAACAACAACCTCGGCTCCCAATTCTTTTACTAAATCCACTGGCACTGGGTTACTAAGTCCGCCATCAACAAAAGCACGATGCTCAAAAATGACTGGCTTAAAAAAACCAGGAACTGACATACTAGAACGAACAGCTGGTGCTAATCGCCCCTCACTAAAAACAATTTTATCATTATTGATTAAATCGGTGGCGGCAATTTTTAAAGGAATTTTTAAATCTTCAAAACTAGCCCCGTCCAACCAGCCGTTAAGCAAAGCCTCGATTTTTTCACCCTTAACCAAACCGCCAGATAAAGTTGGCTCTAAAAAACTAGATAACTTTTCTTTCTTTTTACCAGCAGTAAAGTCGGCGGTTTTTTCAATATCTTGATAGAGGGCGAAGTGAGCTCCAATCCAAGCACCAATTGAACAACCAGAAATATAATCAATCGGAATCTTGTGTTTGAGTAAAACTTTAATAACACCAATATGAGCCAGTCCGCGAACGCCACCAGAACCCAGAGCCAAACCAACGGTTTTTCTATTTTTCATATATTTAGAGATTCTTACTAAATTTCAGCAGGAAATAAGCCAAGACGCCTCCGATTAAAGCGGTTAGAAATTGAAGCCAACTAAAAACTGGACTAACTATTTTTAAAATAGAGGCGGAGGTAACTAATAAAAATAAAAATTTTAATAAAGAAGCACTAATAACACCAACCCAGTAATTATGTTTTTTTAAATAGCTAAAACTTACTACTAATAAAATATTAGCGATTATAATGAAAGGAATAAAAGAAGAAAAAGCGGGTGACAAAGTTCCTGCTAATAAGGCAAAGATGCTAGGAATTAAACAAAGCAAAAGCGCTCCGTTAAGACCAACTGTAAGAACTGAAATAAATAAAAGCGCGTTTACTATCGAGCCAGTAATTATTTGATTATGTATAAAAGGTGCCAAAACACTAACTGACAACAAAACAACAAACTGAACGACGGCTGTTAAAGCGACTCTATTATCAGTAAAACATTTTTCTAAAATCATATAAGTTATTTTATCATAAATCGTTTAAAATTAAAAAAAGACCCTGGAATAAATAACTTTACGTTATTTAGCCAAGGTCAATTCTTTATATTCTTACTCCTAGAAAAGAGTTTAGCGAATTCCAGTCGTTATTTGCGTAACACAAAATAATCTTCTTCTTTTTGCGATTAAATCTAACCGCATGCGTATAAATATTCTGCCAAATAGAACCAAGAGCAATTGGTTCATACGCCTCCTGCAAATTAGGGTACGCTTTACCAAAAGCGGCTAACTCTTCAGGGTGTGCTGGACGAAATTCACTTAATTCCATCCTATAAAACACTCCAGGACGCTCAACCCAACGATCAAAATTAAAAATCTTAACAACTATTTTCTCTGAACCAGTTTTTTGAACTGGAAAGTTATTAAGATTAACATCCTCATCACATCCAAGCGCCAGAGGATTGTCATAGTCAACAGTCAACGGAAGTTCCTCGGAGGTAAAAATATCCTCCTCATTTACTTTGATTATCAACTCAATAAGAAAATTAATAATTTTTTGCGAAATAGTTCTTGCCTCCATAGTTCTATTCTTGTTTGGTTATAAATTTTAAAATACTGATTATTAATATAGTATATAAACTGATTTCTGTCAATACTAAAAAATATCCACTTATAACCATTGACAGACTTTTTTAATAGCGCTATGATATACCTATACCTGGGGTATAGGTATTAAAATAAACATATGAAAACAAACAAAGAAAAAACTTTAATAAATCTGAAGAAGGCTCAATCGCTAATTACTAAAATTATAGCGATGTCAGAAGATAACCGCTACTGCATCGATATTATGCAACAAAATTTAGCGGTAATTGGTTTACTGCGATCAGCTCATGAGATGTTGATGGAAAATCATTTAAACACTTGTTTTCGTAACGCCATGGCCTCGGGCAACGAAAAGAAAAAGCAAGAGATGATGAGTGAAATTTTAAAAGTCACCAATTTATTTAATAAATAAAAATATGGAAAATTGTTGCCAGCCAAAATGCCGGCCCAAAAATAATGTTTGGTTGGGAATATTTTACGGAATTATTCCCCACACCTTTTGTATTCTGTTCTTTATCTTGTCTATCATCGGAGCGACCAGCGGAGCGGCAATTGCTAAAAACTTTTTATTACTTCCTAATTTTTTTCTACTGCTAACCGGTTTGTCACTTATTTCCGCAACCCTGTCAGCTATCTTTTACTTAAAGAAAAATAAATGTTGTACGGTTGCGGGCTTAAAAAATAAAACTAAGTATATTTCGGCTTTGTATACCATAACAATAATCACCAATATTTTCTTTATCTATATTGTTATGCCGGCTTTTGCTAATAATCAAGACGAAATAATAACTAATAATTTAGCCGCTTTATCATTAGTAACAATTGAAGTCCAGCTTCCCTGCCCGGGACATGCACCACTTATCACTGAAGAGATAAAAACCATCCCTGGAGTAAAAACAGTAAACTTTAAAATGCCGCGTGCTTTTGAAATTATCTACAATCCAAAAGAAACAAACCTAGAAGAAATAAAGACCTTGGAAATATTTAAAAATTTTAAAATTAAAAATAATTAATTAATAATAATTTTATGAACGAAGAAAAAAAATGTACTTGCGGTTGCGATTGTGGTTCCGAGTGTAATTGCGGTGCTGATTGTAACTGCAAAAAATAACATATACAAAAATAAGGTCTTGAGGGCCTTATTTTTTTATTACCAGCGTAAGCCCAAGAAATGAGCTGAGGAAGTTTTTATTTTGAAAGTAGTCACATCATTTGAGTCGATCTTTTCTTTAAAACCCCAAACCATGTGAGGGCCAAGAGATTTAGTTTCCAGAGACTCTTGGCCAACGATTTTACCAGAAGTGTCTAGATACTTAATATTAACACCAACCTTAAGATAAGTTTTATCTTTGGTTTTATTCTCCACCGTTCCAGAAATAACTTTTTCACCATTTTTGTCTACAGAAATGGCCGAGCGAGTAATTACTAGTCCATTTTCATAAGATGCTAAAAACCAGATGCCGGCTAAAACGGCGACTATTAGAGTTACTAAAATTATAATGCTTTTTTTCATATATAAATAAAATAGCATTTTAACCATATTATGTAAATTTGTTGACATATTTAAAGCACTGTTATATTATAAACTGTTACCAGTCCCTTCAAAATATTGTTTAACTAAAAATTTTTGGAAGATGAAAAAAATTGTTTTTTTTATGCTTGCACTGGTCGTTTTTGGCTGTTCTAAATTAGAAGATAGTCGAAACATTTCTTTTGTTAGTCGAGAGGCTAATCAAAGAACTCTAAACGCGCTCAATAATATTACCGATTGGGCTAAAAAAACAAAACTAAAAAAATTAAACCCTAAAGACTCTTTGCAGGCTCTATACGAGCTTAAGGAAATCTTTGCCGGACGCGTTACTTGTGATCTTTTAAAAGATTTAAGTAATACCAAAAGGATTGAGGACAACGAGCTGGTAACTGTTAAATATAGTTACTACAAAGACGCTGTCTGTGAAATGAAAATGCCAGATGGAACAAAAGAGAGATTGCTTTTTAAAGAAGTGGCGGCCGAAATTAGGCACCAAGACGGAAAGCGAACTATTATTGATCTTAGATCGCTTAACGAAATATCTATAACAACTAAACCGGATATTTCGGTAGGAGTTCCTGTAGAATTTTCCATCAAAAAAGGGGAGAGTGTTTTTTCATATTTACCCTGCGAGTGGGCGATTGTTACCGCTGAGGTTTTCGGCCTCCCAATATTTAGAGGTCGAGAATTTTTTAAGGAGGAACAAATTTCTCCCGACGAGGCTCGAACAATGATTAAACATCGTTCTAGTCTGCCGAGAATTTCTATTTACACAGAGCCCATGTATGAATTTTGTTTAGATGGTTCCGACCCGCAAAAATGGAAACTCAACGGATTATCGCCAACAGATTTCCGAGATGGTTTTTCTCCTAATTTTATTAGAACAAAAATTAGACCGCCTGAACATGAAAGAAGACACGGACAAAGATAAAAAAATGGCTCAAGTTTTTAAAGACTTGGGCCTTTTTTATTTTAATAGAAAAAGGGTCTTGGTTTATTAACCAAGACCCGAGAATTAAGCAGCTTCAGAGCTGCAAAAAACTTGATTGCCAACGCGCCCCTCATCGTAATTTAAAGAAAAAGAGCGAAGATACCAACCGCCGTCATACCATAGTATTTTTACTACGCGTAAAACATTGTTGATATCACGAACATAAAAAGTGTTTGCGCGCCCATTGATTAAAAGAGCACCAGTTCTTCCGTCAGCCTGTCGCTTCATGACAGAAAACAACTCGACCAAAGTTGTCTCAACCACCTTTTCCTTTTCTTTGCCATAAAATTCAAGTGCCGTAAGAGTGTCAGCCAAGCTCTTGTTAAGCTTGTAACCGTAAACAGTGCTCCCAGGAAAAGGGTCTTCGACTTTTGCCAAAAACCATTCCTCAAAATTATGACTGATAAAAGAAATTCTAATTTCGGCACGACCACCGGCACTAAAAATGGTTTTGAAATTATCTTTAGCGACAAACTTTTCGGTTGTAGCCGAAACAACAACGGTTGCTATTTTACTAATAACATCCGAAATCTTGTTTTTTTCCATAATTGCCTCCGTTCTTGTTATTTTTAATATACTTTCTGCACTTCCCGGCAGAGTTGGGTTAACGTCTTTAAAGCATTAAAATATTTAATCATCTTGGCTACATATTGCCAATCGAACAAAAACAACTCCGATAAATCAGGGTTGTTTTAGATATGTTTTTAAAAAATGCCAATGGGAATTACTTCTGAACAATTATTTTTGAAACACCGTGTTTATGTGGCGCCTCAAAGCCGGGATGACCATTATCTAGAATAATATTTTCCAAATAATAAATAACTTTAAAGTCTGAGAATATTTTTAATAATTCTTGTTCTTCAAAATAACAATCAAATTTATTGCCACTTAAAAAACTGGGGTCATTTTTAGTAAAAACATCGATAATAATATATGATCCGATTTTAGAATTGGCTTTTATGTCATTGGTTAATTCTAGGGCTACTTTTTTATCTAAAAAATTTAAAACATTACGACAAATTATGGCATCGTATTTATCATGCACTATTTCAAAATCACGAATGTCGCCACAAATTAGTTCTAAATTATCAAGAGAAAGTTCTTCTTTTCTATCTCTAAGTTGATTAATGGCAGGCCCCGAACTATCAACGGCTGTAACTATAAAATTATTTTGAGCTAAAAACAACGAATCATGCCCTCGCCCACAACCCAAATCAAGAATTGTTCCTTTCGGTATAAAATTCTTCCAAATTAAACTAATTGTCTGACTAGGAATATTGTTTATCATTTTTTATTAATAAATATCACAAATTCGTCCTCTAGTTCACCGATAGTTTTGCCATAAACTTTAAAAACTAATTGCTGAAAGTTTTTATAGTAATAAACCTTATCTAAAGATTTAAGTAGTTGCTTAATTTTTTCAAAAGAATATTTCTTAATTAAAAAACTAACAAACAAAGCGGCTGATTTATAAGAACCATAACTTACATTCTTTTCCCAACCACTGAAGGTTCCTAGCAGTCGACAAAAATCGTCCTCAATAAAATATAATTTATCAGAATTTTGATGTTGCTTGGCTATGTAAGCGGCCAACCCTTCGTTCAGCCAAACAGGAATAGCTTTGTCAGAGGTTATTTTTTCCAAAAAAGAATGTGCCAGCTCATGTGTTAAAATTGATGGAAATTCGTGGCTTTTATGATTTCCTTGCTTGCCCATTGCCACTGGACTAAAAATATTTATTTTACCTTTTTCAGCATTTCCAACTACCCAACTGGCGGTTTTTTCGCCAGATGCTTTATCAAATTCTTCTCGAGAGTCAAAAATGTTGATAATTACGTTCTGGTTTTTTATTCCAAAAAAATCAGATACATAATTGAAAGCCGCCGAAACTTTTTTCTCGACTTTTTCATAATCCGACCCCTTGTAGTTTATTTTAAACATATTTTTAACAGCTACTAATTATTTCTTTTTCGGTAACAGTTTCCTTCTATTCTCCGATAACTGTTTAAAATTATCATTACTCACCACTTTTTTTCCGGTTCTCTGCTCTAGTTCAAGTCTAGCATTTTTAGCTATTGCGCCGCCTCTTTGAGCTGGTAGTTTATTTTCTTCTAAACCCTTTGCCTTCATTGTTTCAGCAATCTGCCGAGTAGAAAGTTCAGCCAAGGCCGTAAAAACCAATTCGGCATCAGTCATGTGATCACGCAAATTTTCTGTTTTGAGCCCTTTGTAATTCTTATGCCCCTTAACAGTTAAGCCGCTCCACTCTTGATGAATTATGTTGGTTAAAATTGCATAGTCATCATTTTCTTTTACTTCATTATTTTTCCAATAGTCTGTTAATTTATTTCTGACTTCCTGCCCCATCATCCTTTGTTGAATCCACTTTTCGTTTCGACCCATTTTTTGCCAATAATCCCTCGATCTATTTAGAGCTTTTTCTGGGTCGGACATTTCTTGGACTCTCTCATAACCGACTCTAGCTAGCCACAATTTAATTGGCTCAGCCTTTTTTGAAGGAATTGATTGGATTAAACGAAACAGGGTTTCTATTTCGGCTACGTCAGTTTTATAGAATTTTCCGTCAATAGACTGTAATTTCAGTTTGTCACATTTTGTGACAATCTCACTTCCTTCATTTTTTAAACGATTTTTTAAAGTTGTCCAATAACTTTGCGCTTTTTTAAAATCATTTTGTTCGGTAAGCACAGACACAATATCAATAATACTAAAATACCAAGTCTGGGATATTTCACTCCAAACACGGCGAATTTTTCTACCTTCAAAAATTGTAATATTATTATTGTCATTCATACCGGTAATTTTGTATAGTTTATGTCTAAATTTTACCCCAAAACACTATTATCATCAAGAAGTTTTAAAACGAACTATCATGTTCGAACTAGCAAAAACCCCAGTAAATAAAGAAAAAAATGAGCTTTTAGACTCACTTCATCTCGTACTGAAGGGGGCAAGGAACTCTATTCACACTGAGATTTGTGAAAATGCCAATGAAAAATTAATAATTAAGTTATTTTTCTGTTTCATTTAAAACTTTCTGAATCATTTTTAAAGCAATGGGCGACACTTTAATTTGATCTAAATTATTTAGGTCGATGAGTTCCGCGCCTAATGAGTCTTGTCCATCTGGATCATTTTTTATTTTATCAAAAGAAGCGGAAACTGTGTAATAAAGACCCAAATGATGAAGTTGTCTTGGTTCACTAGAGTCATTTAAATAATCACAAAAATATTCATTATGACCAACAAAATTATAATCATTTAAAATAATTTCGGTTTCTTCAATAAATTCCCTTTTTAAAGCCTCTTCAACTTTCTCACCAAATTCAATGCTGCCGCCAGGCAAATCAAACATTCCTTTATAAGCACCCCGAGACTTTTTAATTAACAATATCTTTAAGATAAAAATTAAAAAAGCTCGGCGTGCGAACCAATTCTAAGCAATAAAATGATTAACTCTTCTTTTTCTATTTTATAAACTAATAGAACATCTGGTTTAATATGACACTCAAAACAGCCTTTAAATTCACCGATAAGTGGGTGATTGCAATTCTTTTCCGGCAGCTCTTTTCCTTTTACTAAAATATCTAAAACAGCCTCTAGCCCTAAGATGGTTTTTTTATCCTGTTTATAAAGCTTTAAATCTTTTTTAAAGCGATTGGAATATTTTAGTTGCAACATGATTAATCGCTAAGAGCGTCTTTAATGAGAGAGGCGCCACTTTTAAAGGACTTGGAACTATTTTTAGCACTAATGATTGATTCTCTAAGAATTTCGGCCTTACGCAAAGTTAAACCATTTTCACCTCTGAGTTCAAATGGTAAATTTTTTGCATTTATTACTTGGCGGAAAAATAATTTTACCGCCGAACTCATGTCCATGCCTAAATTATCAAGAATTTTTTTAGCTTCTCTTTTGGTCTCAGCGTCAATTCTGATTTGTAGTTGTTCATTATTTTTAGTAATCATATAGGTATTATTTATATTTATACTGTATGGCATTATTTGTTATCTGTCAATACAAGCAATTGGTAACAAAAAAAATAAGGCCACTAACCTTATTTTTTATATCTGCGGGGTGTTAGAGGCTCTATTCACACTGAGATTTGTAAAAATTCCAATAAAAGCTAAAATAATTACCAATATTATCTAAAGATTCTTTAATATTTCCTAAAAACATTGTCCATTCATTAATTTCACGAAACCCAATTTTCTTATACCAGCTAAGAGGAAATTCATAGCCATTAAAAGTAAAGGTATCAAATACTTTCGCATTATATTTTATAACCGCTTCGTCTAATACTTTTTTTAATAAAGATTTACCGATTTTTTTATTTTGAAAATCCGGGTGGACAAATAATTCACCATCAAATAAATGAACACCACCCCACCATGGTTTTATACTTGATAAAAAACCACCAACTATTTGACCATTGTGTTCTGCTAAAAATGCCAGATCAGGCTGCTTAACTAATCAGTAATTTAACATTTCTTTAGCCGATTCCTTGGTCCAATTTTCTCCAAAATTGAAGACCTTATACACCAAAGCATAAACTTCAGCCAAAATATCTAAATCAACTTCTTTTATCGGACGAATATTTAACATATTTTTAATAACTATTGATTATTTTCCTTATAACTGCTATTATAATCATAGAATTTCTATGAATAAGCACCTCTTAAGGTTTCGTCCTTAAGCGGTGCTTTTCTTTTTTGGCAAATATTCTAATTTATTTCTAAGATTATCCATAAAGACAATCTTTTCTTTAGCGGTTTTCTTTAATAATTTAGAACAATTTCTAACATCCGGGCTTATTACTTTAAGTAATTTTCCCTGTTCATATAAATATTTCACTAAGCAGTAAAAATCACCATCACTAGATATTATAATCGCTTGATCATAATTATTAAATTCTATCATGGTCTGCAAAACTAAATCAGCATCAACATTTCCTTTTGGCTTTCTATCGCCATCAAACAAAACCGGTTTAAAGATTAAAATATAACCATCTTTTTGTAAGGATGAATATAAATCCTGATTTTCTGGAATAAAGCCAATAAACAAAAACGCCTGAGAAACATGGTATTTTTCTTTTAAATAAACACGAAATTTCCCAGAATCTAATTTCCAATTAAGTTTATTAATGCCTAGATTTAAATTTTGGCTATCAATAAAAGCGTAGTTGTTTCCTTCTGCATTTTTCATATTAAATAATAATATCACAGAAAGAAATGTTTTCCAAAAAAGTAAATTTAAACTTTAGAACTAAAAATATTTACTTATATTAAAGTAAAAACAGAGCTTCAAGCTCTGTTTTTACCTGTCTGCGGGGAGTGAGGGACTCTATTCACACTGAGATTTGTGAAAATGCCAAATAAGGACAATAAATTACAATGTCTCTGGCAATCTTTTTAAAATAAAACTTTCAAAATTAGTGCCATCTTTATCATCTAAACCAGAATACTCTTGATAAAGATTAAATATAATATCTCTCAACTCATTTTTCTCAAATTTATTAAAATATACATCTGCTTTTTCTACCAAATCATCAATACTACTGATATTTAATTGTTTAAATCTTCCTGCCAAATTAGTGCTTTCGGTTAATAGTTTTTGAAGTGCGTTATTGTCTATGGTTAATATTTTTTGTCTAAACTCTTCAATGGTCTGTGGATGCTCACCTTTTTTAAAAATATCATTATAAGTTCTAATCAATTCTTCGCAAAGCAAACTAAAGCATCCTGAACCATAATCCTGTTTTAGCTTTTCGCTTGCCAGCTCAGATATTTTATCTTTTTGAGTACCAGATAAATGTTCAAATATTTTTTCGACTGCTGGATTTATGATACAATGAGAAAATTCATGATCTAAATTGTCTGGATTATCTATGTGATTTTTTAAAACTAACTCATTGTCAAAAACGAAAGCATAGCCAGAATCTTTCTTGTATAAAGGGTCGGTAGGCATTAAAGAAACTTTATCTATCTTTGTTGTATAAAGGTTTGGTTTAAAAAAATCAATTAATTCTTTAATCTGCTTTTTAGCACTTTCAATATTTTTCTCTCTTTTACTAATATCTTCAATAATAAAATTATCTATTTTTTTAAAGATAGGTGAATCTGAAAATTGTTTCTTAAATAATTCTAAAGAAGTAAACAACTTTTGTTGCAGTTGATATGGTTCTTTAATGTTTGGTTTATGTTTTTCTATAACAGAAAATGCGCCGGAATCTCTTTCTTCGTGCTCTTTTGTAAGAGCAAGGATATAAAGAGTTTCCTCATCAACTTCGCCGGGCTCCAAGTTTTTTATCTCATCAAAAAAACTTGAAACATTTGAATCTAAAGAATTTTTCTGAAAATATTCCTTGATTTCATCGGCTATTTCATTGTTAGCTCCCCATTCTTTATTTTTAATTTTTAAAATTACGGACAATAATTGGGCATCATCTTCCTTGGCAACACAAATCTCTGGAACTTTCATAATTTCAGTTCTGGATGTCTGTTCTTTTTTTAGCCAAATATTCTCCATATAAAAATAAAATAGCATTTTAACTATATTTTGTAAAATTAATTTTAGGGAGTTAGTGCTTTCGAACTAAATAAATTTACTAATAATAGATATAAAGTAGTAAAACAATAATAAAAGTTAATAATTTTATAAAAATATCCGAACCACTTTGGAACTCAATATTTAGGCTTATATATAACAAAAAAGCAGCTAATTAAAACTGCTTTTTCCTAACTGCGGGGGGTGCGGGATGCTATCAGAACTGAAATATCCCAAAACGCCAACAAAATTTAATAAAATTTTAAAAACTGAATTAAATGTGCTTATCTTTTTAAATTAAGATGTAATTCATTTTTTGTCCATCATAACTAACATGGACTTTGATTTCTATTTCCATTATAGTGAATACTAAAAATATTTTTTAAATACACAAAAACAACTAATAATTACGGACAAGTATAAGCCTTCCTCCATCCAGCGTTTATAGCTTCTCGCTCTGCACAAAACCATCTTTCTCCATATCTTTCATCTATAATTGTTGCATCATAATATTCACATTCAGGTAGATGATAAATTTTCTCTCCTGTATTATAATTTATATTACCTTTAATTAAACAATTTTTTACATTATTTTGATTAGACTCATACCCATACTCATCTTCTTCTGTCTTTTCTCCCTGTTTTATTTGCTGAGATAATTTAACCAACCCCTCTTCTTCTTTTTTTTCTTCAACAATAGCAGAAACTACTTTGCGAAGAGCAGCCTCTGCCTCGTAATCTTTATTTGTAAAATTATTAGATCTATAGTTAGAATATTCATCAGATTGCTTACTGCAACCAGAAAGTATAAAAAAAGAAAGAAACAAAGAAATTAAAATGATTTTTTTCATGTTTTTATCAATAATTTTTATTATTTTACTACAAAATAATTATACACTACTTTTTTATATTCAATGAAATTTTAGCTAAAATATATTTTGTAATCACTTTTTTTACAAAGAATAAACTATATAGTAATATTAATAATTTAAAAAAAATAAACCCAAAATAAAATACACTGAACCAAAAATCCACGGTACTAGAATTTCTATATGCGAAAATGGATAATATATTTTTGAATTTTTTCCTTGATCAAGTACTTCGTTCCATTCGTACTTATAAATTTCTAATGGCAATTTGGATTCCATCTCATGCAAAACTTTAAACTTACCGGTATTTAATTGTTTGTAAGAATTAATCAAATATCTAAATATTATACACAAAATCATACCTATAACAGAAATTAAAAATTTTAACCAACCAGTATTATTAAAAATATTAATACTTAAAAAAATTCCTAATAAAGATAAAATAGCAGTGTTGGTTGTAATAAAAAAATTAATAGCAGATAGCCTTCGATCGCTTATGTTCTCTATACTTTGAACATATAGTTTGTATTGCTCAAATAAGTGATTTTTATAATCTTTACCGTAATCTATTTCGCTTGTGTTGAATAATTCTGTTTTCATATTTTACCTATTACCCCTGACTAATGACTTTACATTGTCCCAGGT
>CAZEBE010000014.1:0-12670 GCA_964510275.1 uncultured Gammaproteobacteria bacterium
ATAAACCGATTTATTTTTCCAACCACGAGCCCCAGCTAAAACTAATTGGTAATCAGTTAGCGGTAGGTGCTTATCCCGAAGTAAATTATAAGCTTCAATTAAGCCATCAACATTTTTACGTGGTTCAATAGCTCCTAAATAAAGAATAAAACGTTCATTTAAATCATATTTGTCTTTAAACACTTGAGCTTCTTGAGATTTTATAGTATCAATATCTTTATTTAAACCAGAATAAACAACTTTAATTTTTTCTTCCGGCACATTAAGTAATTCTTTTAAATCAATTTTAGTATTTTCTGAAATAGCAATAATTAAATCATACTTATCAACTAGTTTTTTAATGTTTAGTCCTTGATGCCAAAAATTCTTACGAGCACTAAAAAACTCTGGGTAACGTAAAAATGATAAATCATGAACTGTTAATATTTTCTTGCCAGCATTTTTACCAAAACAAGAAAAATTAAGATGTGGCGACCAAAAAACATCAACCGGTCCAGTAATTGAATCTATTTTAGGCCATGAAAAATGCTTTTGTAAAATATAATTAAATATTTTATTAGGCCAAGCCGTGTTTTTAAAAGTAACTCGTTCGTTGCACCAAGAAAAAAGTTTAAAATCTATTTTACTAAATGAATTATAATAAAAAATATACTCATTCCCATCATCTCGAGCCAAAAGTTCCCGAAGTAAATAATAGGCATATTCAGAAATACCACTATATTGCTTATCAAGTAAAACTCTAATGTCGACGCCTATTTTCATGTTTATTGTTTATTTTTTATATTATTTATAAAAGTTAATATTTCATCTTTAAATCGTTTAACTGAAAATTGCTCAGCGTGTGCTCGAATTTCTTCTGAGTTAAAATTATTACTATTAAATTTACGAATTACCTCACAAATAGCATCGGCTGTTTGCTCATCAAAAAATAAACCGGTTTTGCCTTCAATCACAGTTTCGGTTACGCCACCTTTACGGTAAGCAATAACAGGGCGTCCTGAAGCCATAGATTCAACCGGGGTAATACCAAAATCTTCTTCTTGAGGATTTATAAAAGCTTGAGCACGGCTGTATAATACCGCCTTTTCATCATCACTAACGCGTCCCAAAAATTCAATGTTAGTGGCTTCACCCGCAAGTTCTTTTAGATGTTCTAAATCTAAGCCATCACCAAAAACTTTTAACTTATAATCACTGCCTAACTTCTTAAAAGCCTCAACAACAATATCAACTCGTTTATAAGGCACTAAACGACAACCAATTAAGAAATATTTTTCTTCTGGCTCCTGGGTGCTTAAATCACTAATAAAAAAATGTTCAGTTTCTACTGGTGGATAAATAACTTGGCAGTCGCGACGATAATATTTAGTAATTCGACGAGCTACTGTTTTAGAATTAGCAATAAAATAATCCACTCGAGCGGCTGCTAAAAAATCCCACATCCGAAGTCTAACTAAAATAGTAGAGATTATTTTCTTAATCCATTTATTATACTTAAGTTCGTTTAAATATTGATGAGCATCGCTCCAAAGATAACGAGTTGGAGTGTGACAATAACAAACATGAGGAATGTCAGGCATTGTAATAACTCCTTTAGCAAAAGAGCTAGTATCAGAAATTACCAAATCATACTCGCGTAAATCAAAAAACTCTACGGCCATTGGCATAAGAGGTAAATACCATTTATAGTGACGCACGCCACCAGGAAGTCTTTGAATAATTGAGGTGTCAATTCGTCGTCCTTTTAAATATTTTTCAGTTTTAACTTTATCAGCTAAAAGCGCATAAATAACCGCTTCTGGAAACATTTCCGCTAATACTTTTAAAACCTTTTCCGCGCCGCCATCTTGAGCTAAGTGATCGTGAATTAAAGCAACTTTCATGTGATTATTATTCCGCTTGACGATTTTTTAAAACCGCCATCGGAGTTTTAAGAAGTATAGAAAAATCCAACAACAAAGACCAGTTTTCAATGTAATAAACATCAAGTTTAACCTCTTCTTCAAACAATAAATCGCTGCGTCCGGAAACTTGAGCTAATCCAGTAATACCAGGTTTAATAGTTAAGGTTTTTTTATGATGATGTTCATATTTAGCTACCTCTTCAGGTAAATGAGGACGAGGACCAACTAAACTCATTCGACCAACAAAAACTAAAAATAATTCTGGTAATTCATCAATTGAAAAACGACGAATAAATTTTCCAACACCGGTAATTCTGGGATCGTCTTTAATTTTTACCATCGGGCCATCGCTACGCATATTACGATCAGCAAGTTCGTTATAACGCATATTATCAACCTTATCAATCATGGAACGGAATTTAAAGTAGTTAAAAGGAATTCCTTTTTCACCGACACGCATAACCGGAGTGCCATCATCTCGTTTTGAAAAGAAAACTGGACCACGAGAATCAAGCTTAATGGCAATGGCTGTTATAATATAAATTGGTGATAAAATAATGATTAAAATGCCAGAAATAAAAATATCCATTGCTCTTTTGGCTACCCTGCCCCAACCTTCCAAGGTGGTTCTTTTTACCTCAACGACAGGAATACCAATAATTTCCGCCACTTCGTGACGTAACACTTTAATTTCTAATAAGTCAGCTACATACTTAAAGGTTAATTGATTCTCTGTCGCAAAATCATAAAGACGCAATGTTTCCACTTTACTTAAATTTGGATCACTTTGAATAATTTCATCTACTTCTCTATCTTTAATAAATTCAGCTAATTCTTGGGCTGTTTCAAGTGAAAAATCACGAACACGACGCACTACTTCAAAACCAGCATATTTATTGGATGAAAATTCCGCAATTAAATTATCAGCTGTTTTACTATTACCAACTAAAATAATTTTGTGAACACCAATACCATAAGCATGTAAACTCTTTTGCAACCAATTTAAAAAAGAATGGGAAATAATTAAATAAACAATGGCAATTATCCAGCCAGCAAAAACGATAAATCTTGAATCAAAAAGTTCGCGTTGGAAAAAAATTAAAATTGCCACCATTGCTAAGCCCATCGAACAACCTAAAATAATTCTAATTATTTCTTTAGCTATTTGAGTACTTCTTTTAATACGATAAATACCGGCTAAAAAGAAAATTGGAATCATTAAAGCGGAGACAAATAACAGTGTCCAAAGGTATTCATTTAGAGGTAAATTAAAAATAACTGGACGCACACCACGATAATAATCAGAAAAACGTAAATAGTAAGCACTAAGGCCTGCTAAGAAAATAACCAAGAAATCAATCGGTACCAAAACAGTGGTAAAAAACAGCTCAACTTTTTTTAATTTCATAAAGATGACTAATAAGTCTTTTCTAGGCGTAAAAACGCATAAGGTTGTTAAAATGGGGTAAGCGATAAGCCGGATTCTGTCTGTTAGTAAACTAACAGGACGACCATTTGTCTAGCCTTATTGTTGCCAATAAGATCTGGCGGACTACTTTTTTTCTTAGTCTTGCGACCAAGAATTTGTCCTTGCTTCAGGCAGGGTTTACCGCGAATCTAGCGTCACCGCTAGCCGAAAAAAGTAGCCAGTAAACTGACACCTTTCTTCTTTTCACCTTTCATTTTAGCAAGCTAAAATTAGTATAGTCTCTGTGGCACTTTCCCTAAGGTTACCCCTGGTGGACGTTATCCACTGCCCTTTACGAAGTCCGGACTTTCCTCTCCGTGCAAGCACGCAGCGATCGTCTGCTTACCCTTTTAACTCTTTTATACTACTAAAAAATGGGGAAAAAATCAAGTTTAAGAAAAACAACCATAAAATTAATTTTTTAGCAATTTTTGATTATATTTAGCTAGTTCACATCTAACTTTTTCTTCCATATCATCTCGAGAGACTGAGCCGGAGTTATTTAGTATTTGGCGTTCATTAAAGACTAAAAATTTATCTAATTTTTCCACCCAATCCTTCATATACATCAATCTCGGCGGCTGTTAGTCCAGTAATAGCATAATGAAATTTGTTTTGAACCATGGCGAAGAATTGTTTGGCGTAATCTACTTTAGGATTATAATCAACGCTAGTGGCAAAAATATCTCTAATCTTTTGGTAGAAGTTAGCTTCAGAAGTCCGGATTTTTCTAATTCTTTCTTCGAGTTCTTGAAAATACGGACGAGCCACGCGACCATCGACTAGCCTATCGTCATCCATCACAAAACCTTTGATAATATACTCTTTTAACTTTTGTGTCGCCCAAATACGAAACTGAGTACCACGGACTGAATTTACGCGATAGCCGACGGAGATGATGGCATCGAGATTATAGTGCTTAACTATATAATTTTTATTATCGCTGGCAGTTACCGAGTAATCCTCGGTAACTGAATTTTCGCTAAGCTCAGCTTCATTAAATATTTTTTTTAAATGAAGCCCAATATTATCAGAACTACACCCAAATAACTCCGCCACTTGCTTTTGACTGAGCCACAGCGTCTCATTCTCCAACTTAACCTCAATTTTTGTCTCCCCGTTTTCCGCATTGTAAATAATAATTTAATTGCTTGTTTCTTTCATAAATTTCTTTACTTAATTGTTATAAGGACAAACTATAAAAGAGCCAATAAAAAATGGCCCTTTTATAATTCTTTTACCGTCTCTCGACTCGGCTAAGGAAAACTTATTATAAGACTTATAATCTATTTTAATGTTTCGTATTCTGCTAAAACTTGACTGTCCGTTAGAGCTCCAGACCAAATTTTTAACTCATCAATTGAAGAGAGCCAATTTTCTTGAACAATCTCTAATTTATTAATTTTTTCCCCTTCTTTTAATTTAACAAATTGCCGCTCCATCTTTTTTTCACCATCAAGATAGAAGCGTAGCAAGAATCGATATGAATCATAGGTTAGAGCTAAATGGTGCCAATTTTTATCATCAGGAATAAGTGGCTTTCCATATTCTAAAATATAATCCCCCTGATTATTAAAATTAAAAGAGGGGTTAATAGGGGTTGGTGTTAATGCCATTAAAGTTTTGTCGCTGTTTTTAAGTAATAATCTAAACCTTCCCTCGTTAGGATAACTGGAGTTTCGCCACCAAAAAGATAAAGACAAATCATTAACTGGTAAACTGCTTAACGTCGCATTTATACTACTACCCACGGTTAAAGCACTGGCATTTTTACCCTCCATATCCCACATACTAGAGTTGATTGTTAAGTTATCAAGATTATTATTTTCTTTGGCAATTTCACCTACGTTTTCATCAAAAGACCAATAACGTTCTAATTTAGTTATTTCTGAAAATGGTGGCCAGGTATAGGGGTTAAATGGTTGGTTTAATAAATTAATACTGCGAATTTCTGTTGTCGGTAAAGATCTATCCCAAAAAGACAACTCATCAATTGCTACTAATTCATTTTGCTCCGAAACTAATTCAACCGAACTAAAAGTCGGTATTATGCCATTGTACTGATAAGAATAAACCTCTCTGCCATCAAGATATAAAGACCAATAACCATCCTGTCTGTTAATGACTAAAGAAAATTGATGCCATTTACCATCTTGGGGCCAAGTTAAGTTATCAAAACGCCCCTCTGGCCCAGGAAGGCCAAAAATATTAGTATAGTATGGCGATAATTCAATCAAAGCTTGCTGACTAAAATTAAGTGAATTAAAAAATTTTAAAGTAATGTCAAAATTATTTTCAATGTTCTTGTAGTAAAAATTGATTGTCATCTGATTGGGGTCAAGTGACTTGTTCAAAATAATTTTGGTACTTGAGGCTAGTTTAGTTAAACCGTTAGCACACCCCCAGAGTCCAACTGCCCACCTATCAGATTTTTGAATATCAACTGGTTCTTCTCCACTTTCTTGAAGCTCGTTAGCCGCGACATCGCCATAACATTCATCAAAATGCCATAATTGAGTCATGTTTTCCGAATCAAGACCAGCTGGATGACTAATCGTTTCTAAGTCTTCATCGTTACCATTTACTGTTTCTGATTCAATCAAGGATAAATCATATGGCACTAAAATAAAATCGGAACTATTATCATTAGTATCAAAAAGACGTGGCCATAACTCCTCCAAACCACCAGCCGCCAAAGATTCTATCGTTGAAGTGGCGCTCACTTTTCTTTCTAGGGCGTAGCCTTTTTTTAGAGCTTCTGCTGGAGACTCTTCATAATAACTAGCTTCTCCGTAACCAAGTTTGTCAACAATATCAGTGTCGTTGTCGTTTGAAACAGAAGCCGTGCCTAGATATAAAGTATAGCCATCTTCAGTCCAAGAAAAAGTATCTTTACTAGCGATAGCATCAGCCTGGGATAAAATATTAGCCGAAGCGGTGTTACGAGCAATTAAGTAATAACTATGAGCACCAATAACTGTGCCCCCAGGATAAGTACCGTCAGCCTCATTACCAAAACGCATAATTAAAGTAGGGTCCGTTCCAGTTTTTGCTTTTTCTAAACGATAACCAGAGGCGGCTAAATCAAAGTCAAAATCACTGGCATTTACAATTTCCAACCAATCGTCATTGTCATTACTATAAATTTTAGCGATTAGAGCAATTGGTTTTTCTTCTATCGCCGTTTCTGCGGTAGAGGTTGCAGTTGTTACACCAGAAGAAGTAGCAATATTTACAGCACTGCTAGTTGCTAAGATAATTGGTTTAGGTGTTGTTCTTACTACAGTATTTATTTTAGGAGCGACTACCACCACGGATTTAGAAACTACCGGCGTTGTCGAGGCTTTAGTTTGAGAAATTTTAACCGAAGTGCTTTGAGTAGTATTAAGTTCCGCCGTAGTTGTTTTTTTAGGAGTCGTCAGACTAACGCTTACCGTTTTTGAAGTGTTGAGTCCAGCACTAACTCCTTTAGTACTAGTGGCCTTTGTAACAGCAATTTTTACACCCAAATCAGAAGTGGCTGATGTTTTTGCGGTTGTTGTTTTAGTTGTACTAGCCTTAGTTGTTGCTAATTTAACAGTGCTTGTTTTAGAAGTACTAGCTTTGACATTAGCGGTTTTTGTTGAGGTGGAAATTGAGGCCTCAATTCCATAATCATTAGAACCTTCTGCTAAAGCAATGGCACTTTCAGGAAAAACCTTTTCTTTAAAAGCTAAAACAGTTTTACCAACCTTATTTGCAATCGTTCTAACTGTTGATACTGGATTATTTATTAAACTCCACTTTAAAACAAGTCCCAAGATGGGTGAATCACCTCTTATTTCCGGCTCTTTAAAAGATGAAGATAATTCAATATCAACCGTCACGTCTTTTAATGTTTCTTGTAAATACTGAGTGTAAGGTAAAAAAATAAATCGTTCACCATTTTTTTCTATTCCCACATCGTAACCAATAATTTCTGGCGCGGGAATTATCATATTATTCTTTCTCTCAATTTTGGAATACTCTAAATCAGAGGAAAAACAGTCATTACTTGCGTTGTATACACTAAAATTATCATAACCATCCGGTGTTATATCAACAGCGTAATTATTTTTATCATAAACCAAAGAGCCAAGATTATTGGGGTTAGAAATATTAGCACTTTCATAAGCTTTCTCTACCAAGCCAACACAGGTCCATTCTCCATTTAATGGTCCTTTTTGATATTTAAAATCAAAATCATACGCCAAATTTTTGACAGCTAAATTTTTAGCAATTGCCACTGCCTTAGCAATTTGACCGGGGGTCGCGTTTTCAGGAATTTTTGCTCCAATTAGTTTTTCTCCAAGAGCTTCGTTAATAAAATATTTAGCCGGAACCTTTATTGCCCCTTTGGGCTGCATTTCAACAATATAAGGGATGCCATCTTCAGTACCAACATAAATCGCAGTGTGTCCTGAATAAATATGAGCTAACTTCCCCTTCTCTGACACAATTAAATCATTAGCATTGTGGCCATACATCTTATCATTACCTGAAGTTCGATATAAAATTGTTCCTACTGGTAAGGCCAGTGCTTGTTTAAAAGGTAAAAGTAAGAAGGAAATAAAAAATAAACTGTAAAATAAAATTTTATTTTTCATAAAATAATTAATTAAGATAATAAGCATCCCAAGCTTCTTGAGATAGATTTAAATTAGCTACTTGTTCCTGGCGATTATTATTTAAAATATCAATTACAAAACTGCGTTGATAATCGTCAAAATATTGTGGTCGATTAAAAACGTCAACTAACAACAGTTCGCTTTCTGTTGGAAAGAAAGGATAATAATCACCAAGAGCAAAAATGGCTTGATCTTTTAAACGATGCGGAAACTCCGCACTTTCGAGCACTGAGCGTAAACGAGCAATATCCTCGACTTGGTATAATTGCTGTTTATCTTCTAAATTAGCAAGTAAAAAAAAGGCTTTAACTTTAAGAACATTGGAATAGGGTTTTAAAATAATATCCCAAATTAAACCAATAACCTCTGAATTACTTTTATAAATTAACAAGTCTAAAATCGCTTCCCGATCAACATCGGTTTTAGCTTTTTTAAAATTAACAATTAACTGACCAATAACACCAATATCACTTAGCTCTGGCCAAATAACTTTTAAATTTAAATCTGCAAACTTTTTTAGATTATCCGTTGGTGGCAAACCCGATTCTCGCCACAATTCAACAAGCAACCGTCGCGTTTCTGGTAACACTTTTTCATCTAAAATAACTTTCTCTAAATCGGGTAAAATAATTTCTTTTTTTAGAGCCAAAGCTTCAGTAATTATGTTTTTATAAAGCATTCGCTTCATTTGACAATCTTCGCGGCAATAATACATTTTCTCGGTAGATTCTGCCAGTTTTCGTAAAGCAATTTTGGCTCGTAGCGATTCTGGATAATAAAGCCAACTAGAACGAAATACTGGCAAAAACATGATCAGTAAAATAATAAAAGCGGAAACGCTGGTAGCAGCCGGCCAGTGTTTTTTTAACCAAACCACCACCGGACGCCAAACAATTTTAAATTTGTCCATATTTTTTAGGGGTCGCTGGTAATAAATAATTAAGACCAGCTAAACCAATTAAGATAAAAATATGATAGCAAATCACTCATTAAATCAGCTTGAATATTTTCTTAAAAAACACTCAATAAAAAAACCAAAATTACTGTGAGTTAAGGTGGTGTTTTGACAAAATAAAAAAATCGAGCCAAGGGGCCCGATTTTGAAAAAAAATATTTTGAAAAAAAATTTCAAATTGGTCTTTTGTTATTTTAATAGTTTCGCAACATTTTTATTTTCCAACAATAACCCCATTTGAGTAATCGCTGTTTCATTTAATTTTATTAAACGCTCTTTTTGTAATAACCCCATTTTTATAAACTCAGCATTAATACTTTCTAAATTAGCCAGACAAACTAATTGAGTTACATCCGCATAATCACGCACATTTCCATCTTTAGCTCTTATCATATCTGTTAAAGAAATATATTCACCATAATTATTTGAAATAATTTCAATTTCAAATTCTTGCACTTTAATTTTTCTTACTTTTTTCATAATTTTAAAATTAAATAAATAATAAATCCATCATAACAAAACCTATATGATTTTTTCATAAACAAAAAAACCGAGCCCCAAATTGGGACCCGGTTCAACATTTTTTATTGTTTTAACCTTATCTAACAGTACTACTGCTCATTCTTAAACTATTAGCCTGAAGCAAGGCGGCTTTACTATTTATCGCATCGCCAGTTGCACCATAAATTTCTGCCAAAACTTGCCAAGCTTGTTCATCTTCTGGTTGAAAAACAACCAATTGTTTAGCCATTAAAAGAGCGCGATTCCAATCTTTAAGAGAATAATAATATTGTAATAAAGCTAAAAAATCTCGACTAAGTCCCAGCGTTTCAGCTCCACCTAAATCGATACATTTGTCACCATTAGCCCAAGCAAGATCGGAAACTCTTTTAATATCAGTCTCTTTAGCTTTGGCAGTGGTCATAGCTCCAACCTTTAAATTATTGATTCTAAACAACTGGCAATAAGGGTCTGGAAAAGTAGGATTTAATTCAATTGTTGAGTTTATAATCGCCAAAGATTCATCATATTTTTCTTTAGCTAATAAGATATTAGCCTTCATAAAATAAACAGGGATTCTTTCAGGACTAGCAGCAATAGAAGCATCAATAGCAGCTAACGCCCCTTCATAATATTCATCGGTTTCAGAAAAATTAGCCGCCAAAGCATAAGTTTGAGCAAGTTGTAATTGCATTAAACTATCCCCCGGATTATTGGCTAAGTTTTCTTTAGCTATTTGAAGTGCGTAATTTAAGACTTCCTGTCTGTCAGCTTCAGATAAACCAACAAGCATCTTAGTATTATTAACTAAAGAGTTAAGTAAAGTGTTTTTACCATCACGATCTAAAGGGGTGTTGTTTTTGAGAGCTTCTTTATAAATCATTACTCCTTCCTTTAATTGCCCCTGGGTAATAACCGTATACCCCTTAATTACGCCCTGGAAGGCTCGCCACGGTCTTAAGTTAAAGTAGTTAGTAAAGATTAAAACTAATAGTAAACCAACGATAAGAGCGGTTATTTCTGGCATTTTCTTTTCTCTTTCCGGTTCTGATTCGGGGTTGATTAAATAATAAATATAAGACAAAGAAATCATTAGCCCAATATAAGTTACCAGCGAATCAAAAACGGCCAGATTTTGAATGAAGTACGCCGTAAACAAACCAATTAAAATTAAAGGTTCGAAATCGTTTGGTTTTCTTTTAATTAGTCTAAGTAAATAAATCGCAACAGCCACAAAGATACTCAAATAAGCCAACAAACCAAAGACTCCCGTGGTGGAAACAATATCAATTATATTATTATGAGCTCTGTCAAAATAAGTCTCGCTGCGAGTAAAAGTATAAAATTTAGCATCAAAATAACGATCAAAAACATCGGCATAATTACCAAAACCAACACCAAACCAAGGATGATGTGGAAAATCTTTAACAGCCGCTTGCCAAGATATTAAACGAGTTTGGAAGGTTACCTTTTGGGTGGTTAAATTTTTTAAGAAAGATTTTTGAAACCAAGGCTGATTTTGTTGAGAAAAAATTAGAATTAATGCAGCAACAGAAACAATCAAAGTCCCCCAAGCTGCCAACTTAACCTTTTTATTTTTATGAAGAACGCCAATTAAGAAAATAATAAGTAAAACACTAGCACCAAGACCGATAATTGCCCCAGAAGTATGAGTTTTAGAAAATTCTAATAACATCAAAATAACGGGGAGACTTAATAGCCAGCGCCAATCTCTTTTCCCTGCTTTATAAAATAATAAAGCACAAAAATAAAGATTAAAAATAAGGTAACCAGAAACATAGGCTGTATTACCAATGGTGCTATAAGCATTGCCAGCTAAACCAATCACGCTAACAATGGTAGCGATAACAATCGAGGAACCAAACAGAATTTGCCAATCTTTATAGGTTCTAAAAACTGTAATTAAAACTAAATATAAAAAGAAGAAATGAGCAATATGAAAAACACCAAGCATGCGTTCGGCGTCACCCCAAAAACTTAAAACCGGATCAACACTGTAAGTGCAAGACCATAAAATAGCCACTAAAAAAGCAATTAGACCCCAAGTCATGAGCGATTTCTTTGGGCGGTAATTAGGAAATTTCCAAATAAAAATTGCCCAAATAACTAATAAAAACTCGGTTAAAACATTAAAACTTAGTTGTTTGGAGGTGATGTATGGAAACAGCACGTCTGAGAAGACAAAAAAAACTGTTAGCAATGAGGCAACAACACCAATCTGCAAAAAACGTAGATAGAATTTTGAGGTCATAATAAATAAATTAAACTTAAATTGTTAATATTTTATAAACTAATTTCCAGCACTTAGATAGGCTATTTCAGGCCAATTAGCAAAAATAGCAACTTTACTTAATATTGATATAACATTATCGTTTTCAAGTAAATAACGCTTGCCGTCTTTAGGAGAAATATACCATAATTGTCCCCGTTCTTGAACTTGAATAAATAAACGTCCTTTTTGTTTATTAGCAAAAGCTCTTTCAATCTTTAAAGCCCCTTTGGCCAAAGGATTATAATTGTTTTTTAATTCTAGCAAATCAGAAAATTTATCACCATCAGAATCCGCTTTATTGATATTAGTTCCTAGGGCCTCTTCCAAAGAGTCGCTTAAACCATCCTTATCAGTATCTAGACTATTTATACTAGTAAAACCTAAAGGGATTTTAGCTAAATCTTTATTAGAAATACCCACACTGAGATTTTTTATAACCTCTAAGGCGTCAGTATTATCCAAGCGAAAACGCTCACTATTGCTACTAATATACCATAAACCACCATTATTATTTATAGATACAAAATAGCCCTTAAGTTTGCTATTTAAAACCTTAGCAGTTGTTGTTTTTGTTGCACTTCCCGTCGATTTAGGAGCGCTTATCACTTTCTTATCAGCCTCTTTTATAGTAATGGCCTCATCAGAATTTATAACACTACCGCTATCTATATTTAAGCCGACTCGAAGATTATCATTGGTAACCATAAAAGCGGTGCCATATTCCTGATTACCGCTCTTATAGAGTGCTAGATAAGGACCAGTAGCTAAAACTAACGCTGAATCAGTTCCGCTATTAACAGATAAATTTCCAATTGCTTTATTTTTATAGTATTTGCCATCATTAGAAATTAAGGAATAAAGTTGAAAATTAGCCTTAGTATTACCTTTTTCGCCAGTTGAAAA
>CAZEBE010000014.1:12680-13508 GCA_964510275.1 uncultured Gammaproteobacteria bacterium
TTTGATTCAATCTATTTTATTAAATTTGTGATATCTGTATTTTTAATTTTGAGTTAATTATGGCTTGGGAAGAGATAGCTGGGCAACAACGAGTAAAAAATATTTTGCAAAGGGCAATTAAGGAAAATCGCGTTGCCAACTCATATTGTTTCTGGGGAAATGATGGAGTAGGGAAAGAAGCTGTAGCAATAGAATTTGCAAAAACACTCAATTGCCTTTCGCCAGTTGAAAATGACGCTAAATAAAATTTTGTATTATTTAAAACTAAATTTTTGACCATTGCTCCACCGCCAGAAATAACCACATTATTAAAAATACTTTCCTGTTTTAAACTATCAACAACAGAAAAGGCATAAATACCTGTAGGATACTCAAAAGAAACCTTGCCAGCAGTGTTAGTTTTGGTGGAATAAAGCTTGTCACCCAAAGACAAATCACTATTTTGTTTATAAATATTAATAGTAGCATCGGCAAATGGTTTTCCGTTAGCCAAATTAACCGAAAGATCGACACCGCTTAAAATATATTCATAAGTAACGTCGGTATTTCCAGCACGAACATTAAGAAAATTAAATAATTGGTTATTTCGTTTTATCTGCAAAACATAAGCACCGGTTTTATCTTTAAACTCAGGAACGTTTCCTGAAAGATAAAATGATAATTTTCCTTGAGTAGATAACTTAGCAGTGCTTACTAGATAAGCTTTATCAATTATCGGACTACCATCGATATCAGTATGAAGAGCGTACAGACTGACGTCTGAGTCTTTAATTAAATTATTTTTATAGTCACGTAAAATAAAAGTTACTCGAGGCAGGGTTTTTTTAA
>CAZEBE010000015.1:0-12958 GCA_964510275.1 uncultured Gammaproteobacteria bacterium
TAGAAAACTTTTTAAACACTAACGCCTCTGAACGTAAAGATTTTTTTGATGAAGCTACTGGCGTTAAACAATTCCAAATTAAGAGAGAAAATTCTCTTAATAAATTAGAGGGTTCTTACGAAAATTTACAACAAGTAGAAATGCTATTGTCAGAAATTCGTCCTCGTCTTAAAAGTTTAACCAGACAAGTTGAAAAATTAAAACGTCGCAGTGAAATCGAAGCAGAGCTCGTAAGCAATCAATTTAATTATTATCATTTCTTATACCAAGAAGCTAGCACAAAACTAGAAGCTTCTAATAATAAATTTTTAGAATTAGAAAAAATAAAAATCGACCGCGAAGATAAACTCAACAAATTAAATGAAGAGTTAAATCACATTAAAAATACCAATAATTTTCAAGAAATAAACACCCTACAACCCCGTCTTAAAGAGTTAGAAACGGAAAAAAATAGTTTACACAAATCACTCGCCAAACTTCAGGCCGAGCTTGAAGTTCAACTAGAAAATCAAGGGCAATTTGATGTTTCTTGGCTCAACAACAAACACAGCGAATTAAATTCTGATCTAGAAAAAATTGGTTCTGAAATTACATCTTTAGAATATACTCAAAATAATCAAGAAGAAAAGATTTACCAAGAAGAATTAGTTAATACTGAAAAAGAAATAACTAAAGCTTACGATGTTCGTCGTGAAATCGAACGCAAAGAAAATAATAAAAATGATTTTGCTCGGCAGATTACTAAAATTGAAGCGACTATTGAAGCAAACTTAGAAGCTCAGGGACAGTATGATGTTTCTTGGCTTAATAATAAGAAAGAAGAATTAATTGCGGAGCTTAATGTCCTAAATCAAGAAATTATTATTCTTCAAAAAGATAATAATCGTGACACTGAAAATTCTTTAAGAGAAAAATTAAACATCGTCGCTATTCACCTAAATAAATTAAATCAAGAAGTTGAAGTTATTAAGAACGAACTGAAAAAACCAGGTGTCGTAAAAAATAATCGCGAAGAAATTAGCCGTATTGTTGATGAATTCTTGGCGCGTTTAGAAGAAATAAAAAAAGAAAGTGATTTAGGTAAAGTAAAAACCTTACTTAATGAAGCAAAAAATAATTTTCAAGATCAAATTCGCGAACACTTAGCCGATGAAAATGCTGACAAAATAAACCGTGTCAAAGAAATTCAAGATGAAATTATTAGTTTAAGCGAAGAGCGTCAAACTTTGAATAACCAGTTAAACGAAGAACGCTTAAAATTATCTAGCACTGGTGAACGTCTTAGATTACTGGAAGATAAAAAGAAACAAAGCGATCGTGAAATCGCTGACCTAGAAGTAAAGATTGCTAAGAGCCAAATTAAATTTGATGCTTCAAGTCTAGAAGCGGAAAAGAATAATCTTGCAAAACAAATAAATGTTTTAGAAGCGGAGATTAAAGAATTATACCCTAGGGGACAAACCAGAGAACTGCAAGAAAAAAAACAAAATATTCAAAATAAAATTAATGAGTATCACCTAAAGATGTCTTCTGTCCGCGAAAGAATGCGCCTATTACAAGAAAAGAAAATTCAAACCGAACGTGAAATCTCTGATATTGAAGCAAAAATTGCTAAAAGCCAAATTAAATTTGATGCTTCTGGGATTGAAAAAGAAAAAGCAGAAATAAATTCTAAGTTAGAAAAAATCCAAGTTGAGATTGATGAGTTAGAAGTTAAAATTACCAAATTAAACGAAGCTAAAGAAGCCGAAAAAGCTCAAATGTTTAATTTACAAAAAAGACTTCAAGAAATTCAACACGAAATTAATTCACTATCTTCTGAGCTTAATGACTTAAAAATTGAAGCTACTCGCCAAGAAACTAAACTAGAAGATTTGGAAAATAATATCCGAAACGATGAACTTAATTTGACCGAAATTAAAAATCATAAAATAACCGAGGATCCGGTAGATATAAATCGTTGGCACAAAAAACTTACTGAATGTAAAAATCAGTTAGAATTGATTGGCGGTATCGACCCAGAAACTGAGAAAGAATTTAATGAAACTAAAGAACGTTATGATTTCTTAAGCAAACAAACGGATGATTTAAATGGCGCTGTTAAGTCGCTCGAGAAAATTATTTCCGAATTGGACGTTAACATTAAAGACCGCTTTGATAGAGAGTTTAATATTATCTCTGAAAAGTTTAGTGAATACTTTAAAATTTTATTTAATGGCGGAACTGCTAAAATCTTTAAACTAACGGAAGAAGAAAAAGCCGTTACTGAGAGCACCGAAAACCCAGAGACTACTCCAAGTACTGATAATTTAAGAAAAGTTAAACTTCTTAAAAAACGAAACGCTCTTGGTTTATCAGGAATTGAAATTCAAGCCACCCCTCCAGGAAAAAAGATTGGCACTATTTCAATGCTCTCTGGTGGTGAACGAGCCTTAACAGCAATTGCTCTTATCTGTGCTATTATCAGTGCTAACCCATCACCTTTTGTGGTCCTTGATGAAGTAGACGCCGCCCTTGACGAGGCTAACTCTGAGCGTTTGGCTCAAATTCTCGATGACCTGTCTAATCAAACGCAATTCATTGTTATCACTCACAACCGGGCTTCTATGAAACGCGCCAGCATTCTTTACGGTATCACCATGCAGTCTGACGGTATTAGTAAACTACTAAGCGTTAAACTAGAAGATGTTAAAAGCAAATAAACTCTTACCTAAAATCCGCCTAAGCAGCGGATTTTTGTTTTCTTCTTTTCCTTTTTTTTGATATAATAAAAAGACTAAATACTTACCAAAAAAATTTTAACCTTTGGTTTTTAATACTATGTCTAAAAAAATAATCGCCTTTTCATTACTACTCGTTTTTGTTTTAACTGCTGGTTTCGGTTGTAAAACATCAAGCAATGTTACTCAAAAAGCCACCGAACCAATTGTCTTAACTTTTTGGCAGACCTTTGATGACAGCGATGCTTTTAGTGAGATTATTACTAAATATAAAGCCTTGCACCCTAACATCAGTATTGAATATAAAAAATTTCGTTACGAAGAATATGAAAATGAATTATTAAACGCCTGGGCTGAAGATCGCGGTCCAGATATTTTTGCCATTCAAAACACCTGGATAAAAAAATATCAAACAAAATTAACCCCCATGCCAGCAGAAATTACTATGGCTTATATGGTGGAAACCGGAACTATTAAAAAAGAAATCGTTCCTCAGCTTAAGACCATTAAAAGTTTAACTATTAGAGATTTAAAAAATAATTTTGCCGATGTGGTTTCTTCTGATGTTATTTTAGAAGACGGAAAAATTTACGGTCTACCGTTGTCTATTGATACTTTGGCTTTATATTACAATCGAGACCTGCTAAATAGTGCCGGTATCACCAGCGCCCCTAATTATTGGAATAAAGAGTTTCAGCAAATAATCAAGAAGTTAACCAAACAAGATCCTAAAAAAGGCTTGGTTCAGTCAGGAATCGCCCTTGGAACCTCTAAAAACATCAATCGTGCTAGTGATATTCTATCTGTTCTAATGATGCAAAATGGTGCCGTTATGGTAAATGGTGAACAAGTAACCTTTCAAGCTGTTCCGGTAAACATGTCTAATAACTACAACCCCGGCTTAGAGGCTTTGCGTTTTTATACCGACTTTGCTAATCCAAATAAAGAGGTTTATTGCTGGAACGAGGAACAACCGAATTCCCTTGAAGCTTTTACTAGCGGCAGCTTAGCCTTATTTTTTGGCTACTCTTTTAATTTAGAACAAATCAAAGCCCAGGCCCCTAAATTAAATTTTGGAATTGCCAAACTGCCACAAATCGAAGGTAATTCTTTAGAAATAAATTTTGCTAATTACTGGGTTGATACGGTTTCAAAAAAAAGTAAGCACCCAAATGAGGCTTGGGACTTTATTCAATTTTTAACTAAAGAGGAGAACGCTAAAATATATTTAGAAAAAACTAAAAAACCAACCGCCCTAAAAGCCTTAATCAGCTCACAGAAAGATGATGAAAATTTAGGGGTTTTTGCTGAACAAATCTTAAGCGCTAAAAGTTGGTATCACGGTAAAAGCGTTGTTGACGCCGAAAAAGCTATTTCTGAAATGATAAGTCTAGCGCTAACTAATAGTGAAAATATTTTGGAAATTTTAGTCGATGGGGCTATAAAAGTTCAACAAACAATCAAATAAAAACTTATGAAAAAAATTAAAATCAACTTTTTAATTATTATTTTAATAGGAATGTTTTTTACAATTTCTCCCTGTTTAGCTGCTACTAGCATTGTTGATACTTCAAATCCGGGGTATGCCGATGGAAGTTATAGTCTTACTGACGTCAGAAACTATGCTGTTTATATAATGAACTTAATCTTAAGTTTTGTTGGTATTATTTCTTTGTTACTTTTTGTGTATGGCGGCGTGACCTTTTTACTTTCTGCTGGCAATCAAAATAGTATAAAAAAAGGAACGGAAATAATTAAGGCCGCTGTAATAGGTTTAGTTTTGGTATTTTCCAGTGTTTTAATTATAAACCTGTTCTTTGGCGGTCTGGGTGTAAAATGGAATCAAACAACCGGAGCGGTAACCTCTAAATAAACATGACTGAATTTACTAAAAAACAACTCTGTTACAGTCATGGTCTGGGCGCTAAACTAAAGGCAGCCAGAGAACTTAGACAGCTAACACCAGAGGTAGCGGCTCATCGTCTTAACATTCGTTTGGAGTATTTAATTGCCATTGAAGAAGATCGTTTTGATCATTTACCTGCTGGATTATATAGTAAAAACTATATTAAAGAATATGCTCGATTTGTTGGCATGCCAAATGCCGAAATAAAGAAATGGTTAAGCGAAAACTTAGAAAATGTTAACGAAATCAATAATCCTTTTTCGCAAAAAATTGTCAGACGCCAAGAGTTTGTTGTTTTTCCCAAGTTAATAAAAAATTTATTAATGTTTTTGGTCTTTCTTGCTTGTTTGTTGTATCTCGGTTTTTATCTTAGAAAAATTGTTTTTCCTCCAAAATTGATTATCTACCAACCAGAAACTAATTTAAAAACAACGGAAAACTTTATTGAAATTAAAGGAACAACCGAAAAAGAAGCCGAAGTAAATATAAATGGTGAGACGATTTTAAACACTAATCAAGGTAATTTTTCTACCATTGTGAATTTAAAAAAGGGTGTAAATAATTTAGTTATCAAAGCGAAAAAAAAATATAGTGGCGAAGCTTCAGTCTTAAGACAAATCTTAGTCGAATAATCTTATTTAAAAATATGCCTAAAAACTCACCCACAGAAATGTTTGACATAAATCTAATTTTGCATAAAATATCAGTACAGGAAGGACAAACTGTTGCTGAATTAGGTTGCGGACATTTTGGTCATTTTGTTTTTCCGGTTGCCAAACTAATTGGTAAAAAAGGAATTCTTTATGCTGTTGATATTTTACCTGTTGTTTTAGATGAGGTAAAAAGACGAGCTTATACTGAAAACCTGCCACAAATAAAGACTGTTTGGAGTAATTTAGAAATATGGAAGGGTACAAAAATTGAAGCCTCTAGTCTTGATATGGCCTTAATCATCAACGTTTTAAGTCAATCAGAAAAAAAGGTGGAAATTATTCGTGAAGCTGTTAGAATGTTAAAAGGTGGTGGAAAATTGTTAATTGTCGACTGGAAAACTGACGCCCTATTATTTGGCCCCGAGCCAAAATATCGACTAAGGCCAGAAGCTTTAAAACAAGCCGCTCCTAAATTAAGTTTAACTATTATTGAGGAATTTGAGGTCGGAACAACTTATCACGCCTTCATCCTTAAAAAACTGTAATCTATGTCAACTCTGCTTACACTTACTTTTTGGTTCAATTTAAGACCAGGAAGCATGGGCTCTAATCCTAGAAATATTTTTATTGGTTTTATCGCCCTTCTTATTATTGCCTCTGTTATTTTTTTCATCGCTAAAAGAAAAAAAGGTACTTATCGCCGTTTGTTTTCCAATTTTTATAATTTTAGTTTATCAAACGCCATTATCGGATTAATGTTACTTTTTTTCAATTATGAAATTGTGCCATTTTTCTCTGCTTACTTCTGGTATTTACTCTGGATAATAATAATGATTGCTTGGCTAATTGGCATTCTTCTAAAAATAAAAAAAATAATTTCTAAGAAAAAAGATCAAGTTGAAATTGATGAAATAAAAAAATACTTACCATAAACTTTAATAAATCTATTAGTTCACAAAACCCCTCCCTTGTGAGGGGTTTTTATATGAACAAAAAAATCATTGGTAAATTCGGCGAGCAAGTTGCTAAAAAATATTTGGAAAACAAGGGCTATCTTATTTTAGAAACCAACTGGCACTATCACCACAAAGAACTCGACATTATTGCTTATAAAAATAAAATTATTGGAGTAGAAATTAAAACCAGAACCACAACAAACAACCCTGCTTTTACGGTCTTAAAAAGCGCTCAACTGGCAAGACTTCGCCTTTCTTTGGCTGCTTATTGCCGTTTAAAAAATTTTAATTACAATTTATCCCAATTAGACCTAATTCTAATTACAATAAAGAGCTCCGGCGTCCTAACCGTTAAACACTGTCTTGACATTTAAAAAATAACCCCCGTTTTATTTGTCTTGTTATAGCGGTTGTGCTAAAATAATTACATAAAATGTAAAACTAGAAAGGTGGTGAATTATGAAAAAAATTACAAAATACTTAGTTTCTTTAGCGATTGTTTTAACCGTTGTTACTGCACCTGCTTTAACACTTGCTATTGATGCTGGTGATTTAGGTGCTAACTCCGATCCAACTGGTATGAGCTTAGGAGAAAAAAGTCCAAAAGATATCGTAACCAGTTTATTAAACACTGCTATGGGCTTTTTAGGCCTAGTAGCTGTTGTTATCATCTTAATGGGTGGTTTCAAATGGATGACTGCTGGTGGCAGTGAAGATAAAATCACTGAAGCTAAAAAATTAATGATTGCTGGTATTATCGGTATTGTTATCATTCTATCCGCCTGGGGTATTTCCAAGTGGGTTATTCAAACAGCTATTGATACTACAAAATAATTTTCCGAAATCGATTTCAGAAAAAAAACGGTCCCCTCATAACTATGGGGGTTACCGCCTTAAACCTAAAATATTTAGATTTAGAGCAGTAAAAATCTTATGAAAACACTTAAATATTTTTTAACTATTTTTATTTTTGGTTTGTCCTTTTTTGTGATGAGCCCAGTTTTAGCTGAGGCTGACAAAAGTTCTTTAGAGGGTTTAAATAACACTGCCGGAAAAATTAACGCTTACAAAGATCAAATTGCTGAAGCCAGTGCTCAAACTACTGTTATTAACCGCGTTGGTGGCCTTGTTGCTTTGGTTTTATCCTTTGTTGGTATCATATTTTTACTACTCTCCATTTATGCCGGTATTATGTGGATGACCGCCCAAGGAAATGCCGCTCAAGTAGAGAAAGCTAAAACATTACTCACAAATGCCACCATTGGATTAGTTATAATCAGTGCCGCCTACTCCATTACCGTTTTTGTTGGCAATCAGTTAACCAATTAGTCATGTTTTATGAAAAAAATTCTGACTTTACTTTTTTTAAGTATCATATTTTTATCTTCCGCCGTTTTTTCCGCTCAAGCTGCTTATAGGTTTTCTGAAAATAGTGGCATAAAAGAAATAGCGCCAGTAATTGGCTATGAAGCCGGCTCCGAAAAAACGCCAGAGTTTTACATTGGAACAATTTTAAGTATTTTTTTCTCTTTTGTTGGTCTAATTTTCTTCTTTCTTATTATTTATTCCGGAGTTAAGTGGATGACTGCTCAGGGGAACACCTCTCAAGTTAGCCAAGCAAAAGAAACTATAATTAAGGCGATTGTTGGTTTAATTATCTGCCTAGCGGCCTACGGAATAACCTTCTTTATTGTTAATCTTTTCCAAAAATAACATGTTAAAATTTCATAAATTCATCACCAAAACTTTTCCTCTTATTTTAATCAGTGGTTTTTTAATGGCAACACCAACTTTAGCGCTAGGCCTCAAAGATGGCTTTTCATCAGACAAATTTAACAGTTTTGCTAGCACTTCTGGCTATGTCGAAGAAGCTCAACCGGTGGAATATTATATCGGCCTTATTTTAACAACTTTATTTTCTATCCTAGGAGTTATTTCAGTCTCTTTGCTTATTTATAGTGGTTTTACTTGGATGACAGCCCGAGGTAATCAAGCTAAAGTTGATAAAGCTAAGGACACCTTAATTGAAGTTTCTCTTGGATTACTTTTCATAATTGGAGGCTATGCTCTAACAACCTTTTTGTTAAAAATATTTTAAAATATCTATGGTTAAAAAATTTAAATCTTGGCTTAACATTGTCTTTTTAACGGTTGTTCTAGTAATTCCTGGCTTAGTTTTTGCGGCAACCACTCAAACCTTAAAAGAAGGAGCTTCGCCAATTAATCGTTTAGAAAACACGGCTGTAAAATATGGCCCTTATACTGCCGCCGCTAACGAAACCACACTAGCCACCATCCTAGGAATTGTAATTAGTGTTATTTTGAGTATTTTAGGGGTTATCTTTATGTTTATTGTAATTATGTCTGGTTATCAGTGGATGACGGCCCAAGGAAATGAAGCTCAAGTTACCAAAGCTCAAGATTCCATTACTAGGGCTGTAATTGGACTAATTGTTGTTATTTCTTCTTATGCTATTTGGGTGTTTATTAAAAATATGTTTCTTACAAAAATATGATAACCAAATTCAAAAAAATAAAGGCACTTGTTTTTCTTTTTCTAGTTCAATTAAGCTTTACTTTTGCTAAAGGAGCGCTTGCTTCCTCAATTAAAACGGAGGGGTTAGACAAACAAGACCAAGCTTTGATGGGACCATCAGGACTAGCGGGAAACACCAACCTGGCCACCATAATTTCTGTTTTAATCCAAGTTATTTTAGGTTTCTTGGGTACTATTTTCTTAATTCTAACTATTTCTGCTGGTTTTAAATGGATGGCTTCTCAAGGAAACGAAAAAGAAATCGCCGCCGCTAAAAGTTCTATAAAAAACTCCGTTATCGGACTACTAATTGTTATTGCTGCTTACGCCATTACTTATTCTGTCTTCAACTATTTACCATTTACTAGCAACGGAACTGGTGGGGGTGGCAGTGTTGTAACTCCATAAAAATTAGATAAAAAAACAGGACCCTTTCCTTATGGATTGGGTCCTTTTTTATTAGAAGTCGCTTAAACTTTTTTCGGCGGCAAAGTAAACTGTTTTGCCACTGATATAATGGGTGCGACGAGGATCAACGTGAAAAATGTGAGCTCTGTAATAAGAGCCGCAATATATTTCCATCACATATTCACCAGCCGGTAAGTAAAGCGAATCCTGACTTTGTGGATCAAGAGTAAAAGTCCACGGCACATCTTTTACTAGGCGACTACTGATAACAAAGGTTGCTTTTTCATTGCGACCGATTTTACTGTTAATCAGTAACCCCTTAAACAACTTTATCGTATCAGCCGCCTCAGACTCTTTCACAATCTGCGACCGAGTTCTTTGAGTATATTCTCGTTGTCCCATTTTAACAGGAACACTGTCGTTACCATTAGCTTTAAAAAGCTGGGCCCGAACCATGCGAGTATACTCACGACGGGTAAGTCCATCTTTGGCCACCACGCAACCGCTAAGCAAAGAAATGCTTAGTAAAAACACCAAAATCTTCTTCATCTTTCTATCTATTTTTTTGTTAATATTCTGTTAATCTCTAACAAGAGCCTATCACGTTTATCATCTTTTGTCAATGACTTATCCCCAGTGGGGTATTGACTTAAAAAGACAGGTGTGATATAAATAAAGGTCGAAAAAACGACCCCCTAAAAAGGGTTTTTATTTTCGGCCAAATATATAAACTTATGAAAAAACGTCTTCAAAAATTTGGAGAGGATATTGTGCCTCTCAGTAGCAAGCAGAGCATTCTATTGTTCTTGCTAATTGCTTGTGTCTTTCAGTTTGTTTTATTCTTTACCCCTGCTTTAGCCGCCGAAACTGTGGCCGCCCAGGAACAAGATGAAATCAGCCTAGGAGAGGTGAGTAAAAGCGCTAAAATGGACCCAGAAGCCCAAAAAGTAGCAAATACTGCTTCTGCCACATCCACGGCCGCCGCTTCAACCACGCCAGAATATAAGGTAAAAAGTACTAGCGTTCATGTTATGACGGCTTATAACTCTGAGGTGGGTCAAACTGACGACTCCCCATGTATCACCGCTAACGGTTTCAACGTTTGTAAGCACGGAGTTGAAGATACTATTGCCGCCAACTTCTTAAAGATGGGGACAAAGGTAAAAATTCCTGAATTATATGGTGACCGTATCTTTGTAGTTCGTGATCGTATGAACAAAAAACACCCTGACCGAGTAGATATTTGGATGAAAGACCGAGCTAGTGCGATTAAATTCGGCATTAAAAAAGCCAAAATTCAAGTTTTAGAATAATTTTTAAATCTACATACTTTAAAAAAGACCCCAGGGTTTATACCCCGAGGTCTTTTTTTATTAGAAGTTAAAACATGAAAGATAAAAATCCACGTTTCTTTGCTTTTTCGTTTTTACTTAAAGCGATGGTGGTTTTTAAAACCGTGTCCGGAATTAAAGAAATACTATCAATACCACTATCCGCCAAGAACTGGGCAAATTCAGGAAAATCACTTGGTCCCTGACCGCAAATACCAACTTTACGATGATTCTTTTTAGCGGTCGCAATTAATGATTTAATAAGGGTCTTAACCGCTTCATTCTTTTCATTAGAGACGCCTTCAATTTTTAGAGTTCCAGCGTCACGATCAATTCCTAAAACAAGCTGGGTTAAATCATTAGAACCGATTGAAAAACCATCGAATATTTTACAAAATTCTTCTGCTAAAATAACATTGGCTGGAATCTCCGCCATCACGTAGACTTCTAAACCATTTACACCACGCTTCAAACCATTAGAGGCCATAATACTTAAAACTTTTTTACCCTCTTCAACGGTGCGACAGAAGGGAATCATAACCTTTAAATTTTTAAGACCAAACTCATCACGAACTTTTTTTAGAGCCTGGCACTCAAGTTCAAAAGCTGGTAAAAATTCAGGAGCATAGTAACGACTAGCACCGCGCCAACCAATCATCGGATTAGATTCAATAGGCTCAAACTCTTTGCCGCCAATTAAATTGGCATATTCATTGGTTTTAAAATCTGATAAGCGAACGATAACATCCTTGGGATAAAAAGCGGATGCAATCATGGCGACGCCTTGAGCTAAGCGGTCAACAAAATAATCAGATTTTTTCTTATAACCAACAGTTAGTTCGTCAATTTTTTTCTTAGCCGTCTTATCTTTTAAATTATTATAATTAAGCAGAGCTAAAGGATGAATCTTAATATAATTATTAATAATAAATTCAAGCCTAGCCAGGCCAACGCCATCGTTAGGAATTTGCGCACAAGAAAAAGCTAAATCGGGCTCGGCAATATTCATCATTATTTTAGTCTTAGGGCGTTTGATTTCTTTAATGTTGGTTTTTTCTAATTTATAAGGAATAAGACCATTATAAACATAACCTAAATCACCCTCAGCACAGGAAACGGTAATAGACGTTCCTTTTTTAATCTTAGTTGAACCATTATTAGTTCCTACAACACAAGGAATGCCAAGTTCACGCGATACAATCGCGGCGTGACAAGTTCGGCCTCCTTTATCAGTTACAATTGCTGAGGCAATCTTCATAATTGGTTCCCAATCAGGATCGGTCATGTCAGTAACAAGTACCTGACCCTTTTTAAAATCATTAATATCTTTAATGCTCATGATTTTATTCGCAACACCAGAACCAATACGACTGCCAACACTTTGACCACTAATAATTACTTCACCCTTTTTACTAATAACATATCTTTCTAAAAAATTACGATCCTTAACACTTTCAACTGTTTCCGGACGGGCCTGTAGAATATATAATTTTTTAGTTTTACCATCGTAAGCCCACTCAATATCCATCGGCCTCTTATAATGTTCTTCAATCATCATCGCCCACTTAGCTAGTTGTTTAACTTGCTCATCAGTAATTGATTGTTTAATTTGATCGCTAGTTGGCACTGGGATATTTTTAACCGCCAACCTCGATTTTAAATCATAAATCATTCGCAGTGCTTTTTTGCCAATTGATTTATAAACAATAGCCATGGTTGGTTTAAAAACATAAAACTCGTCAGGGTTAACTCGACCCTGAACCATATTTTCACCAAGTCCATAGATAGAATTAATTAAAACCGCATTTTTAAAGCCTGATTCTGTGTCGATAGTAAACATTACTCCCGAGGCGCCAATGTCTGACCGCACCATTTTTTGAACACCAACCGACAGCGCAATTGAAAAATGATCAAAACCTTTGTCGGTTCGATAAGAAATAGCCCGATCATTAAAGAGAGAAGCAATACATAATCTAACCGCGTGAAGTAAAGCTTTTTCACCAACTACATTTAAATAACTTTCTTGTTGTCCAGCAAAAGAAGCGTCTGGCAAATCTTCAGCCGTAGCCGATGAGCGAACCGCCACATCTAAATTCTTAACTTTATTTTCCGCTGATAGTTTTTTATAAGCTAACAAAATTGCTTTTTTAAAATCTTCTGGTAATTCAGTTTCTAAAATAAGTTTACGAACCGCCGCTCCACGTTTCATTAGATTTCGAACATCCTTAGTATTTAAATCTTTTAGAATACTTTTAATCTTGTCTTTAAGTCCGGTGCTGTCTAAAAAGTAACGATAAGAATCGGCCGTGGTCGCAAAGCCATTAGGGACGTTGATTCCTTTATCGGACAAGCGACGATACATTTCGCCAAGAGAAGCGTTTTTACCACCAACTGAAGGAACGTCAAAAATTGTGAGCTCCTTAAAAAACTTAATGAACGAAATTTTTT
>CAZEBE010000016.1:0-12824 GCA_964510275.1 uncultured Gammaproteobacteria bacterium
TAATTTGCGGAAAAGTAAATGTACCAACAGTGGTCTGTGGAGATGTTTGATCTAGTTGCAGTGAAGTAGCAATTTTAGCATGATCAAAGGTGTTGTTATGAGTTGATAATAAACCGCTAGCGGTATTAGCTAAATCATATAGTCCAACATGGTTGCCCCAGTTGTAAGCAGTGCTCCAATTGGAAATATTAGTAGCAGAAATTTCAAAAGCAGATGATGAAGAAAAAATTGGATCGGTTTCAGTATAGGAGGTTAGATAATTTCCAGCATCTTGTTTGCTGTTAAAAATATTCCAATCAGTAGCGGTTAAATAACCAGAATTTGATAAACTAGCTGCGCCAAGTTTTGTTTGGATACTAGAAGTTGTTTCATCACCAGTATTACTTCCTGAAAAAGTTAAGTTTGGTACATTACCAAGTCCAATTTCACTAGCAGTATAAGTTGGTTTAGTTAAGGATTTTGCCCAAGCTGAAATTGTTGGATCAGTTTCAGTATATGAAGTTAAATAATTTCCAAAGTCACTAATCTGACTTTCAGTAATACTGATTCCAGTTGACTTGTCCCATGCAGTGAATGTTGGGTCAGTTTCAGTGTAAGAAGTAAGATAGCCAAGAGTAGTCCAAGGAGTACCAGTGACATAGCCAAAAGCAGCATGATTACCCCAGTTGTAGGCAGTGCTCCAATTATCACTACTTAAAGTAATCCATTCTGGAGCCACCCCAACTCCTCGAGAAACTAAAAACTGTCCATTACTTCCTGCTTCATTGTCAGGCATTAAAGCTTCAGAAAACCTAATACTACCGACTACATCCAATTTTTCACTCGGAGCCGTAGTGCCAATACCAAAATTACCACTAGTAACATAAACACCACCAATACCATTTGGAGTTAAAGAAATTCCGCCATTTAAGTTTCTAGCAGAAATAACATTTTCAGTAAAATTTAAATTATCAAAATTAATAATACCAACAAATTTTTTATCAGAAGATAAACGTAAATCTCCTTTAAGTAAAATTTGACCGCTACCACTAGGATTGATTTCGACATCACCCGTTCCTGAAGTTTTTAAAACCAAACTTTGATTTAAATCAGCGGTAATATTAACATTTTGATTATCATCAGTTTGTAATACTTTCTGACCATTAACATACAAAGAACCAGGTCCAATATAAACATCCTTCCAAAATTTAGTCGGTGAACCTAAACTATAGGTAATATCTTCCTTTGGAATAATATCACCAGTCATATTAATATTACCATTAACATTGAGATCGCCATTATTTAAAATAGTTAGTGGTTCTAAACTACCGTAATCACCTACTTTAAATTTAATTGCAGCCGCGGTGGCAGTATTACCATTTGCTGAATTAGCTTGAATTATTAAGGCGTTGTTGGCCGCAGTACCACCAATTATAGTTTGTCCACCAGCTTTGCCTAAAACATTAAGATAATTATCATTACTCCATTTTAAACCACCATTTTCAACTTTTAATATCTGACCATTAGCACCAATAGTTAGAGAATTATAAACATCCGTTGAAGAAGCATAAATCAAAGAACCCGCAGTCGCTCCACTAGGAACGGTTACCGCTGGTCTAATATCGCAGTTATCATCTGTTGGAGAACAGTTAGGATTTAAAGTTTCTCCAGGATTATAAAAAGACGCTCTGGCCTCAGAGACTAAAAACAAAAACCCCGTAAATATAAAAAATACGGTAGTTAAAAATTTTTTTAAATTGAAACTGACAAGCATTGTAGTTTCTTTTTTAGCTATTATTTATCTGATGAAATTATAGCAAATAAATAACAAGAAAACAAAAAAATAAACACGTTTCTGTGTTTATTTTTTAAGTAGCTATCTCTTTGCACCAGAGTAAGCGATTGACCGAACTAAGTTCCAAGCCAAAGCGTTTACCGGAGCATGATTATAAACCCATTTGAAGGTTTTAATAGCAACTTTTTCACTATTTAAATTGCGTTGTAGAGGTAATAAACCATAAGCAATAACCATAATAGCATTCTCATCGATGTTGTTGGTTAAAATAGGATTACGATTATAAATTCTTTTAAACTCCGCTTTAGCCTGAATTTCCGCTGTTAAATTGCGTTCACCTGGCCAACGACCGTTAGCAATTTTTATTACATCCAACCATTCAGACTCGTTACTTGGCAGTTTTTTATAAGCTTGAAAATAAGAATTAATTACCGCCGCTCTTTCTCCAGCGCCAAGACGTTGACTACTATTGGTTCCATAAACTATAAAATTATTAACAGTTATTTTTTTGCTACTATCTAAATTTTTATCTAACCCAATAATTGTTTTATATTTTATTAGAGCCGTGGCTTCTTTATCTTTATTCTCTTTACCACCTAAATGACTAATTAAGTCACCAAGGTTGTGTTTGCTAATAATAGAAGCTTCGTTAATTACGTTCTCTAAAACCTTGTCCTGATTTTTTTCTGGAGCAACTAGTACTTTTGCTTCAGGAATTATTTCAGAAATTACTACCGGTGTCGTAGTGGCAATTATCTGACAGCTTCTTTGTAAGGATAATTGTTGAGTGCTAGTTAAATAACAGCCAGAAGGTTTTTGTGTAACAACCGTACGATATTCAAAACCATTTAAACAGGTTCCTTGCCAATTACTATAATCTACCAAACTGCAAACCGTGGCCGAACCTCCGCCTCCGCCTCCGCCACCACCACTGCTTTGGATAACTTCTTCAGAATAAACAATAAAATCGGTAAAATGTTTAGTCCAAACATACAAATCGCCACCAACACTGATTTTACAATCACCCATTACTCCTAAATTTTCATTGGCCCAAGCTTGAGAATTATCTCCACAAACTGTCGTTACTTCAGCAAACGAACCATTATTACTGGTAGCTATTTTCTTATTAGCTTGACCAGGAAAGGTAATTTTAATTGCCTTATTAAAAGATAAGCTTGCGCTATCAGAACCAACTTTAATAGCCAAACTAAGACTTCTGGTTTTACCAGTCGCTGTTGGCAAAGTAACTGTTTTAATTACTGGGGTTTTTAAAACACCATCCCAGGTGCCACTATTTATAGAAACCATTGTTTGTGTCGGGATGTTTAAAGAAATATTGCTGGCATTTACAGATAACAAACTAATTTCCGGAATCACACCAGTTCCGCTACCATTGACCAAAGATTTTAAATTGATAGTTGGGTTTTCTGCCCCCTCACTGATCACCACCGAAACTGGGCGGATAAGAGAAGTAATAACCATCTGAGATCTTGAATTAGTTATGTAGGTGCTACTATCTACGACTGGCTCTATTTGATCATCAGAAAGCACCGAATCTATTAGTAATAATTCCGCTGCAGAGTTAAGGGCTAAATCTTTTACCTCAATAACACGAACATCATTATTAAAAATAATATCTGCAGCTGACTCATTAACAATTGATAAAATATTATTATTTTCATTCCAATTGAATACAATTTGTCCACTAGCTCCATTACTTAAAGCGTCTTGAATGGTTTGTTTAGAAGAACTGACAATTGCCTCGCTAAATAAAAGCTCAATACTTGAATTAGCAGTAATAGTATAATCACTTAAATTATCACCCAGTTTAGTTACACTAGGAGCAAGCGAATCTTTTATAAAACTAATTGTTGTTGTACCAACATTTCCAGCAACATCGATTTCTTTTAGATAAAAATTAAAAAGACCATCTGATAAACTACTAAAACCGGTTATCATAGCTAAGCTAGTAGAAGCGCTGTAACAATTAGACCAATTCAAATTGTCTACGGAACATTTGGGTGAACTAAATTCTGTATCACTAAAACTTATCAGCGTTGAACTGCCAACTCTTGCGTTAGAAAGAGGATAATTAACTACCAGTTCCGGCGATAAATTATCAACTATAAAATAGTTAATATTGCTTGAGGTGGCGATTAAATGGTTCCCTGCTAAATCATAACCAGAATTAAAAGCCAGAGTTGTTGTGCCATTACCCGCGCCAATTTCATATTGATAAACAAGTTCACGCGCACCGTTTTGAGTTACAACGTTTAAATTAGCCTCACTAACACCATTTAAAACTATTAATGGTAAAGAAGATGTAGCTAAATCTTCATTAAAACTAGCTGTTAGTTCTAACGAATCACCAGCTTTTAGAATCCTATTTGGAGATAAAGAAACAGTCCCAATTGGCGAATTGGTATCAACAATAATTTCATGACTAGATAAAAATGTTTCTGGATTTGGCAGTAAATTATTAACCTCTAAACCATCGTTATCAAAAATTGCACCTACGGCCAGTAGAGATGAGGTTGCCTCATAAGATAAATCCTGATAATTATCACCGGCGTCAACAAGATATTCAAAAGTTAAGGTATTAGTACCACTACCGCTCTTATAAATAGCTGATTTTCCAGAATTTAGTTTTAAATAAATAGTAGACGAAGAAACGTTAACTACTTTATTAAAAACTACTTGAAAATCAATAACCTCATTAGCCTTAAAATAATTATCACCGTAAAGGCTTTTAACTTCTGTAACAACCGCTAAGTCTGGCAAAACAGAAATTGTATAATCTTGCACTGCTCCAGTTCGAGTAATAACTCCAAGAACATCGCCAGAAACTACCGGATTACTAAGACGAGAAAAATCAAAAGTTTGATATAACCGCCCCTCTTCTATCAAAGAAATAAAAGTGGAACTAGCTGTTCCAAAAGGAACATTAGAAATAGTACTGGTACCAACTAAATAAGTATTTGAACTGATAGAAGTATCGTCACCAACTAAACTAAGGGCCTTGTAGGCATTAACTCTACGACCCGTTAAAGTTTTACCGCTAAGTGCCGAAAGTTCATCACCAGTGCTTAAAATAATATCTTTAACCTCTGTATTAGTTAAGGTATTGTCATATCCTTTTAATAAAGCGGCTAAAGCAGCTACATAAGGAGTTGAGGCTGAGGTCCCGGAAAAATATTTATACTGATTGTCATTACCATTACTTTCTTTAGTAATTTCTACATAATCAACATAGCATCCCTGATGATTATTATCAGTCGAATTTGTTACCCAATTTAATCTTAATTTAAAATTAGCTGACAAATATTCTTCAGGAATTACTAAATCGGAAAAAATATGAGAAGAGGTGCCAACTGAACTAAGAGGTGATTCATTATTTAAAACATCAAGAGTCTTTTCATTCCAGCGATAATACTCTGAAAAACTTGCACCGTCAGAACTAAATTCCAAACTAAGATAATCCCCTGCTGCGTTGTCCGAATGTTCAGTGTCACAAACCGTTTTAAAAGATATTGTTGCTTTAGTACTACTACCTAAATTATAAATTGAAGATGTTATACTAGAATTAACATCGGCCTCATAAGCACCACTAGTATACGCTTGATAGTCACCGAATAAACCCCGATTAAACCCACTATTTATAACCACTGTTCCCCAATTATTAGTCCCAGAACTTTTTACCCAGCCGCTAGGAATATTAGAATCGTCAAAAGATTCAAAATCAGAAACCAAGTTATCTGTAGTGGTATAAATGTATTCTCCAGGAGCACCGACATCAACTGAAGTAGCGCCATAATTAGAGAAACTGGCCAGATTGTCATTTTGATCGGTGGCAGCTACAGAAATTATATTAGCCAAATTAAAATCCGAAGGATAAAAATGTTGAACATCGTTATTATTATAATCATTACCAGCGGCAGCCACAAACAAACCGTCAAAAGATTCAATCGCTGTTCTTAAAGCAGAATCACTATATCTTAAAGCAGAATCACTATAATTTAATTTTCCCCAACTAGCATTTATAATTCGCGCTCCATTATCTTCCGCAAACTGAATTCCTTTTATTAACTGACTGGTGGTAAAATTTGTTTTAATCGCCATTATTTTAGCATTTGGCGCTAAACCAATTACCCCCAGATTATTATTTGCTTTAGAGGCAATAATTCCAGCAATATTTGTTCCATGAGAATGAACTCTGTCATCCTCAGTTTCTGGTTCAGTTGGTAAAGGGGTTTTGTCATTATCTTCATAATCATAACCATGATTACAACCACCAGTTATTACTCTGCCAAAATTATCTGTTCCTACACAGTTTGAACCATCCCACATATTCGAAATTAAATCTGGATGGTAATATGCTACTCCCGAATCAATAACAGCCACTGTAACTGAGGTTGAAGAAGCCTGAGGAAACATTGACCAGGCCTCTGGAGCGTCAACATCAGCGTCGGCTTTACTCAATCTACCATAAACTGTTTGTCCAGTATTATCCAAGCCCCATAATAAATTTTTGTAAGTATCATTAGTAGAAATGGATAATGGATAATACTGATAATTTGGTTGAACAAATTCAATATCAGGGCTACTTTTCAATTCGGCTATTTTTTGTTCAACACTTGAGCCATCTTTAATTTTTAAAACTGAAATATTTTTATCATCAATTTTAATCACATCCTCAACTGAATTTAACTCTTCAAAACTAGCGGCCTTCATTTTACCGGAAGTTGATTTCAAATTTATTTTACTCGTTTTATATTTAATGATTATTTCATCTTCAACAAATTTATGACCAGTTTGACTCGGAAAAGAAGCAGCTGTTACCTGGTTCAATTCGACTCCAAAAATACTACCAAAAATAAACAAAAAACAAACAAAAAGATTACTTTTTTTCATAAATTAATACAAAACGCTAAATGTTATTTAACTTCACTAATACCAAGTTGATAAATATTTTCATTGCTAATTCCTAAACCTAAATTTCTCATAACCGCAAAAGCATCACTTGGTCGTCCTAAATAATATAATTTTAAGTTAGTTGGATTTACATAGTAAGCTTCACCCTTATCCTCAACTTTTAATAAAATTCTACCAGCTAAATTAGCCGAGGCGGTATTATTTTTAAACTTTGAAAAATTATCATTGCTAATTCCTAAAGCCAGCTTTCTCATTAAATTATAAGCATCCGCAGGACTACCTAAATAATAACGAAGGTTATTTAAAGGATTTACATACCAAGCTCTTCCCTTGTCTTCAACTTGAAGTAAAATTTTTCCCGATAACCGTTTTGCCAAATAACTATTGATCTTTTTAACTAATAATTTTTCTTGTTCAAGATAAGAACTTAATAAGTCTTTACTTGTTTCTTCAGTAACTGTTGGTTTTGGTAAAACGCACAATCTTCTAGTCGCCTCAATCTGAGCGGCGGTTAAAGAACAATTTTCTGGAGACTTAGAAACAATGTTGCGATATTGATAACCATCCGAACAAATATCTTGAAAATCGTAATAAACAACCTCTGAACAAACTGGAGCAACAAAAGTGCTGCCTGAATTTGTATCTGAATCATCAGAAATAGTAGTGCCAGCGGCAAATTCCGATAAATGAGTAACGGAAAAAGAACAAATTTCATTACTTACAGCACATGTTGTTAAGGATTCCCAGGCTGAGCCGGCTGTTTTAGTAAACACTGTTAAAACCGTACTAGTGGCAACACCAGCAACTGGAATTTCAATATCAATCGGCTGACTTAAAGATAAACCTAAGTTAGGTAAACCAAATTTTAAAGAACCTAAGGTATTAATTGCTGTTAGATCAGAAACATCGGCCAAACCAGCGCTTAAATCTGCGACCGAAAAAGTGCTAGAGGCTGTCATTGTTACTCCAGACGGAATAGATATTAAAGCCCCACTAAAAGGAACAACGGTTGAACTCCAATTAAAATTAATTGCCGTAGTTGAGGCGTTACTACCATTAGCCGGAACAATAATATTGGTTGTGACTAAATTATTAAGTTCTTCTCTTTCAACGGTATAATTACTTCCTGGCACAAAAATACTAGCAATTATTGGCTTACTGTTTATTCCTGAAGGATTAACCGCGTTAACACTAAACTCATAGTTTCCCGCCGTTGATATTCCGCTAACATCTTTGGAGTTGTCAACAAATCTACTATGAGAATAAGTTGTCCAGCTGCTAGTATTAGGAAGACGATATTTTATCACATGATCATAAACTTCTCCTTGATCAATATCCCAATTTAAACTAACTTTTCCATTGTTTAGAGCCGCTTCAAGACTAGAAACTTTAGGATATAATTCGAACTTATCGACTGAAGCTTTGGTAACGTAATTTACATTTTTAATCTGAGCAACGTACAAATTGTTATTATCATCCACAGAAAAATTTATAGACCCAGTAACGTCATACCCCGAAAAACCTTTTTGACCAAAATAATTCCAACTAGAACCATCAAACTTCATCACTGAAGTGTATTTATCGGCATCATAATCAGAAAAAGCAACATAAGGATTTTCATTACTATCTAATACTATTTTTACAAAATCACCATCTAAGTTAGTAAAACCAGCAGCACCAACTAAACTCCAAGTAGTGCCATTAAATTTCTTAACAGTTATTTTATAACTATTATCAACATCACTATAAGCAACATATGGTAAACCTTGATTATCTAAAACAATGTCATTGCCACAAGAAGCTCCCAGAACGCCAATATTTGTCCATTCGTTATTACTGAATTTCATAACAGTTGCTTGGTTGTTTTTGTCTTGATAAACAAGATATAAAATTCCATTGTCAGTTGTTACTAATTTTAACTCATTGGCACCGCCGCTTGAAAAGCCAGCTTCACCTACCAATTCCCAAGCTGCGCCCGTAAATTTTTTAACCGTAACCTTATCTAACAAAGTTCTATCTTGATAAGCAACGTAAGGAGTGTTACCGACAAAAGCCAGAGAAATTAAATCAGTTTCTCCGCTAGAAAAACCGGCTTCGCCCACTAAATTCCAGGCTTCGCCATCAAACTCTTTAACATTAATTTTATAACTATTAGCTGAATCAGAATAAGCTACAAAAGGGTTTCCGTTACTAGCTAAATTAACCGAAATAGAATTCGGTACAGTAGTAGAGATTGAGACACCGCCAACTAAATCCCAAGTCGAAGAACTATTATTAAATTTTTTAACAAACCCTAATTGATTAACTACATCAGAATAAGCTAAATACTTAGAACCGTCACCACTAACCGCCATTGATAATTTATAATTAGCTCGATCACTAAAAAAATCACCAACTTGCTGCCACTGACTAGCAAGCTCATCCCGAAAATCAATAGTTAAATTAGAGGTTGGATTAAAATAATCACTGGCTAAATAATCACTAAAAGCACTATTATAAAAAGTTATTGATAAATTAGAAACATCATTAGCATTGTTATGATAAATGGCTTTACCTGACAGAGTTAATGTTGCCGTTTTACCATCGTCGCCAACGGTTATACTAGATGTTAAACCAGCCGGTAAGTTTTCTATCAAATAACTACTAGAAGACAAAACTCCTCCCACGTTTTCGAAAGTACCTCCCTGCTCCAAAGAAATAGTGGTGCTACTTGAAATACTACCATCATTTAAATTACTTTCTGAGAACCTATTACTAAACAATATCTCTGGCCGAGAATATCTCATTACAACGTTTTCAGACAATTCATCGTCTGCGTAACTAACATAGGGGTTATCATTTTCATCAATAACCAAATTAATAAGTTTTGCATTGCCAGAAGAAAATCCTGACACACCGACAGAGGTTAAAGAACCAGCCACCAATTTTTTAAGCATTGCTTTTCCCGTGCTATAGTCTGTATAAGCAACGAATAGTTCATTTGCTGAATTAAAATCAATAGCGATTCTGCCCCCGGAAGGACTATGATACACCTGAAGACTAGAAGTACTAACTATAGCCCAATTACTTTCAAATTTCATCACCGCAATTTTATTATTATTACTTTGTTCATCAAAAGCTACATAAGGAATGTTATTATTGTCAAAATCTAATACTAAGATATCCATTCCGTAATTTGGAGAAAAATCTGATGACCCCACAACCGCCCAGGCATTGTTAACAAAACTCATAACTGTCGATTTTGATCCCGTGCCATAATCGATTAAAGCTACATATGGAACATTATTATTATCTAACTTAAAATCAGAAAGAGCTTGGGTATCAAGAGTAAAGCCAGCCGCGCCGACTAACTCCCAAGAACTGCCATTAAATTTTTTTACACTAACCTTTTCGGTTGCCACATCTTTGTAAGCAACATAAATAACATTATTACTATCTATAGCCAGTTTGACGTATTTAGCTTCTGAATCTAATATTGCCCCGCCAACATTAGTCCAATTACCATTACTAAATTTAACTACTTTAGGCTTATCAGAATCATTATTATCAAGATAAGAAACAAAAAGACTGTTATCATTAACTAACCTAGAAGAAGCCAAGGAAATTATTTTATCATCAGTATCGCCATAACTTCTAGCTGGTTTTATATTGCTATTACTAACCTCCCATTTAAAAGATGACACATTAAAAGTGGCTATTTTTAGAAAATTTAGAAAATAATTATTAGATCCTAAATAAGCAACATTTTTATTTCCGTTAATATCAAGAACAAATCTTGGGGCAGTTGTATAAAGATAATTATTATAAAAATCTGCCTGCTCATAAATATCATTTCCCACCGAAAACCAGTTTTTATTACTAATACCCGCCTCAGCCCCTCCAGATAACGCTAAACCCAAAAAAACAAAGGCAATTAAAATTACTCTTTTATTTATAGTCATATTTAGGAATTGTTTAAAAATATTTATATATTATATAATACCATATTATTGCTTAAATAAAAAATGTCAAGTTAAGTTTTAACAAAACCTAAGAAACCAAAAAGTTACTTCTAATATTCATTTTCAAACAGTGCTTTACACAAATATAAATATAATTGTAATAAATTATTTTAGTCATATGTTCTCTAAATTTTAATATAAAGCCTGCTGATAAGATATCAACTTGTATTTCTAATTCATTAGGTAAATTAAAAGGGGTTGCTATATTTAGTACCCCCCTCCACTTTTTATCTATTTTTATAAGAAAAAAGACCATTGATGTTATCGTTGGTCTTCTATACCCTTTAAATTTAATAAGCAGGATCTTTTTTGAAACCGTTTAAAAAATTTTTAATTTCTTGTGGATCGCTGAATGACAGAGCACTTTCAGCAAATTCTTTTTTTATATCATCAAGATCCAGAATGGACTTGCCAAATAGAATATTTACCGCACCCACGGGGTTATCCTCGTAAATTAACGGGAATATTCTCTTCACATAATCCCAATCTTTTTCGTTTTCGTTTCTTGAAAATTGAATTTCTACGGCATGATCAAGATTTTTGCCCCTCAGTAAATATTTTTTAAATATCTTCTCTCGGTCTTCATCTACTCGAACTCTTTTATTCTTTATTGCGTCTCTAAACATACAGAAACAGCCGGGCATAAAAGCAGCCGCAATAAAACCCAACAGGATAATCGACACAAGTGATGTCATAATTTCCAACTCAAAAAGTATAACAATAGCAATTTCTATTACAACAAACTCAATTGAAAAAACTAAATACCAAGTTTTTTCATAAAACTTTTTTGTAGTTTCCATGTCCTTACTTTTTTATTGTTAATACTGAAAAATCAACTCCAATTTACACTTTTTAAATTTCCAATATGGAAATTAATTGTATAAGGCGCAACTGTGGTCATTAAATACTTTTTAGACAACGTCTCTTCGTCGTAGTCTATGACCTTGTTCCACTCTTTTCTATCCCAAAAACGAATAGAGACCGTATTTAACCCCAGCGTAAAGAATATATTAATTCCTTGCTCATCGTTTATTACGAACTCTTTTTCTTCTTGAACGATTTTCTTTTTTCCAAAAAAACCCATAATCCCAGAAGCGCTTACCTTTCTTGAAGCAGATAAGTACTTTACAGTAACCGAAGTTACTTTTCTTTCTGCAACCCGGTCCAAAGAAAGCTCTTCTCCATTACATGAAAAAGTTTGCATTTTAGATAAAATTTTCATTCTTTTATATTTTATTGGTTTCCGCAATAGACATAAATCTACTCTGGGAACCAATAAAATAAATTTTTGTTAATATACTATTTAATACAAAAAAATTATACCATAAGTATATATTTATGTCAATGTGGTTTATTTTTTAAACTCTGACTTTAATTTAGAAAAAATGAGGGTATTTCTTAAATCTCGATGATATTCACTATAAACATCGGCGCGATATTTCCCTTCAAATATATAGCCACATTTTTTAGCGACACCAGCCGAAGGAATATTCCTTTCGTCACATCTAATTTGAATTCTGTTTAAGTTGCCATTTAAAAAACATTCTTTCTCTAGAGTTTTAACCGCCTCAGTCATATAACCTTGTCTGGTAAATTCTTTAGACAACCAATAGCCAATTTCGGCTGACTTATTCTTTTTATGAATATTAAAAACACCAACATTGCCAATGTATTCATTATCCAAATAAATTCCGTAATCAACTTTTTCACCAATCTTAAATTTGGCCTCAACATCAAATAAATACTTTAAAGCTGACTCAATGTCTACTTCCAGTTTAACCCAAGGAAACCATGGTTCTAGGTGACGGCGATTAGCGTCAACCGTTTTAAAAATAGCGCTAGCCATTTTAATAGTTGGTTTAAGCCTTTTTAAAACAATTCGTTTACCGATTAATTTTTGCTTTAACATATAATTAAGGTTCCCTCTAATTATAATTTAAAATTAAAGGAAATAGACTACACACATATTATCTCCTGTTACACTCTTTTTTCCACTTCCTGAGGTGAATAATGAGCTAAAAAATTGATTTGGCATAGAGTTGATTAATTATTCTTTTCAAAATTAGTTAATATTTTTAAATATTCCTTTTGTAAAGTATCACTGATTTGTGGGTGAT
>CAZEBE010000017.1:0-12456 GCA_964510275.1 uncultured Gammaproteobacteria bacterium
CAAATTTCCAGCGATATTTGTATTGCCATTTACATATAGTTTATAAGCACCTGGAGTGGTGGTTCCGATACCAACGTTGCCTGTCGTAGTTATGCGCATAACATCTACACCCGAACCCGCGGATCCAGTGGGCGAGGTAACGAAAGAAATCTCCTGTCCGGTGGGAAAATACATTCCCGCTGTCTGCGCAGCATTAAGGAATATCGGGGTTCCCGTCGAGCCGTTTATGTTTGCCTGATATAGATTCGAATGAATGTTCTGAGAGAATACCGAACCGTCGGCCCTTACACTGGCTATAACGCTACCCGTGGAATTCTTCCACAGCTGTACATACTGCGTATGCGGAGAAGCATAAGCATTGCCCTGTTGGACAACAAGAGGTGCAACCGTATTTCCAAGGGTTGAGCCCACTACTTCTAACTTATTCCCAGGACTAGTAGTTCCAATCCCCACATTACCAGGGAAACTAAAATTTCCACCGCCCGTGTTGTCAGCAAAAGTACCAGCTGAAACATTTGGAGCAGCGATTGTAATGCCAGTTATACCACTAGCGGTAACTTGGCCAGATACATTTAGAGTACCGGAGATATTTGTATTGCCATTTACGTTCAATTTATAAGCGCCGGGATTTATTGTGCCGATGCCGACGTTGCCTTGTATTATCATTCCATTTACTGGAGCATCATTACCGGCGTAAGTTGAACCAACTGATAATTCTTTAATTCTTAATCCAGCATAACTATTATTCGTTCCTAAAAATCTATAAATCTGATTGCCGTTTCCTGTTGATCCGGCGGTATCAATTCTATTTTTTCCATTGTTTCCTGCATTACCCAAGCCAAGACCATACGACCCACTAACAACTAAACCGCCGTTTACATCTAATGTATTTCCCGGATTCGTCGTCCCAATCCCAACATTGCCATCACCCATAACAGTCAATCTATCGATCGCATTTGAACGAAGTCTTAATAGTTTATCAGATGCTACCGCAGAATCTTGATTTACTAATAAAGTAGAATAATTTGCATTGCCTGAGACGTTACTATAAAAGTATCCTGCATATTGAGTTGCGCTTGTATTAACAGTGAGAAGCTTAGCAGTTGGGTTCGTCGTCCCAATACCCACATTACCAGGGAAACTAAAATTTCCACCGCCAGTGTTGTCAGCAAAAGTACCAGCTGAGACATTTGGAGCAGCGATTGTACCACCATAGGAACCAGTAAAGTTTGTAGCTGTAATAGTCCCGTTAATATTGGCATTTCCATTTACATACAACTTATAAACACCAGGAGTGCTAGTTCCAATGGCCACCCCGCCCGTATTAGAATTATAAATATTATTACCAGAAGTAATCCATTGATTACCACCACCAGCGGAAACGATTTCACTCCAAGCGGCTTTACAATCTTCTTCGATACAAAGTCTGTCGGCTTTAACATCGCCTTCAACGGCCAAACTAACAGTTTTATTAGTTGTCTGAGTAGAAGTGCCATAGTAGAAACCTAAGCCATCAGCATAATTACCAAATAATAAAGTAGTGTTAGCCGAAGCTGAACTTACTTTAATTGATTTATTATTATCCATTTCTAAATCACCCCCAGAGATAGTTAATTTTGAAGCTGGAGCGGTAGTGCCGATGCCAACGTTGCCTAGCTTGCCCTCATACATCGATGAAGGCAATAGTCCAGAATAAGGCCTAGTTGCTTCCGGATGAATAAAAAATAATTCTGAAACCCCCACTCTATTACTAGTCCCTGTCCCATCATAAAAAGTAAATCTTAATTTTTCATAAACACCGCCAACTGGAATCTTGACAATAAAATCATAACCGTTATAAGCAGTACCGGAGTAGTCAGCAATAACTCGCCAATTGTTATATCCACTTGCGGTATCATATCCTTCTATCAAGAAATGTCTTGCGGGCCAATGTCTTGTCGTCCATCCAACCCAAGAAGCAGCTTGAGTATGCGAAGTCGACAATCCTTCAATTAATACAACTTGGGGCGACGCAATGCTGGGACCATCTGGTGTATAAGACGGTTCGAATTCTCCATTAAACAAGGCGTTCAGATCAAAATTATGACCTCCAGATTGAGTAACCGTATATCGAGCAGGAGCATTAAACAAAATATTTCTTTCCAAACCGAAGGCATTTCTATTCGTGGATAAATAGTTCCCAAAAATCTCACCGTTTACTTCCAATTTATATTTTGGATTTGTCGTTCCAATTCCGACGTTGCCAGAAGATAAAATATTAAATAACTTTGTGTTTCCATTTGATACGTCAAACATTCCAACTGGTACAGCAGACGGATAAGAATTGTTTATATGAAAACTGTTAGTGTGCATCAAAATTCTTGGAGCGACTGAAGAGCCATAAGTTGTAAAAACGATATTATCGCCGGAAGCACCAACCTGAAAAGCTGTTGAATTAGCGCTATCAGGCCAATATACAGTTGTTCTTATTCCTCTAAAAGCATTATTCCCGTTTCCGTCTTGCAGAACGATAGCATTATAAGCATCACCATTACCAGCCCTGATAACACCACCAACAATATCCAACTTCGCCCCTGGATTCGTCGTTCCAATCCCTAATTTACCAGGAAAACTATAATTACCACCGCCAGTATTAGTACCGAAATCACCAGAAGAGACATTGGCCGAATTTAGAGTGCCTACATAAGAGCCAGTAAAAGAAGTTGCTCTAACCAATCCGTTTATATCCAACTTATAAGCCGATGAAGCCGCCGTGCCAATTCCCAAAGGACCAACCATAGTTGAAGTCGCCCAAGTTTTTACAAAATCATTAGCTAAACCATTCCATTCAAAAGCGCTTAAAGTTCCATTGAGTGGCTTATCATAATTACTAATAATATTATTCCAACTAGTAGCCACCGGAGTTAAATTAGTCGCTTTAGTATAATCATTTACTGCTAAAACTTTTTCGCCAAACAAAAAAGAACCTGACATCAGGAAAACAAAAAACCAGGCCACTCCTTGTTGCCGGATTGATATTTTTTTGTTTTTTTCTTGACTCATAGGCGATGATAATTTGCCTCTTACAATTATTTAAATTATACCAATTTTTAAGTCGTTGCGCAAAGGTTTTAAGTAGACTATTTACCTTGTTTTTAAAGGCTTTTTAAACAATAAAAAATGAGTAAATGGTTGAATTATTTAATCTTGTCAAAAACCATCTTAAAATATAAAAAAATAAAAATTAATAGAAAATATTAATCAGTCCGTGACAAATTGTCACAGACTGAAATCAAGCGAGAATCATATTTTAAAAACTAAGTTCCACACTTCTCTTTGTCAGCCCATAAGAACCAACTGAAGTTAAAACAATTGGTGACCAAGTTTTGTAGCCAATTTCAAAATAGCCAGGATATTCTGAAGGCATTGATTCGAAAAAAATAACTCCCCAAGGACGATCTTTTAAGCTAAAATCTTTTTTTCTAACTTGAAATAAAGAATATTCCGCGCCACTTTCAGCCACAAAATAAGCCCGCGAAGAATCATATTGCAAACCGCCCGCCCTTAAACCAGACACAATTAAATAAGAGCCAGCAAAAGCGACAATCATAATTCCAGAAACCAAAAATAGTGTTAGTAGTAAGGCACTGCCTGGTTTATTTTTCATAAGCTAATCGTTTTTATAATAACGTGATGACAAAGTTGTTTGAATTCTCATAGTAGACTCATTAGTATTACGATCTAAAGCGTGAGCCACTAGTTCAACGGTAACCGTTGGTTGTGGAGAACTACCAACAACAAAGTTTAATTCATCAATGGTTATTTTAGCGGGAGTAATGTAATAATTTATTACTCCATCGCGAGAAATCATAAATCTATTAACACCACCTGTGCTTACCAAAGAATACAAAACGCACTCATCATGATAATTTCTAAAAGCTAAAGTATCCCCCAAAGTATTATTACTTTGTTTATAAATATCAGTTGGACCTAAACCGAGATAGCATAAATTATTATTTCGCTTAGCCATGCGAATTTCTTTACTGGTTACTTCTAAAAAATATTTAAGACTTTCTTCCACATTTTGAGTGGCAATTGCAGTGCGTTGACTTTCGATTACGATTTTAAAAATATTCATGGCCGCCGTTAGGATAATAACAAATAAAGCCGTCGATACTAAAATTTCGATTAACGAAAAACCTGGTTTTAATTTTGATTCATTCATAATTTTAACGCCAGTCATATAATAATGTCTGTAGTTCATAATGGGCCGGACGACTATGGTCAGTCCAAGAAACAATTGACCGAACTTGCAAGGGTTGCCCGATTTCAGAAGTTAGTTTGGTAATAGCAATTCGGCGGCTGAAAATTGTTGGTTCAAGTAAACCATCAGCACTATACTGGTGGACATAAAAACCATCTTTTAAATACAACGCCGTCTCTTCTGGGGTGGAAACTGGGAAAAGTTCATTCGTACGATAATCTACTCGGTAATAATTACTCGCTAAACCATAGTCATAGGCTAAATTATTTTGCCAATTATCATCACGAAGTTGCCGCACTAGTTCAATTCCCTCTTGAGACAAACTGGAAGCGATTAAATTATTACGATTGATGTTTTGCACTTTAATGTTTTGAATAATTAAAGACAAAACACCTAACAAAGCCGTAGAAACGATAAACAAAACTACTAAAATTTCCATCAGTGAAAAACCAGCTTTAAATTTTAGATATTTTTTTAGTTTCATACTAATCAATCACTTCAACTAAACCCAAATAATTAACTCTAATTGTTTTGGTTGTATTAGTGGTAGTATCTTTTAACACAATATCGACTTGTTCATAACCAGAAGCAGAACCAGTAATATTGGTAATGGGGTCAGGTGGTAAAAAAGTAATATCAGCTTTGTTGCCAGAAGATAAATAGACAATAATTATATTGTCTGGCAAAACCGTTTCTTTAGCACCATAAGTCGCATTAGCCTCATCACTTTCAAAAATTTTATTACCATTATCATCAGCAAATAAAATATACTTGTTGTTGCCAAAATTTGTTAAATCGAAATGAACTCCCCAGCCACCAAAAGGCACATTGGTTGAACCGGACAAACCATAACGCGCCAAACCTAAAGAATAATTTTGCGCCATGCGAATATCAGCCACCAGCTCTTGGGCGGTCATTGTTAAATCAGTGCGACGGTTAGTCGAGTTATAATTCGCTAGAAAAATTCCAGTTACTAGCGCAATAACGGCAACCGAAACGATAAGTTCAATAAGCGTAAATCCCGATTTCTTCATAATACTAAGGCTTAATTTCTTTCCAAAGCGGCAATGCATAATTAACATTTAAAATCGTCGAAGTTGAACAAGTGTAAACAGCATCATCAGTAACTGATAAAGTAACAACCGTGCTAGTGGCTCGTGAAAATTCAATACTAGTTGAAGCAAGGGTTGGTGTTAAAATATCATTAATGCTTGGTTCTGTTACCGTCCATAAAAAACTACAAATTGAACCGGTACAAGGCTGTAAAGTATTGCTGTCATTATAGTAGCTAGCATTACTTACAAAACTATTGGAAGTGGTAGCAATAATAATTTGCTCCGGCGACCAAGTAAACAAAGGCTTAGGGAATTCGTGTTTATAAGAGGTAAAGGTTTTATTAGGATCAATGGTGTTTTTCTGAGAATTTCTGACAAAATTATCGCTTATCCAATCACCGTTTACTGTATTAAATTGACGCCAAGCAGTTGGAGTGCCTTCATCATCCCAAAGTCTTAAAAACCAATAATACGGCGTATCATAATTAGGCAGATTTAAAGAAACTTGCGTCGCCGAATTATTTACCTGATTGGAATCAAAAATTTTACCCGTGGTGGTGCTGTTTGCAGTACTGACAATTACTTGATAAGCGGACTGTGTACCACTGCGACGATTCCATTTTAAAACCGCTGTTTTAGCACCCAAAGAACAGGCTTCATTACTACTCCAATTAGGGGCAATCATTTGTCTGATTTCTAGTGGACCAATTTCAACTCGATAATTATTAGTGGCACAGGTGCCAGTGTCGGTACAATTAAAACTAATTGCTCCAAAGGTAGAAGAAGCATAACCAGAAAAAATACCAGGCTGTGGATCTTCATATCTGGTAATTTGCGTCGGGTTTGGCAAGCCGTCTAATTTTATCCACTCACCCGTGGTCCTTATTTTCATATAACCAAAAACTTCTCTAGTTGATTCTTTATAACAAGCCGAACAAACCCCAGAAATACAACTAGGACATTGAGCTCTAAAAACATTACTAGGCGTAGAAGAGGCGCTGGAAAAATCAATAAAACCTAAAACTGAATTCCAAGCTTCACCAGAAAAATTATTGCTCGCATCTAAATTAACTCCGTGACTATTGCTATAACAAGGCGGGATATTAAAGGCAAAAGGAAAAGCAAACGGAAAACGGCCAGCATAACCATCATCTAAACAGTTAAAACTGATATAACCATAAGTACTATTATAAGCCCAACCGCGAATGTTATGAGCCTCGGAGGCGAGGGTTGATTTTATATTAGAAAATAACAAAAGAGCCGTAACTACGGAAATAAAGCCTACTATGTTTAAAAGCTTCTTAGTCATTATTATATTATAACATGTTTACTTAAAAACTTTTTTCCTAAGCTAAGCATCTGCTGCCGGTCAACCTCTTCACTATCATCATAACCAATTAGATGTAATAATCCGTGAACTAAAATAAAATAAAATAAATAATCTTCGGTTTTTTTTAAATTTTTTGGCGGATAAGATAAACCGACAAATTCTAATATTTCTTTATATTTACTTAAACGTTTTAACTCTTGAGGGTTGATAATTACCTCTCCAAGTAATACCCCTTCCCACTCAGCACCGGAAAAAGACAAAACATCGGTTGGCTTATCAAGTCCGCGATAACATTTATTTAATTTTTGAATCCTCCGGTCACCAACAATCGCCAGCGAAACATCAACGCGACTTTTTTTAAACTGTTGCAAAAAAGCCTCACTAATAGCAATGATTTTTTTTCGATTTATTTTATGTTTAGTGGTATTTACAAGTTCAATCATAAAGTTAAAACAAGCGTCTTAAACGGCGTAGAAAATTATATAGACAATAAAACCACTGGTTCAAAATAACATCTCTTGTTCCAGCATAAGTCACCGTGTGGCCGTTAAAGCCTAATTTAAATCGAGTCACCCCCGGCCACTTATTAGCATCAATACCATAAAAATCATAATACTTATAACCCGCTTCTTTAGCTTGTAAAATCATCGTCCACTGCAAAAGATAAGGGGCCATTAATTGTCTTGAGGAATAAGCTGAAGCCCCGTGTAAATAAGTAACTTTATCACCATAGAAAGCAAACAAACCAGCCGCTATGGCCTTACCATCCAATTCAGCTATAAATAATTTTATAAACTCGGGATTAGCCGATGAGAGTAGTTCATAATGTTTTTTACTATGAACTTTAAAACTATCACGCTCACCAGTCTCGCTCATTAGTGACCAAAAATTAGCAAAATCATTTTCAGTTTGTCCCTGACGAATAATAAGACCTTTTTTTTGCGCCAACTTAATATTGTATCTAGTCTTAGGATGAAAAGAAGCGAGCAACTCATCAGTAGTCAAAGATAAATCCAGCATCAAAGTTTCTTTAGGTTGAAGATTTATCGTAGGTTGCGTTTTAATAGCAGCTGGTAAATCATTTCTAGGTTCAACTCTTAAAAAAATACCGCCCCGCTTTTTAAGTTCAGTAATTAAAAACTGCCAAGCTTGTATTAACTCAGTTTCTGACAAATCAGCAGCAAAAACAGGGCCCCGTGGTAAATAATAATAAGTTAAACCAAATTTAAAATCTTTTTTTATTAAATTAAAAGCCGCTAGCAATTTATCGTTATCATAAATTCCCAGAGTCTCAACTGCCTGTTCATTTTTAATAATATCAGCCCAATCTATTGAAACCAAAAACTCCGCACCACTATTTGCCGCGGCTGATATTAGAAAGGCTTGAAGTATTTTTTTGTCTTTAATTGCTAAGAGTTTCATACTTTTATTATACTTGGTTTTTCCCTAAAAGAAAATCCCGACTTAATTTTTAGTTAAGTCGGGATTATCACCGTAAAAGTAAAATTATTCTTTAATAGTGCCTGGAGTTGCAGTAGCGTAACCACCACTTAAATCACCAGTGTTTCCACCTAAACAATAAGAAATTGTATAAGTGTTAGTGTTGGCAGAATTATAAATATACTCGGTAATACCAACTGGACAAGTACCGTCATTTGAAGGTAATGGTGGAGTTGGAATTTTGGCCATATATGTTGTTGAACCATTAGACAAGGCTGTACCAGAAACAAAATTACTATTAACTGGGTAGCCATTATTATCAGCGTAATACATCGCTAAAGCAGTTTGAATCTGCTTAACATCAGAAACGCGACGAGCATCACGTGTTTTTGATCTAGCCATGTTAAAAGCCACTACCGACAAAGTTGCCAGCAAACCAATGATAGCAACCACAACCAACAACTCAATTAAAGTAAAACCTTTTTTCTGTTTCATAATTTTAATAAAAAATAAATTTATCTTATTTAAGTATTATAGCTTTTTTTACTAGCCCCGTAAACCATAAAAAAACATTCGCCAATTGACGAATGTTTTTAATAGTATTTTTTATTTGATACCAGCTGGAGTAGCTGTTCCAGCACCAGAGGCTAAACCTCCAGTAGGGGCTCCCAAGCAATAAGCAAGAGTGTAAGTGTTGGTGTTTTGTCTATTATAAGTATAACTTCCAGTTGGCGCCGTACAACTACCATCAGTAACCGGAGTTGGAGGAGTTGGAACAATGCCCATATAAGCTGGAATTAAATTACTGGTTGAAGTAGGATAGGTTCCGTTCTCATTGTAATAAAGCTCTAAAGCAGTTTGAATCTGCTTAACATCAGAAACACGACGAGCGTCACGAGCTTTAGCTCTAGCAGAGTTTAAAGCGACGATTGATAGCGTTGACAGCAAACCAATGATGGCAACTACTACCAATAATTCGATTAAAGTAAAACCTTTCTTTTTATTCATACTTTTCTAATTTAACAATTTATACAACCAATAATTACTTAATACCAGCTGGGGTAGCGGTTCCTGGACCTGGGGCTAACCCTCCAGTGGCCCCACCCAAACAATAACTAAGAGTGTAGGTGTTATTGTTTGTTCCTGCAGTATAAGTATAACTTCCAGTTGGAGCGGTACAATCACCATCAGTAACCGGAGTTGGAGGAGTCGGAACAATTCCCATATAACCTCCCGTAGTTAAAGCAGAGGTTGTAGCTGGATAAGCACCATTCTCATTGTAATAAAGCTCTAAAGCAGTTTGAATCTGCTTAACATCAGAAACACGACGAGCGTCACGAGCTTTAGCTCTAGCAGAGTTTAAAGCGACGATTGATAGCGTTGACAGCAAACCAATGATGGCAACTACTACCAATAATTCGATTAAAGTAAAACCTTTCTTTTTATTCATAAAGTTTTTTTCAAAAATATTTTTATTTTTTTGTATGTAAATTAAATAATCTTTACTAATAATACCAAGTTAATAATATTATACCTTACTGCTAAATATCTAGCAATAGATTAGAACTGACTAGCCATGTTATACATCGGCATAAGCACCGCCGCCACCATTATTCCTACTCCAATACCCATAATGGTCATGATAATTGGCTCCATTAAAGTACTTAAATTGGCCAACATCTTATCAACTTCACGACCATAAAACTCCGTAATTTTATCCAGCACCACATCAATCTTACCCGTACGTTCACCAACTGAAAGCATTTGTGGCACCATCTTAGGAATCACTGGTTCATTATCCATCACCGTTGAAAGCGGATTACCATCATTGATAGATTCTAAAGTAGCTAAAATAATTTCTTGATAAATAATATTAGAAACCACCTCTGCCACAACTTCCAAACTTTTAGTAATTGTCACCCCACCTTTAAGAAGTGTGGAAAGTGAGCGAGTAAAACGCATCAAATAGATGTATTTAAACAAGGTGCCAAAAACCGGCATATGCAATTTTACATAATCAAAATTGCGATGGCCATTATAAGTTTTTAAATAATAACGAATTAAAAAGGCTAAAGCTACTAGTCCGGCAATAATTAAAACCGAGTAGTTTATTAAAAAATCAGAAGTGCCAATTACGATTCTGGTCGCTAGTGGTAACTGCGCCCCAGACTCAGACAACATTGAAGTCAAATTAGGAATAACATAAACCAACAAAACAACGCCAACACCAGCTAGCCCTACTAAAATGAAAATTGGATAAATCATCGCTCCTCTAATCTTAGAAGACATGTCATAATTCTTCTCCATTTCATCAGCTAGATAATTTAACACCTCATCAAGTTTTCCCGAGGTTTCCCCAGAACGAATAATATTTACAAAAAAATTAGAAAAAATATTAGGACGTTTTTCAAAAGCATCAGACAAAAGCGAACCAGCATCAACTTCAAAGGCAATATCCGCAATCATTTTTTTGAGTGAGAAATTTTCCGTTTGTTCAATTAAAATCAAAAGAGATTCTACTACCGGCACGTTGGCCGAAATCATCACGGAAAATTGACGTGAAAAAATTACCAAGTCTTTAGCCCCGGAACGCTCCGTAAATAACCGCACTTTTGTTTCTAAATCATTGTCAGCTGGTATCAAAGAAAAAATTTCCAGCTCTTTGCGGCGATAACGGGTGACTAAATCCGCCTCACTAATACCGATATCAATACCGGATTTTACCTTCCCTTTTTTATTGCGCGCTTTAAAACGGTAAATAGCCATAATAAAATAATTAGCTTTCAATAATTCTTAAAATTTCTTCAACAGTAGTAATGCCTCGAGCGGCTTTTAAATAACCATCTTGTTTAATGGAAATAAAATCTTGACTCTTTTTAATAACATCTAAAGTCAAACCTTTACTACCATCATTGATAATTTTTTTAAGTTCATCATTTATTTCAATTGCTTCTGAAACTGAAGTTCGGCTAAGATAACCGGTGTTTTCACAACGAGAACAACCAACCGCTTTATAAAAAACCATTTTAGCTAAAAAATCATCCATGGTGGTAAAATCAGAAACCTCCGCTTTCATAATATTATCAGGAATCAGTCTAAGTTCAGCAGTAATTTCTTTAAGTTCCTCCGGCGATAATTCTACCGGTTGCTTGCAGTTGTCACAAAGCTTACGAGATAGACGTTGGGCAACCACCGTTTTTAAAGTTGAAGATAATAAGAAAAATTCCACCTTCATATCAAGTAAACGGAAAATAGTACCAAGAGCATCATTAGTATGTAAAGTTGATAATACTAAGTGACCGGTAAGGGCGGCATTAATCGCTAGCCCAGCCGTTTCTTCATCACGAATTTCTCCCACCATGATTATATTAGGATCTTGACGCAAAAGAGATCTTAGTCCGCTGGCAAAAGAGAATCCAATCTTAGGTCTCACCTGAGATTGGTTAATTCCTTTTATTTCATATTCGATAGGATCTTCTAAGGTGGAAATATTAACTCCTTCTTGGTTAAGAATAGCTAATATAGAATAAAGAGTAGTGGTTTTTCCGCTTCCAGTAGGACCAGTAACGAGAAAGATTCCGCTAGTTTTCTTTATTCCATCACTCATGCGCCTTAACGCCAACTTATTAAACCCTAATTCATCCAAACTAGGAGCTCCCTTGGAAGTATCCAAAATACGCATAACCACCTTTTCACTACTAACTAAAGGAAGGGTGGAAACACGGAAATCAACTTCATGATTGTTTATAACAAGACGAATACGTCCGTCTTGAGGAATTCTAGTTTCATCAAGCTTAAGCTTCGCCATAACCTTAATACGGGAAATAATGGCATTATGAATACTTTTAGGCAAAGAAAGAGAAGTGTGTAATATACCGTCAATACGATAACGAACTCGGCTTTCTTTAGCGTATGGCTCGATATGTATATCAGAAGCACGAGCTTCAACCGCATGCCTAATAATGACAGAAACGATACGGGAAACAGGAGCGCTATTTATATCCTCTCCTTTAAGTTCTTCACTTTCAGTCTGAACAGCAACTAAATCCTCGCCTTCTTCTTTTGCTCTAACTTCCAATGCACTAGATATTTCTTCCTCTAGCTTCTGATATTGTTTAAAAACCTTCTCCCAACTAGCATTAGAAATTAAATAGTACTCAGCGGCTAATTTTTCTCCTGAAACTAAAAAAGAAACCGCCTCCATGGCTTTTAAATTTGGTTCCACTAAACCTATTTTGATAATATTCCCTTCTCGACTAAAACATATTATCTTATAAGTCTTAGCGACCTCTTCCGGAAGCAATTTTAAAACCGTTTCAACCACTTCTTCGGTAAGTAAGCTTTGATATGGAAAAAAGTCCATTGGTGTTGAGCGGATCCCAAACCTC
>CAZEBE010000018.1:0-11758 GCA_964510275.1 uncultured Gammaproteobacteria bacterium
ATAATAATATCAGCCTCTTGCCAATCTGATTTAGCCTGATAATTATTGGTTTCTAAAAAATTAGCGATTCTTTCGCTATCCGCCTTATTCATGGCGCAACCAATCGTAATTAAGTGATAATATTTTTTATTTAACATTTGTTTTTGTAGTCTTAGATAGTTTATACAACGAAAATTTTCCACCAGTTTTCTTAACTAACTCTATTTTGATATTATATTTAGCCAGTCTGCCATTATTTAAATAAGTAACCGCATCTTTCGGATAAGAAAAATTAAAATAATAAACTGGATAATGATTTAACAATTTAACTACATAAGGATAATAATTTTCTTCTTCCATTCTGCCCATTATAATTCTACGTTCAGGAAATAAAACTTTATCATGATATTGAGTCATAATAATAGCATCTTCGGGGGTTAACTTTAAAACCATTTCCCCAAGACGCCTATCCTCACGCATATTATAATATAAATTAAATATACCCTCTTCAGAACCAAACAATAAAAAATTAATAGATGATACGGCGATTAAAAAAACTACCACCACCGCACCACTAGAAACAAGCAATCTATAAATATGCTTTTTTCTAAATAAGAAAAATAAGCCTTTAAAACTAAGCTCTATAGCCAGGGCAACCATCGGCAACCCCATTAAATACATCGGCAACCAATAACGAGTATAAGAATTGCCAATAGTATGACTAGCCGCATTTGGGTTGTCAGTAAAGCGCCAGGAGCCATAATACAGAATTAAAATAACTGATAAAATAATCCACACCAAAATATAAACCAGGTATTTTCTTCGTGGTTTTGGGAAATTTAAAACAACTAAACCAGCCGTACCAAAAACAGCCAACCAAGTTAGCCAAGGAAACATTTCCACCACATAATAAATAAACATCTCTTTCGATTGCCCTACGTGGAAACCAAAGAAAAAAACATTCTTAAAGATTTTGGTAAATAACTCTTGATAAACATTTATTCGAGAAGCAACGGTGTGTTTAATTAACTCTGAGCCAGCTGAAGAAATATCGGAAAGAGATTGGTTCATCTGTCCGTAACCACCATAGAAAGGAGATTGATATAAAATTTGATTATAATAAAAAGCTGGCAACATTCCTAAGCCAATTCCACCAGCAAAAAGCAGTAGACGCGAAAATCCTAAACGCCAGCCATAAAACAAAACTATTACAAATAAGATTGGGGCTAGCCATAATAATTCAGAAGACCGAGTAATTACTGCTAATCCTATAAAAACGCCAGATAAAAAAGTAAACAACCAACCAGAAAGCACATTTTTTGGTATTTTGAAGCTGATTAATTTTGGCTTAACATAATAAGAATAAGCTTTATCTAAAGTTTTCACTAAAAAATAAAATCCAATAATAAGCAGCACTAAAAAAAGTACATTATGAAACATGCTGCGAACCGAATAATAAACATAGACCGGAAAAACCGCCAACAAAAAAGCTGACATCAAACCAATTCTGGCATTAAACAAACGACGAACTAATAAATAAAAAAATATAATTCCTAAAGCCCCAAAAAATGGGGTTAAATAAGGAATAACGGTTGGCGAAATTAAATTACCAATTTCTCCATAAATTAAAATAATCCCCAAAAAACTAACCGGCTTAATCCAGCCGTTGTCAGACCGCAAACTACGAGGGATTACTAAATCAGAGGCAATAACATTAGCTGGTTCAAATTTCGATAAACTATGATCGGTCGCATAACTTTTAGAAAAATAATAGTTTGCTGTTTCATCAGGCGAATTCCATTTAACCACCCCATCTCGTTGAGTGATAAAATTATAACTGGACACTGCCACAAAAAAAGCGACTGCGATTACAATCACCGTTAGAAAATTAAAATCCAGCTTAAAAATCTTCTTATTCATACCCTTAATAGTATAAAAAAATACCAATTTTAGCAAGAATTTGCTATATTTATAAAAGATAGTAAAATAAAAGGTAAAATACCAACGATATGAAAAAAATATTGCTAAAATTAGAAGAAAATATTTTAATAGCCATCAGTCTAATAATGATTTGGGGGGCTCTAATTTATTATTTATATCGCCTTAATTGGTTAGGCGTAAGTTTAATTATCGTTTTAAGTGCTCTCTCTTTTTATATAAAGGAAAAGCTAGTTAAAAACAAAGAAGAAATTACTAAAAATGAAGAGTCTTCACCTATCGTGATTTGGCCAATTTTTATTTATGGACTACTTTTTAGCTCTTCTTTATTTCTTTTAATTACCGCCACCAGCTCAGCTGCACTAATCTCACCCTGGACAGTTATTCCTTCTGGTTTTTTCTGGCTTTACGGAACTATAACCGCTTGGCTGTTTTTTGTATTAACTAGAAATTTATCAACACCTATTAAACTATGGCTAATTCGTTTTCATTATTTTTTAGCCTTAGGAATTGCTATTATAATTTATAAAATCGGCTACGGTTTTGACCCTTTTATTCATCAAGCTACCATGGAACTGATTGATAAAAAAGGTTACGTCGACCCAAAGCCTTTGTATTATTTAGGGCAATATTCTTTTATCGTCATTGTTCACAAACTAAGCGGTTTATCAATCTATCTTCTAAATAAAATAATAGTCCCAGTTTTTGCCGCCTTATTTATACCGGGAGCCATTTTTTCTTTTCTGAAAAATCGAGGAGAAATAAAAAAAGCGCCACTAATTATTCTTTCTCTTCTTGCCTTACCGTTTAATATTTTTATTTTAAGCACCCCGCAAAATCTAACTTACCTGTGGCTACTGCTAATAATATTTTATTCTTTATCTAAAAAATCTGGATATTTACCAGAAATTTTAGCACTAGCAACTTTAGCCATTCATCCTTTAAGCGGCCTACCAGCTTTATTTTTTGTAGTTTGGAATAGATTATATCAAAACAAAAATCTCTTAAAATCGATTTGGTGGAAAACATTGAACTTACTTTTATGGTTAGGCACTGCCTTGTCCTTGCCGCTATCTTTTACTGTCGTCACTAAACAATCATGGCAAGATCTAGCCATATCTCTGTCTGGTCTAACGAAAATAATTACCATAAATCAAGCCGGTACCAACTTAAGCAATTTCATTCTTAATTTTCCTTATCTTATAAAAAACAGTTGGCCGCTTATTTTTATTTTTTTAGCCCTTTACGGTTTTATTGTTTGGTTCAAACAGAATAAAAATGAAGCTAAGCTTCTCATAAAAACAATCAGTGCTTTATTTATTGGCTTCTTATTAAGCGCTTCCCTGTCTTTTTCTTTTTTAATTGACTATGAACAGAATGATTACACCTCTAGACTACTAGTAATTATCTGCTTATTTTCCTTACCAGCAACAATTATAAGTCTTAAAGAGTTGGCAAATAAAATCTATCATCAAGAAAAAATAATTATTATTAGCGCCTTAATTACCATTACGCTGTTTTTTGTTTCCGCTCTTTATCTTTCTTATCCACGATTAGATGCTTATTTTAATTCTCGGGGTTATAGCGTTTCAGAGGCTGATTTACAGGCCGTAAACTCAATTGCTAAACAAACAAACCAGCCCTACATCGTTTTAGCAAATCAACAAACCAGCGTCGCTTCTCTTAAAGAATTAGGCTTTGATCACTATTTTAAAATAAACAACGAATCAATTTTCTTTTACCCTATCCCTACTGGCGGTAAGTTATACCAATATTATCTAAAGATGGTAAATAATAACCCTAGTCGCGAAACCATGAAAGAAGCCATGGGTTTAGTAAATGTTAAAGAATCTTATTTTGTAGTCAGTAAATATTGGTGGCTAAGCAGTCGAATCATTGATGAGGCAAAAATAAACGCCGACACTTACTGGAAAATAAATGACGGCGAAATTTATATTTTTAGATTTGATTATTGACGTTTTTCTTGATGAGTAAAGATTGGACCAACGGCAATATACTTTCCTTCTTTAAGTTCATAAACTAAAGCTAGTAATTGCAACCCTATTTTTTCCTCCAATCGAGATGAGCTGGTTTTTAGATAAATTTGATTAGTCGAGGCTTGAGCCAACTTATACTGCCTTGCCAAAACATTGATAAAATTTTGATCATTAGAACTAAGCGTTTCACCGTTTAGTTCTTTTTTTATTAAAGCCGCCACCTGTCTTAATTGACTGTTCTCCTCTTTCAAGCTAACAGAAACCGAAGTAACCTGATTATTAACCCCCATAGCGTTAAGCATTCCATAAATCATTTCATTGTCAGCAATCAGTTTTTGAACCAAAAGATAATTTGGTTCAATATAAAAATTATCATTAAAAGCTACATCATTAGACAAGCCATTTTTATTTTGAACACCAACTGGAATCAGTTGTTCGAGTGGTAATTGTAAATCAACCCAAACGGCTGCCGCCGATTTTATCAAGCGTTCCTGCCAAGCATCGGTTTTAGAATAAGCTTGCATTTGTCCATCATTATTTTCAAAAATCAATTTAATCGCTCCCAAAGTTGACCAAAAATTACTACTATGCCACACTGGAGCGCTTTTAAGTTCTAATTTCAAGGCCAAAAACTTTTCTGCATACTTGGAAAAATTGGTGTTTTCCAACCAAATAGCAGAGTTGTTTAATTTATCAGAAACTAAACCAATAATATCCAAACTAAAACCATTACAACGCTGAAAACTTTTATTGATGCAAATAGTATAATTTGAAGAGCTAGCTTTTTCGCCAGAAAAATTACCAACTGAATCACCCGTCAAACGATTAAATACATAATTATTAGGATAGTAGTAATCAGATAATAACTTGAATCCTAAATAAGGCTTTTCCGTTGTTTTGTTAAGCGCTCCGCTAGAAGCATTGAAATCCAGAGTTAACAGAGATGTTCTTAATTTTTCTAAGTTCTTATCTGCTTCTGGATTGCTTTCAGAAAAAATATTTTCAGGGTCATAGTTCTCGCCAAAAATATTTTTCATGGCTTCGTCATAATTGCGATAAGTTAAATCATCGCGCAAACCTTTTGAATAGGACAACAATTTATAGATTAAGGCCCATCGATTTTTTAACTCCTGATCAGCTGAAAAATCTTTAGTAATAAAAGTTGAAGCAATCAAACTAAGTCTGGCATCATCTTTATCAAGCAAACAATTAGGACAATTCTTATCCTTTATAACTAAGGGGAAAACTGAATTAAGCCAAGTACTTGCTAAATAAAAATTATACAATTTAGCACTGCGTTGGTATTCGGCCGGAACAACAAAATCGGCATAATTACGATTATATAACAACACTGGTGATTTTTTAATGCCGCTGGCGTTTTTTATCAAAACAATTTCTTGACCAGCATCACTTTGCAAATAAGGTAAAATAGTGAAAGAAAGACTTGAAAAATCTTTACCGGAGAACTTATTTTCATCCTTACCTGAAGCATCAATTTGAGAACTGCTTGGTTCTAATAGTTTTAAAGCAACCGCAAAATAAGCTGTAGCTAAACGCTCCCCTTCCAAAATCTGATCATTGATATTACCAATTTTAGCTAAACGAGCTTCATAGCGATTCCTTGAAGATTCATACAAAATTTTAGAAATATGCCACAGGTTGTCATAAAAAACATTTTCCTCAATATCTTTGAACACCTGTTTAGAAACGTTTTGATGATAGTGCAGTAAAAAATCTGAGGTAATTAAAAGAGGAACCTGCTTACTAGACAACCAAGAGTAGGCGCTATAAAAATCCTTAGAATTTTGCGCTTCTGATATTTCCAAAATAGAAAACCCATTATCATTTAAACTGCTAAGTTCCGTGTCTAAATTTATCTTTCGAGAAATGTCATAATAATTTAAAGCATCGATTTTAACATTAAGAGGTAAAGAATAGTCTTTAAAATCAAAATCTGGAATCGGCGCCGGTTCTTGATAAAAATCAACAAAATTATATTTTTCCAGTTCTCCTAGAACTGTGGAGGTGGCAATATTTTCGGTACTAGAGGCTATCTCTGTCGGTAAAACTGCTATGGTTTTGGTTGTTGTTGTGATTTCGGTTATTGCATTATCGGGGTTAAGATTTTTTTTACTACTGTTTAAAAAATTAAATAAAAAATAAACAACTAACGCAACAATAAGAATAACCAAAGAAGCAATCAATAAAAGTTTATTTTTCTGTAAAAAATTTCTATTCACAGATGTTTCTTGATTATCAAAATTTGTTGGCCCGAACTGATTTAACATAAAAATTATTCTATTTAGCTAAATATTTATTTTTATTACGCAAGTGCTCCTCATAAGTAACAGCATAAATTATATCCTGACTGTTTGTTGGTGTTAAAAAATAATTATAGTTTGATAGTGTTGGATAAATAGCCGCTTCAATTGCCAAAATTCCTGGATTAGCAATTGGCCCTGGCGGTAAACCACGATTTTGATAAGTGTTGTAAGGTGAATCTGTTTTGGTATCTGCTTCACTGTATTGTTTTTTATCAACCCCCAAAATATAAGCCAGAGTAGCACATGATTGCAAAGCCTGACCATTTCTAATTCTGTTCCAGAAAATCCCAGAAATTATCTTGGCGTCACGACTATCTCCTTTGGCATAAGAAATTGGTGCCTCTTTTTCAATAATTGATGCCATGGTTAAAATCTCATTAATTGTTTTTCCCTGAGCTTTAATGTCGGCTCTCATTTTTGAGGTTAGTTTTTGATCTAAATTGGAAAGCATTTTGGTAATTATTTCAGTAACCGTGCTTGAAGCAAAAACGCGATAAGTATCAGGATATAAATATCCTTCTAAATCAATACTTTTTGGCTTATCAGCTAAAAAAGAAAATTTACTTACATCATAATCTTTTTGAGCTTGCACAAAATCATCTGCAGTAGCTAAATTATTTTTAACTAATAACGCTGAAATATCTCGATTACGCCAACCTTCAATAATGCGTAAATTTTTTTCTTCTTTATAAATAATTGGACTGGGTGCTTGTTTCCGGCCTAAGATACGGCCAAGCAAATTATCTATTTTATTATCACGAAAGACTGCACTAACAGCCAAAAAAATCACTATAATAATTAGCAATAAACCAATAGCACAAAATTTTAAACCTCTTAACATAAATTATTTTTTAACAGCAATAATCTTAGCCTCAGCTGCTTTTTTAATAAGTTCTGAACTCGCCCGAATTTTTTTTCCCAAACCATCAACCATTGAAATACCCAGCTTTTGACAAATTGGATATTCCGGAACATCATTTAAAGTGTGTCTGTCACCGCCATTAGCAAAAATATTAGGACAAACTTTAGCCAGTGACTTACAAACAGTTTTGTCACGGTCAATTGAAACAAAAACTTCATCAACCGCCCGCAAAGCACTAATAATTCTAACTCTGTCGGCCAAAGTCATAAACGGCACACTGCCTTTTAACTTAACCTGATAATCATTATTAACAATTACTACCAATTTATCCCCTAATTTCTTAGCCATTTCAATCATATCAAGGTGTCCGACGTGAAGCGGGTTAAAATATCCCGAAACAGCCACAACTACTGGTTTTTTCTTTTTAGAATTACAAGTCATAATATAAAAATTTAGATATTAACTTATGCTTATTATAACAAAAAAAGCCCCCTCTTTAAAGTAGTTTATTTATTTGGCTAACTAGGTTAAAATAAAGCAGTAACAATAAACATATGACTTTTAACGACTACCAAGAGGAAACTAATAAAACCGCTATTTACCCCGATAAAGGCAATAATGTTATTTACCCAATTTTGGGTCTTGCTGGAGAAACCGGTGAAGTAGCAGACAAAGTAAAAAAAATTTGGCGGGACAAAAATAATATTATTAGTGAAGAAGATAAGTTAGAAATAAAAAAAGAAATGGGTGATATTCTGTGGTATCTATCCCAACTTGCCACCGAACTTCAAATTGATTTTGATGATGTGGCCAGCACTAATGTTTTAAAAATTAAATCTCGCCTTGAAAGAAATCAAATAAACGGCGCTGGTGATAACAGATAATTATATGACCATAATTCAAAGTTTAATCATGGGTATTGTTGAGGGATTAACCGAATTTTTACCAATTTCTTCAACTGCTCATCTAATTTTAACTAGCGAACTCTTAAAAATTCCTTCATCTGAATTTTTAAAAAGCTTCGAAATATCTATACAATTAGGGGCTATTTTATCAGTGGTTATTTTATATTGGAAACGAGTATTTAGTAATATAAATATCATTTGGAAAATTGCCGCCGCCTTCATTCCAACATCTATTATCGGTTTAGCGTTTTATAAAATAGTTAAAAACTATTTAATGGAAAGTTTGCTCGTAATTGCGATTACTTTAATTGTTGGCGGTATTATTATTTATTTCTTTGAAAATTGGTACGCTAAGAAAAACATTAAAGAAGAGGCGACTGATTTAGACTTAAACCAAATTACTTATAAACAGGCGGCTATTTTAGGTGCTGTCCAGGCAATCGCGATGATTCCTGGGGTTTCTCGTTCAGGTGCTACTATTATTGGTGGGCTAGCTCAAGGAATTAAAAGAAAAACAATTGTTGAGTTCTCTTTTTTACTAGCTATTCCAACAATGTTAGCGGCTACCGTTTTAGACTTATATAAAAATCCCAACATCATTAGTAGTGACACCTTAGTTGTTTGGCTAGTTGGTTTTATTACTTCATTTGTCACCGCTATTATCGGGGTTAAATTTTTAATTAAATATGTTCAAAAAAACGATTTCAAAGCTTTTGCTTGGTATCGGATTATTTTAGGAATAATTATTTTAGGGGTTTTATTTATTTAAACCACAAACAACTAAAAAAACCAGTTCTAATTTGAACTGGTTTTTTTATTATCTAAATTCTAAATAATTTTTTTGCTGTATCAGTGGTGATTTCCGCCACCCGCTCTATCTTTAAGTTTTTTATTTCAGCAATTCGCTGCGCCACATATTGAACTAAAACTGGTTCATTGCGGTGCCCCCGATACGGTTCTGGTGTCATATAAGGCGAATCGGTTTCAATCATAATCTTATCAATTGGTACTTTGCGAATTAAGTCATCCCAAGTCTGACTAAAAGTAATAAGACCAGTAAAGGATATTAAAAGTCCTAAATTAAAATACTTCCAGGCCAAATCTTCATCACCGGAAAAACAATGAATCACGCCCCAAGGGCGGTCACTAGGAATAATATTAGCATATACTTTTCTAAAATCTTGAAGTAGTGCTAATAAATCATCATGGGCCTGACGACAATGGATAATTACTGGTAAATCGAGTTGACGAGCTAATAATAACTGCTGAAGCATTACCTGCTGTTGTTTGTTTTTTATTTCCCGAGCGTCTTTAGTGGGGTCAATATGATAATAATCTAAACCAATTTCACCAATCGCTACTACTTTTTCAAACTTAGCTAGTTTCTCATAGTTATCATAATAGAAATCTTCAGCCCGAGTAACAAAATTATAGTTTCCGTCATCATCATGATTTTCCGCTTGAAGCTCTTCTAAATGAATTGGGTGTAAGCCAACAGCCGCATAAACACCCTTCTGGTATTTATTGGCATAATTTAGAGCCCGAGTTGAGGTTTTGTATTCTGAGCCAACCAAAATCATCCAAGTATCATTATCCAAAGAACGACGAATCACTTCGTCAGCATCTTCTTTAAAATCGGCAAAATTAATATGGGCGTGAGTGTCTATAAACATAGGTTAAACTTCAAAAAACACGCGGGGGCGTGTTTCTTGTTTTTTGATAAATTCTTACTGAGCTTGCTCTACTGTTTTTTCTTCGGTAACTGGAGCAATAGTTTCTTCTTTTGTATCGGCAACCGGAGCAACAGTTTCTTCAACTTTTTTTTCTTCACAACAACCCTTTTCTTCACAACAACACTTCTTTCCAAAAAGGCCCTTTAGCCAATTGCACATTTTGCAGTTGCACATAAATTAAAATTTTTAATTATTACCTTATTTTTATTATACCAATAACCAGCAAAAAGTCAATTGACAAAAAGCTAAAAAATAAACATTTCCCTTTTATTTATCGATGTTTTTAATTTTTCGCCAACGAGATAAGGCTTTAGTTTTGAATAGTTCCACTTCCAATTTAGCTGAGATGTTAGCAAACTCGACAGTGTCTTGATTTTTAGCCTCTATTTTAGCTTTCTCTGCCTTAATTCTTGCTTGTTCAATTATGTTTTCATCTAAACTAGCAGCGCGCTCCGCATAATCAGCTAAAATTATTATCTTCTGACTTAAAACTTCTAAAAAACCGCCCGAAGCCACCATCACCTCTATTTCACCACCCTCTTTTTCTATTTCAATAATTCCAGGGCAAAGAACCGAAACCAAGGGGATGTGACCTGGCAAAATTGTTACCTCGCCAGTCGTAGTTGGAATAGTGGCCCGTATAACCAATTCCTTCAAAACAACTTGTTCTGGCGTTACTATTTCAAATTTTATTGTCTTGTCTGACATAATTTAATTTTTTATTTTTTACCAACCTCAGAAATATCACCCTTCATATAAAAATCATCCTCACTCTTATCATCATGTTTGCCTTCTAAAATCTCTTTAAAAGCAGCAACTGTATCGGCTAATTTAACATATTTACCAGAGCGTCCAGTAAAAGCTTCAGCCACAAAAAATGGCTGTGATAAAAATTTCTGAATCTTACGAGCCCGAGCTACAATCACCTTGTCCTCATCAGCTAATTCTTCCATACCTAAAATAGCAATGATATCTTGTAAGTCTTTATAACGTTGTAATAATTTTTGAACGCCACGAGCGGTTTCATAATGATCAACACCTACAACTTTTGGATCTAAAATAATTGATGAGGAATCAAGTGGATCAACCGCTGGATAAATACCAAGTTCTGATAACGAACGAGATAAAACCACCGTGGAATCTAAATGGCCAAAAGTAGTCGCTGGTGCTGGATCAGTCAAATCATCAGCTGGTACGTAAACCGCTTGAATTGAAGTAATTGAACCATCTTTAGTGGAAGTAATACGTTCTTGAAGTTCGCCCATTTCAGAGGCTAGAGTTGGTTGATAACCTACGGCGCTTGGCATACGACCAAGTAAAGCGGAAACTTCCGAACCGGCTTGAGTGAAACGGAAAATATTATCAACGAAAAATAAAACGTCTTGATGCTGTTCGTCTCTAAAATATTCTGCCACTGATAAACCCGATAAAGCTACCCGAGCACGAGCTCCAGGTGGTTCATTCATCTGACCAAACACCATTGATACTTTATCAATAACACCACTCTCTTTAAATTCATTGTACAAATCATTACCTTCACGAGTACGTTCTCCGACACCAGCAAAAACAGAATAGCCACCATGCTCAGAAGCGATATTGTGAATTAATTCTTGAATAATAACTGTTTTACCAACACCCGCACCACCAAACATACCTACCTTACCACCTTTTACAATTGGACAAATTAAATCAATAACCTTAATTCCGGTTTCTAAAATTTCGGTGCTATTTGATTGGTCGACAAATTTTGGAGCGGGTCGATGAATTGGATATTTATTTTTTGTTTTAACTGGGGCGCCACCATCAACCGTATCGCCTAAAACATTAAAAATGCGACCTAGAGTTTCAGTGCCAACCGGAACAGAAATTGCGGCTTCAGTATCAAGTACAATATCACCACGACGAAGTCCATCGGTTGAACCCATAGCAATAGCTCTAACAATATTAGAACCAGTATGCTGTTCAACTTCTAAAACTAATTTATTACCATTTATCATTACCTCAAGAGCATTATAAATTT
>CAZEBE010000019.1:0-11721 GCA_964510275.1 uncultured Gammaproteobacteria bacterium
AAGTCTTTAATGATGTTAGCAATAGTAAAAGTTTTTCCGGATCCAGTAACGCCTAACAAAGTTTGAAAATCTAAATCTTTTTCTAAGCCACTCTTAAGCATGGCAATCGCTTCTGGTTGATCGCCCGCTGGTTCATAATCTGATTTTAGTTTAAATAATTTAGGCATATTACCAACAAAATAAAGGGATCCTAAATCCCCAGCGTTATCTTATTTAGTTTATTTATAGAAATCTAGTAACTCAGTTAAGACTTTAATCTCTGTTTTAGGAATTTCTTGGTAATATGTTTTTAGAGCCTCGCTTTCATAAGTGTTGGCTGATTTTTCTTCAAGTTCTTCTTGGAGTGATCCTAGAATTTTTTCTAAGTTACTAAGAAGGTCTTCTTTAGATTCGGTGGTTGCTCTTTTATAGTTCATGCGACGATGAGTTATTTCCAGGAAGTAATTGTAATCGCTAATTATATCTCCAGTCGCCAGGAAACTATCTAAAATTTCGATTTTGTTTTGAGTATCACGAATAAGAGCTTGATCGTTGTTTTCAACTGCGCAAGCTTTAACTTCGGGGACTTCATTATATGGTTTAAGAGTTTCGATGTTCATATAATTACCCTAATATTTTACTATTTTTAGAAAAAAATGTCAAAGTTGAAAGTTTAAAAAAGAGGCTTATTAAGCCCCTCTTTTTATACTAATTTTCCTAGTTCTAAATAATCATCAATCCTCAAAGAGGAAACAAATTCGTCCATATGGCTCACGATAATCATTGGACCTTCGTAGTTGTTGAAGGCTTTGGCCATCACAGGTAAGTGACGGAAGTTAATATGATTGGTTGGTTCGTCTAAAATCAGTAGCCCAGGTCTCATTAGTACTAAACGAGCAAGAGACAATAATCCTTTTTGTCCTTCTGATAAATCGCCTACGCGATGACCCATAAGTTCGCCGGTGATTAAGAACCCAGCGGCAATTGAACGCATTGCTGGAACATCATCACGATCAGGCATGGCACTAAGCAAACAATCAAAAACAGTGTCATTAAAATCTAAAGTGGCAAAATCTTGGCTGTAATAACCAACCTTAACACCAGCTGCAATTTTAGCGCCTTCGCTTTCGCCAGATACTAAACTTCTTAAAAAAGTACTTTTACCGATACCATTAGGGCCGGTAACTAGTAAGTGAATTTTTTTGGTAATTATTTTTTCTAGTGGTTTTATAATTGGTTCGTGATTTTTAATAATTTTAACTGAGGAAATTGTAACAATCGCGCCAGATAAATCTTCTTGAACTGGAATATCAAAATCACGAATTGTTTTGTCTTCACGACGAACATCAACCATGTTTTCTTCGAGCTCTTCAGTTTCCTCTTTCATTTTCTGAGCCAATTTACGCATCTTACCACCCTTATGAGCAAAGAAATTAACTTTTTCTTTGCGGTCAATAATTTGTTTATGTAACTGAGCATTTTTCATCTGTTCTCTTTCAATTCTTTTCGAAATTTCTTCAACTACAGAATAATAGTCGCCCACATAAGTTTCTATTTGGTGAGTGTGAACATCTAGATAAATAACACCTTCAGTAAAGCAGTTTAAAAAATCAGCATCATGAGAAATAACAATTACGGTTTTATCATACATGATTAAAAATTCTAGTAAGTGGTCAATTCCAGCTTTATCCAAATTGTTAGTCGGCTCATCAAGTAACAAAATATCAGGATTGGAAATTAGGGCAAAAGCTAAAAGCAAACGAGCTTGTTGTCCTCCTGATAAAGCACCTACTTTACGGTCCAAAGGGATATCCATATCAACCGCGTTTAAGGCCTTGGCAATGTGACTGCGAATATTTCCTGGAACTGGTGAAAAAGCACGAGATAAATATTCTTCAATATTTAAATCAAAGTCGGCGCGATCAACTGTTTGAGCGGCGGTGCCAATGGTTGCCCCACCGGTAATGGAGATTTTGCCTTCCTTTGGTTTTAGATGTCCTTGAACCAAGCCAAAAAGAGTGCTTTTTCCAGCACCGTTTTGTCCCATTAGGGTTAATTTAGCCCCTGTTCTAACACTAAAAGAAGTTTCTTCTAAAATAGGTTTTTTGTGTTGATATTCGAAAGTAACGTTATCGAATCTTAAAATTACTTGTTCAGCCATGGTAAATAGTAGTTAAATTTTTATATTATACGTCCTGCTAAGAATAGCAGAATTAAAGGTATTTGGCAATATGTAAGGTTTTTAATTTTTCTATTGACAGTTTCAAAAATTTTTGTTATTATAAAGATAGTAAAAATTATTTAGAAAAGTCGTCGAGTTTTAACAAATTTTTAATTTTGCAAAAATAAAAATTAGTATCAACACTATGCAAGGTATTATCAAAAAGAAAACTGACAAGGGTTTTGGTTTCATTACCCCTGAAGGTGAATCAAAAGATTTATTTTTTCACGCTAATGGTTTAGTTAACATTAGTTTTGATGAAATTCAAGAAGGTGATCGTGTTACTTTTGAAGCTGAACAATCTTCAAAGGGTATGAATGCGGTTAATGTACAACGTGCATAATATATCTTTTATATAAAAAAACTCCCGGCTTACCGCTGGGAGTTTTTTTATTTGCCTAATTATTTTAAGCTAAAAGTTGTTTTAACAGTAATCATAACTTCTTTCTCAATTCCCGAAGTATCATATGATCCGTAATCAGAAATTTCTACCGCTCCAGCTGACATTACCTGAACAACACCCATCGAAACTGATTTAACAGCATCAACTTTTTTGTCACTACTTGAAGCAATAACCGCTGCTCTGTCTTTTGCATCTTTGATTGCTTCTGGTAACAAAGAAATTCTAAGTTCTGGTAATTTAGAATAATAGTACTCAACTGAATTAGCAGAAAAAATAATTCCTAAACTAGCTAGCTGGTCACTATTTTTAGCTAAATTTTTCATATTAGCGACATCATCAGATTTTATTTCAACGTTTTGAACTAGATTATATTCTTTAGGAGCGTTTTGATCGTTTTTATAAATTTCATTCATAAAAACTGGTGAGATTTCAAAACTATTATTAAAACCTTGGGAAACCAAGAAGTCGCTAACAGCTTTTTCGTCATTTTTCATCTGAGCATAGCCATCTTTTAAATTGTCTCTAGTGGCCGTTCTCGTAAAACTACCAGTCCAGCGAGCGGAATCGGCGGTTACTTTTTGTTTGGCGGAGCCAGAAACAGTAATTACATTGTCTAAGTTTCTAATATCTAAAAGAGTTTTAGCAATTAATCCAGCAGAGATAATTAAACTAAGCCCGACAATTAGACCAAAGAATAAAATTTTGTTTGATTTTTCCATATAGTTATTTAAAGCAGTCGCAATTTTTATTTTTTAAAATAATTTTTTGCTCAGCTAAAGTATTTATAAAATTGTTTTGTATTTTTGAACCAGAAGCTAAGGTTTTATCAAGTGGGGTGTGATGTTTATAACCTCGTTTGGTAAATTCTTTTATTAAAGCCTCATGTCGTAAATAAAGAGCTTTGGTTTTTCCTACCCAGCGCAAGGTTTCTGGATGTTTTGAATAACCACCTCGTCCGCCATGTTTCGTTAATATATTCCAGAGTCCATGAAGCTCTCGATGTTCAGCCACTAAGTGTTTGTGACATAAATATTGTGGCTCGATGTCCCAAATACGCATGAATTATCTATTTAAATAAGTAATGGTAAATTGTAGAACAGTGGCAAAAGAAACCCAAATTAAGTAAGGAATTTGAATATATGTTATCCAGCGGGCATAGGGATAAATAACAATCATGGCCCAAATAAGAGTCCCTAGAACAAGGATAATATCAAGAGCGGCTAGAAGATTATTCTGTAAACCAAATTGAATGGGTGTAAAAGAAAAGTTAAAGATTAGATTAAGTATGAAAGGCAAAAGTATTAAGAAAGGAATTTGTTTATTCCAAAACATTAAAAATACTTTTCCAAAAGAAATAAAGATTAAGACATAAAGAAAGCTTCAAACCGGACCAAATAACCAAGCTGGTGGTGACCAAGTTGGTTTAATCAATTGTGAATACCAGTTATAGTTGTTCATATGTTTTTAATAATTTATATATCTAGATTATACCGTAAATTAAAATAATTAAAAATAGGGGCTTGACTAAATTTTAAAATAAGTATAGTATGGACAAACATCAATTTTTTTTAACTTTAAAAAATTTAAACCATGGTTAATTCCCCTCTTTTTTTTCCTGAAGATTATGTCGTGGAGTTGGTTGTACTAAACAACGATGAAAAAAAAGAAGTTCCCTTCTTTTCTGAATGGACTCCATGCCAGACTACGTAATGTAGTCAAAAAAAGCGACTTTTCGTAATGATAGTCGCTTTTTTCTTTGGTAATAAAATTAGATTATAAATTATTAGTTATTTTGGCAATTTCTTCCATTTCATCTGTTTTAATAACTAATATCTTAGTTTTAGATCCAGACTTACTAAGTTCAACATCAACTCCATTTGAAGCATTATTAAGTTCTTTATCAAGTTCAATACCTAAAAATTCTAGATTTTCACAAATTCGCTCACGCATAATAAAGGAGCGTTCACCAACCGTGCCTGCTAAAATAAGCAAATCAACACCACCTAAAACTGCGGCCATGCGACCAATATATTGTTTAATTCTGGTAACGTAAGTTCTAAGAGCTAAAGCAGAATCGGCGTCGCCATTTTTTTCAAGTTCAATTAATTCTCTAATATCAGAACTCTTACCAGATAAACCAAGCAAGCCACATTCGTTATTAAAATAATGCTCCAGTTCTTTAAAGTCTTTACCTAATTTTTCAGCTAGGTATAAAACAGCTCCAGCATCAATATCACCTACTCTAGTGGCCATAACTAGCCCTTCAAGCGGTGTAAAACCCATTGAAGTATCAATACTCTGGCCATTTTTTACCGCCGTTACACTGGCCCCACCCCCCAAATGACAAACGATTACTTTTTCAGGTAGCCCACCTAAAGTTTCAGCTGCTTTAGCGGTTACTGACTGAACGGATATTCCATGGTAGCCAAAACGTTGAAGGCCAAGCTCCCGGCTGTCTTTAACTGGGATAGCATAGAATCTTGATGATTCTGGAATAGTGGCGTGAAAAGTGGTATCAGATACGCCAGCAATTGGCATATTGTCGCCAAAGAATTTTTTAATATTTTTAATTTCTTCAAGAGCGGGACCTAAGTGTAATGGCACTTTTTGCAGGGCAGCTTCGGCCATTTTTAAGTATTCATCAGTAATAAGACGATTGGTTAAGAAATATTCTCCAGGAGCCACAATTCTGACTCCAAATAAATCCATATCCTCTCTTTTGCTAATAATTTGTTTTTCAATTAGTGACTCTAAAATAACGCCAACAGCTCCAATATAACCTTCTTTATTAATTACTTTTTTTTCAGAACCTTTTTCGGTTGTTTCCGTAACAATAAAAGAATCCCCTTCCATTTCAAAATGAGCGGTGTAGATTTTTTTAGCACCTTCGTAAAAGGCGTATTTTTTTGAAGCACTACCCGTATTAACAATTAGGTATTTTTTATCCATAATGTTTGTTTATAATTTTTTAAAATTTAGCTCTTTTTAGATTATAGTTATAGTGTAACAAAAAGTCCAGTTTTACGTATTATTAAGTGTAAAAAATAGTAAATTTATGAAACTAACTAATTGTCTACAATTTATGTGCGAAACCCCTAAAGCCATTTCTAATGGCTTATTTGCTTGGGGCGTCTTAAATGATTATCGTGCCGACTGGGCTTTAGCTGGTGACATAGAACAACTAGAAACAAAGATAAATACTATCCAGAGGAATCATGGATAGTAAAACAAAAAAATATTGTCACCTAGTTAAAATCCCTCGGCTCACTTTTAGACCCGAGGGATTTTTTTGTCAAAATATTATTTTTTAAATATTATTTACGTTTTAATTAATAAGTTCTATTTTTTGTTCAATTATTTCTAAATCATGAGTGTTTATCTTCTCTTTACCATTTCTTTTCTTTTCAAGTAAGATTATTAAAAAAGCTAAAAACGAAAATCCGGCGCTGCCCCAAAGCGGCAAACTCAAATCAATTGAAAATAAGGCGCCAGCAAGTAGTGGTCCAATAATCATGCTTAGCGACATAACCGATGATAAAACACCAAGGACCATTCCCTGTTCATTCTTATCGCCCTCTCTAGCAATTTTACTAGTCATTGAAATTCTTAAAACCGAATGAGCAATGCTAAATAAGAATAATCCAATTAGTAAAGATAAAATAAAATGAACTCCAGTAAATAAAAAACTAATACCTAAAATTGCAATAAAATAAATAATTAATTTTTCTTCAGAAAAATATCTAAGCCAAATATTTTTTAATAGCACCCCTTGATTTATAACTAAAATAATTCCTGTGCCACCGAGCACTAAACTAATTAAAAAAGAATTAAAATTAAAAGCCTCTGATAAGTATAAAGACAGAATTGATTGTTGTCCGGCAATTGCTAGACCAAATAAAAACCAAGCGATGAAGCTGGGACGCAAAGAGGCATTTTTAGCGGCCATTATAAGTGGTTTAAAAGGACTAAAAGATACTTTTATATGTTTATCTCTGTTTAAATTTGTTTCTGGTAAATTTAAAAAGGCTAAAATAGTATTAAAGATGGCAAGTCCGCCAACAAACCAAAAAGGCAAAGTAATAGAAATTTGACTAAGGGCACCACCAAGGAGCGGACCGATTATAAAACCAATACCAAAGATAGCTCCAACGAGACCTAGATTAACGGTTTTTTCTTTATCATCTTTAGCAATATCAATTAAATAACTCTGAGCAATTGGGAAATTACCAGCAGCTAGTCCATCAATAATACGACCAATAAAAAGCCAATAAATATTAGTAGCGGCCGCAAAAACTAACCAACCTAAAGCAGTACTGGCAATACTAACAATTAAAACGGGTCGTCGGCCTATTTTATCTGACAAAGATCCCAGTAGAGGGGCGCTAAAAAATGAAAAGAAAGAAAAGATTGCAAATAATAAAGTTACTGTAAAAGCTGAAGCACCAAATGATTCAACATAAAACGGCAACACAGGGATAATAATTCCAATTCCTAGAACATCTATTAAAACAGTCAGTAAAATAATAAATTTTTTGCTCATAGTTTTTTATTATAACAAATAAAAGCTTTAATGGCCAAGACTTAAAATAATTGACTTTTTAGGCAAAACATTTTATAGTTTTAATAGTTTTTTAACATTTAACTCAATTTATATGGCAGAAAATTGTTTTAAACCTTATATTTTCCAATCTGGAAAGTATAAGAACCTCTCGATAGAAGAGGTGATCTTAAAAGACCCCGCCTATATTGGCGTTTTGCTTAGATACGCGCAATCTAGTGCTTCTGGAAATGGATTACACAAACACCTTAGTTGTTTATGTGATTTTCCAAGAATACAAGTTGATTGCCCCGTTTGTCATAAGAAACGGGTTAGATATTTTTTGTATCTAAACACAACGACCATTTCCAGAGATTTGATTTGCTGTGATAACCCTGAATGTCAAAAAATTTTAAAGGCTAACCATCCCAATGATTATCTATTACCTTTAAAACTTTCTTCTCTTATGATTTTTAAGGGAAAAGGATTATCTAGTAAATTTATTTCTTTACTTAAGAACTTGACTGGTCTTAAAGAACAGTCAAAAGCTGAAGAAATACTAGATGTTTTTATCAACGAAAAACAGCTTAGTATAAAATTTTAAAGTAGAAACCCTCGAATAAAAATTTGAGGGTTTTTCTTTTATAATAAGTTTTCAACTTGTTTTTTAATTAATTTTAAGTGATAATTGTGATATAAACTTGAACTTTAAAATAAATCTATAAAAAAGGAGGTGCCAATGAAAGCAAAGGTTAAATTTTTGGGTGGTGTGGCTGGTAGTTTGACTGGTTCTTGCATATTGCTTAGTGTTGCGAAAAGTGGACAAAACTTCAAATTATTAATCGACGCTGGTTTAGTTCAGTGTGATTTTAGAGATTCCATTAAAAATAATCAGGAAATCCTTAAACAACTAAAACCAAGTAAAGTTGATTATGTCATCTTAACTCATTCTCACATTGACCATATTGGAAGATTGCCACTGTTTATCAAAAACGGTTTTAAGGGAGAAATTATTTGTACTAAAGGTACTAGAAATCTTCTCAAGCCAATGTTGGAAGACAGTGCTAAAATTCAAACGGTGGAAGCCGCTTACTGCAATAAGAAACTTCTTAAGATGGAAGAAAGGGGTGAGGTAAAGTTGTCCTTTCAGAAGTGTAATCGCAAGAGTAAAGATAGGGGTAAAAAATGGGTAAATAATGAAAGTTGCTTTGAAAATATTTATTCTAGTCAGAACATCAAATCTTCTCTTAATCAAAAAAGCAAAAGTTGTATCGAACCACTTTACAGTCAAAAAGACGTGGAAGCGTTATACCACTTTGTAAACAGTGGTTATGATTACCATCGCTGGATAAAATTATCTAAATTTATCAGCGTTAAATTTTACCACTCTGGACATGTTATGGGTGGTGCGGTTGTTATTGTGCGACTAAGTTCTAAACCCAAAGACATTTATCTTTGCTTTTCTGGTGATCTAGGCCGTCGGGATGGTATTATTTTGCCACCGCCAGAAATAGTTAACGAGCCAGTCGACTTCTTATTTTTAGAATCCACTTATGGTGGCAGAATTCACCCTGATAGAAAACAGGACATTGAAAAATTACTGGATTTAATTAGAGAGAGCAGTGAAAATAAGAAGCGCGTTATTATTCCCTCTTTTGCTCTTGAGAGATCACAGGAAATTGTTTATCTCTTGTCTTATTATATGGACCAAGGTTTAATTCCTCGAGTTCCTATATACTTGGATTCACCATTGGGAAGTAAGATTACTGAGTCTTTTTCTCTGGCCTGGGATCAAAAAATGTTTTCCGATCAAGACAGATTAACTTTTAACCCTTTTGATCCCAAGAGTAACCCGTATTTCAATATAATTTCTGAACAAAAGGAATCAAATGCTTTGATTGCTAGTTCAGAAAGTTATATTGTTATTGCTGGTTCTGGTATGTGTGACGCCGGACGAGTTAGGGGTCATTTGAGAGCTAACTTAGATAAACAAAATACCATTGTTTGTTTGGTTGGTTATATGGCCAGTAACAGTTTAGGCAGGAACCTGAAAGAAGGACGACCTATCAAAATGAACGGAGAGGAAATTAAAGTAAAAGCAAAAGTAATTAGCTTTGATAGCTTCTCGGCTCATGCTGATGAGCCATTCTTAATTGAATACGCAACCAAAACATTGTTAAAAGACAAAACTAAATCAAAAAAAATATTTTTGGTTCATGGCGATGAAATCGCCGCTACTGATTTAGGACACAGTTTAGAAATTTCTCTTTCAAAAGAAATTTTGGTAAAAATACCAAAGTTAAACTCCGAAGAAAATATTTACTGAGCCTTCTAAATAAAAAAACCGCCTCAATAGGCGGTTTTTTATTTCTTATTTTTTAGCAGTAGGTTTTTTAACAGTTTTTTTTGTGGTTTTAACTTTTGGTGTGGTAGCTAAATCACTAATAAAGCCCCAATGTTTTTTTAAATCTTTAGCTAATTCTTTTACTTCTTTAGGGCCATTCTTTTTTAACTTTTCATGTTTAGCCGCTACGTTATCAATTATTTTATGATAAACCGGTTCACTAACTTCACGAGCGTTTTCTAATTTTTCAATAACATCACCTTTCATTTTAATTGCCCAGGACTTAGCTTGTTTTTGAGCTTTCTTACCATCTTCTGAAAAAAGGAAATAAGCTGAAGCGGCCAGTCCAGCCAAACTAGCACCTAAAGCGACGGCACCAGAATTCCCTTTTTTAATTTCTTTTTTCATAATTTTAGAATTAATTTAATTTTTTTTATTTTTAAATAATAGCATATTTTTTAGCTAAATAAAAATAATTTGCAATTTAATAATAAGTTTTGTTATAATCAGTTTGCTGAAAAATAAAAACTTTATATATACAAATTATTTTTTATCTAAAAAAGCTGGGTATAAACACCTGGCCAATTTTTTTGCTGTATGATTTCAAACAATGTTTAAAAAAACCTAAAATCAGGTTTTACCGTTTCCCTGATTTCTATTCCTTTATCAATTTCTTTAGCAGTTGCTTCAGGCGTTAGTCCTTTAATTGGTATTATAACGGCTATTTGGGCGGGACTTGTGGCCGCTATTTTTGGTGGTAGTAATTTTAATATTGTTGGGCCGACTGGTGCTTTATCAGGAATAATTGCTGCTTATGTAATAACTAATGGCTTAATTGGCTTACCAGTATTAACAGTTTTAGTTGGCTTGTTTATTGTTATTTCATATTTACTTAAGTTAGAAAGATATTTAATCCTTATCCCTTCTGGTGTAATTCACGGCTTTACCTTAGGTGTCGCTTTTATTATTGGCTTAGGACAACTAAACTTTGCTTTGGGTCTTCAAAATTTAACTAAACATGAAAACTTCTTTGATAACACCATAGAATCAGTTAAACATTTTTCTAATATGTCCTGGGTTTCTTTTGGTATTTTTGCAGTCTCACTTATTATTCTTCTGGTGTTTAAAAAGTTTGTTAAGAAAGTTCCTGGGGCTATTGTTTTGGCACCAATCGGTATTTTATTAGGATATTTTAGTGAAAAAAACTTTTCTTACTTAAATATAGAAACCTTAGGAGCTAAGTTTGGTGAGATAAATTTTCATCTTTTTGAAAAAACTCAGTTAGTGTTTTCAGTTTCTATGATTGAAACAGCAGCCATTATTGCCTTAATTGCTATTTTAGAAACAATGCTATCTGCTAAAATAGCTGACGGCATGACTAAGACCAAACATAATGGACGTAAAGAAATGCTGGGTTTAGGTTTGGCTAACATTGTTTCTGGTTTAGTTGGTGGTATGCCGGCCACAGCAGCTCTAGCTAGGACCTCTTTGAATATTAAGACAGGTGCCACTCATAGAACTTCAGCAATTATCAGTGTTATTAGCATTGCGATAATTTCTTTATTTTTATTAGGTTATTTTAAATATATTCCGATGGCTGTAATTGCGGCGATTTTAGTCTTTACTGCTATTGCTATGGTTGAGACAGAAAACTATGGAAAATTATGGCGTTATGAAAAAGATGGATTTTTTGTTTCCCTTTTAGTGGCCTTGGTAACAATTGTAATTGATCCAATTTTTGGGATCTTAATTGGTGTCTCTATTTCCCTTTTAGTTTTTGTTGATAGAATTTCTCAGGGGCATTTTAAGTTAAGAATTAACAGTCTAGATAAAGGTATTATTGATATTGATTCGGGTATCAGGTTAAAAGAAATAAAAGAAAGCGCTGATGTTTTGTTATATTCTTTCAGTGGTAAGTTGTGTTATATCAATGCTAGGGCTCATTTACTTCGTTTTGAAACAAATTTGGTTAAATATAAGACAATTATTCTCAGATTAAGAGAGGTTAATTTTATGGATACCGATGGTGTTGAAACCTTAGATGAAATAATTGATATTATTGAATCACGCGGACAGCAAGTTTTGTTATCTGGTATTAATAAAGTAAATCAAGCTTTACTTGAAGAATTATCAAAAGGCTACAAAAGATTAAATGAAAGAGGCTTGGTCTTTAAGAAATCTCAGGATGCGATAATATTTTTGGGAATTCCACTTGGTAAAAAAGAATAATTTTTATA